>JALOTE010000024.1 GCA_025458045.1 Rhizobiaceae bacterium
CGTGGTGATCGAGAAGGCGGAGCCGGGCCAAGCCGGTTTCGAGGTTGTCTCGACACGGCTGGCGACCGAATTTTCCAACACCATCCGCAACAATAACGGGTTTCTGCGGCGCACGCGCGCAGGCCACATGGCCGACCGGCGCGACATGCAGTTCAGGCAGGAAGGCCGCAAGGTGTTCAAGCAGGTGGTGCCGATGGTGAGCGAACTGATCCTCGCCCATCTCGCCGAAACCGGCATCGCGCCGGGGGATCTGAAGCGGCTCTGGCTGCATCAGGCCAACAAGGGCATGAACGACCTGATCGGCGCAAAAGTGCTTGGCCGTGAGCCATCATCGCGTTCTCGCAATATTCCGATGACCTCACGCCCGGCGACATGGGCGTGATCTGCTCGTTCGGCGCTGGCTATTCGGTTGGCAGCGTGATCGTGCGGCGGGTGTGATTGAGAGCGTCGCTGGTCTCCCGCCCCGTTTCGCCGCTCTCGATCAGCGAAGTGCAGCCTGAAACGGGAAGGAAGCCCCCTTCCCAATCCGTCATGCGTCAGACTATGGTTGCAGCACCCCGCAACCCGGTGCTTCATGACCCAACCGCCGAGCAAAACCACTGTCAAACCCGCTTCCCCCCTCCTGCGCGGCGCAAAGCTGCGCAATTTCGTAGAATCGCGCCGCGGCGTCGAGACCTGGGACCAGGCCCGCCAATGGCTCGCCGCCCGCAAGATCGAGGATGTCGAATGCATAACGCCTGATCTTGCCGGCGTGCCGCGCGGCAAGATGATGCCTGCTTCGAAATTCACCTCCAATACGTCGCTGTCCCTGCCGTCCGCCCTGTTCCGTCAAACGATTTCCGGCGATTACCCGGAGGAATATGGCGAATTCCGCTATGACCCCAATGATGGCGACCTGAAGCTGATGCCGGATCTCTCGACGCTGTCAGCCGTCCCTTGGGAGACGGACCCCACGGCACAGGTCCTGTGCGACATCGTCAATACCAAGGGCGAGCCTGTGTCCTACACGCCGCGCAATGTGCTCAAACGTGTCGTCGGGCTTTATGAGGCCAAGGGCTGGAAGCCGGTTGTCGCGCCCGAAATCGAGTTTTACCTCGTCGCCAAGAATGTGGACCCGGATTATCCGTTGCAGCCGCCGGTTGGCCGGTCCGGCCGCGCGATACCGGGCGGCAACGCCTATTCCATCGCAGGCATCAATGAATTCGACGAGCTGATCGACGACATCTATCATTTCTCGGAGGATCAGGGCCTCGAGATCGATACGCTGATCCATGAGGATGGCCCGGCGCAACTGGAAATCAACCTGCGCCACGGCGATCCGCTGCACCTTGCCGACCAGGTGTTCATGTTCAAGCGCACGATCCGTGAAGCCGCGATGAAGCATGACATCTACGCCACCTTCATGGCCAAGCCCATCCAGGGCGTGGCCGGGTCGGCGATGCACATCCATCAATCCATCATCGACAGGAAGACCGGCCGCAACATTTTCTCCGCACCCGATGGGTCGGAGACACAGGCCTTCAAGCATTTCATCGGCGGCATGCAATTCTACATCCCGAAGCTGCTGGTGATGATGGCGCCCTATGTGAACTCCTACCGGCGGCTGGCGCCCGGCATGTCGTGTCCTGTCAACACGGCGTGGGGCTATGACAACCGGACAACGGCATTCAGGGTTCCGCATTCGGAACCGGCGGCGCGGCGCGTCGAAAACCGGCTGCCCTCCTCGGATGCCAATTCCTATCTGGCGCTCGCCGCCTCGCTGACGGCCGGTTATCTCGGCCTGACCAAGAGCGTGGTGCCGACGCCGCCTGTCGAGCATTCGGCCAATGAGGGCACGGTCGATTTGCCGCGCTCGCTTCTGGAGGCTGTCGCGCTGCTCGAAGGCGAGCCGGCCATCCACGACGTGCTGGGCCGCGAGTTTGTCGCCACCTATTGCGGCGTCAAACGCGGCGAGTTCGAGACCTTCATGCAGGTGATCTCCCCGTGGGAGCGGGAATATCTGCTCCTCAACGTGTGAGGGCGCAACCGTGATCCCCGCCAATGTGCAAAGCCCGATCGCGCCCGGCATCTCATGGTATCAGGCGAGCGTCGGAGAACGTCCGGCCTACCCGGCCTTGCAAGGCTCGACGCGTTGCGATGTCGCCATCATCGGCGGCGGCTATACCGGGCTTTCCGCCGCGCTCCATCTGGCCGAAATGGGCGCCGATGTCGTGCTTGTCGATGCCAACCGGTTTGGCGATGGCGCGTCCGGCCGCAATGGCGGGCAACTTGGCACGGGCCAGCGCGAATGGGCCGACGAGACGGAGGCCAAGCTTGGCTTCGAACGCGCCAAAGCGCTGTTTGACCTCGCCGAGGAAGCGAAATCCAGCCTGCTGGCGTTGGCCGCGGCCCATGAGATCGCCATGGACTATGTGGAGGGCCACATTTCGGTCGCGCACAAGGCGCGCTACGTCGCCGATTACCGCGCCCATGCCGAGGCGATGGCGCGCTTCGGCTATCCGCATCTGACCTTCATGGACCGCGCCGAGACCGCCGCGAAACTTGGCTCGGACCGCTATTTCTGCGGCGTGCGCGATGCCAAGACCGGGCATGTCCACCCGCTCAAACTGCTGGTCGGGCTCGCGCGCGCGGCGAAAAAAACCGGCGCGCGCCTGCATGAGATGACGCCGGTGCGCCGGGTGACGAGCGCCAATGGCGTTGTGACGGTCGAGACGACCGGCGGCACGATCACGGCCAACCGCTGCCTGATGGCGACGAACGCCTACAATGACGGGCTCGACCGCACGACATCGGCCCATGTGATGCCGATCCGCTCATTCATCGGTGCGACTGTGCCGCTGCCGGACGCTTCGCCGGTGCTGCCTGCGCGCGAAAGCGTCGACGATTCCCGCTTCGTCGTGCGCTATTTCCGCAAGACCCTGGACAACCGGCTGCTGTTCGGCGGGCGTGAAGCCTACACGGCTGACAATCCGGGCGATATTTCCGCTCATATCCGCAAACAGATCACCGAGATCTACCCGGCGCTCGCTGATGTCGACATCACCCATGCCTGGGGCGGCTCGGTCGGCATCACCGTGCCGCGCAAGCCCTTCGTGCGCGATGTGCAGCCGGGCGTGACCTCGATCGGCGGCTATTCCGGCCACGGCGTGATGTTGTCCAACTTCTGCGGCAAGCTCTATGCCGAAGCGGTGGCGGGCAACCGCGACCGGTTGCAACTGTTCCGTGACATGAAGATCCCGCCGTTTCCAGGCGGCTTGGCGATGCGAAAGCCGCTCCTGTTCGTCGCGCTCAGCTGGTACGCCTTTCTGGACCGGGTGTGAGGCGAAGGCGCAGCTCCCCTGCTTTACATCCCCGCACATGCCCGCTATGCGGGCGCTCGATTTCAGGGAAGCCCAAAGCCTGTCAGGCCGCTTCCTTTCCCCGATCACAGCGCCAGAGGTTTTTGAGACGTGGCACGCAGCGAACTTGGCACCAAACGCATCGACCCGGAAACGGGCAAGAAGTTCTACGATCTCGGGCGTGACCCGATCGTCTCGCCCTACACCGGCAAATCCTATCCCCTGTCCTTCTTCGAGACCGAAACGCCGGTCTTGAAGGAGCTCGTGCGCGCCAAGGCCGTTGTCGAGGACGAGGAAGAGGAGATCGAGACCGACGAGGAGGAACTGGTCGAGGACGATGCGGAACTCGTCACGCTCGACGAGGCCGACGAGGACGAGACCGCGCCGCGCGCCAAGGAAGCGGCCGTCACGCCCGATGTCGATGGTCCGGGCGATGACGACATCGCGGAAGACATCGAAATCGGCGATGACGATGATGAAGACGAAACCTTCCTTGCCGAAGAGGAAGACGAGGAAGAAGACGACGTCACCGGCTATATCGGCGGCGGCCGCGGTGACGACGAGGATTGAGCCTGCCGCGGTGGCGGGCGGGACAGGGTTCCGCCTGCCGCTTTGGAACGACAGCGTTGTGTCGGCGCAGTTTTGCGCTTGAAATGCCTGGCGGGTTTGCGTAATGCACCGCGCAGCCGAAGCGGCGGGTGTCCGCGCAACGCATCGGTCAAAAGCCCGGTTCCCAAACCGGCATCCTTTTCAAGGATATGGGGCTATAGCTCAGCTGGGAGAGCGCCTGCATGGCATGCAGGAGGTCAGCGGTTCGATCCCGCTTAGCTCCACCAACCCTCTTTCTTCGACTGCCTGCCCACACATGGGCCTGCCGAGATTGGCCGGGCTCATGGTCCCGCCGGAACCGGCGTGGCGTGCAGCGAATTCCAATGGCTTACGTTGACCCTTGGAGCCATGAAAGGTCCGGCCGACGCCTTTGGGGCGCCGGCCGTCAGGTGACAGCGGCCGCTGCGCTCGGCTGCCGTCCCCCGTTTGTGCAACCCTGTATTCCGGTTGCCTGTCTCGCAGGACGGGCGGAACCCCGTCCAAAACTGAATTTGACGACCGGTTCTTTCACTTTGCCGGCCGCCTATGCCGTTTCCCTCGTCACATATGCGGAGCAGCGCGCATGAAGTGGGAGGGTATACTTCATTGAGGACGTTTATCGATTCCTGGCATGATTTGAAATCAGGAAAATGGACGAAAATGCAAGTGAGACGTGTTCAAAAACACCAGACGACAGGTGCATTCCCGTCCTGAACCAGCAATGCCTCAATCCTTTTTCAGGCGGGGGAAAGAAACGGCGCTTTCAATCCAGTCACCCAAACCATGATCAGGCGGCACTACGGCAAAGACGGCCAGACGCCTTCGCGGATCAGGTTCAGGGCCAACGCTGTCAGCAGGACTTTGAATGCAGACCGGAAGCTGTGTTCCGGCATGCGCGCCAGCAGGCGGCTGCCATGCACCGTGCCTGCGTGTCCAGAAGCGATCATCGCGGCGATGAACGGCAGCCAGCGCCAAAAGGCGAAGCCTGCAAGCCCGAACACCACGACCTTCAATCCGTGATGGATGCTCATGCCCGCCGCATGGGTTGCGACCAGCGTCTTTCGGTCATCGGGAAACAATTGTGCGAAAAACGCCGACAGCATCGGTCCTGACGCGCCGACCAGCATGGACAGGATGGCGATGATGCCGGAGCCGACGGCGATGCCTGCGCCCTGCAGGCGGTCGAAGCCGGGGATTTTCCACCAGGCGGTGGCGAGGATGAACAGGCCCAGAAGCGGTTTCATCACGCTGTCGGGCAGGTTCAGCACGGTGAAGGCGCCAATGAGCGCGCCGGCCAGCGAGCCGATCAGGAACGGCTTGGCGATCAGCGTCGAGACATGGGCGCGCTGGTGCCAGGCCCGGCCGGCGTTCGAGCCGAGTTGCACCACGCCATGCACCGGGATGAGCGCCGCAACTGGCATGGCCATGCCCATTGCGGCAAGCATCGCCACGCCGCCGCCCATACCGAAGGCGGCGGTCAAGGCCGATGTGAAGAAGCTTGCAACCACCAACAGCAGTGCCGCGCCGGGCGCAAGCCCATCGGGCAGAAGCAACGCGCCCCAAGCGGCAAAATCCGCTGCGTTCACGCGGCAGGGCCGCCTGCCGTCGGCGCCTGATACTGGCCCGTCTCGCGGAACCGCCACAAATAGGTGGGCAGGATTGCCTCAGCGGTCGTGGGCGTGATCCCCATGCCTTGCAGGGTGCGCCCTTCGGCCATGGCGGCGTCGCTGACGACATTGTCGGTTTCGAGCATCACCACCTGATCCTTGGTGAGCAATGGCTTCGGAAGAAGCCCGAGGATCGACCCCTGGATCTTTGCGGCCCAGAACGGGATCGTGACGAAGGGCCGCTTGCGCCCTGTCACCGACAGCACGAGTTCAAGGCATTCACGGAAGCTCTTCACATCCGGCCCGCCCAGTTCATAGGTCGCGCCCGGCTTCAGCGCCCCATCGACGGACAGCGCGACCGCCTCAGCGACATCGCGCACATAGACCGGCTGGAATTTGGTGACACCGCCGCCGATGAGCGGCAAGGCGGGCGCGATGCGCGCCATCCCCGCAAACTGGTTGAAGAAATTGTCTTCCGGCCCGAAAATGATCGATGGCCGCAGGATGACTGCCGACGGCACCGTGGCCAGCACAGCCTGTTCGGCTTCCGCCTTGGTGCGCGCATAGGCGGCGGCGCTGTCGGCGTCGGCTCCGATGGCCGAAACATGTGTGAGGCCGGCTCCCGCATTGCGGGCGGCTTCGGCGATCGCGCGCGCGCCGAAGGACTGCACGGCGTCAAAGGTCTGGCGGCCGCCTTCATACAGGATGCCGACAAGGTTCACGACATGGTCGGCACCCTCGACGGCGCGATCGACGGACCAGCGGAAGCGCAGATTGGCCTGAACGGCGTGAATCTGGCCGACCGTGCCGAGCGGTTGCAAGTGCCCCGCGAGATCCGGCCGGCGCACCGCGGCGCGCACATTGTAGCCGCGCTTGGCCAGCGCCGCGACAACATGGCGTCCGACAAAGCCGGAGCCGCCGAAAACCGTGACCAGTTTGGGTTGCGCCATTCCGGGTTGCGCCATGTCAGCCCCTCAAAATGCTCTGATGTGAGCCGCCTTCTAGAGCATGGCGCGGGAAAGTGGAAACCTGATTTTCGCGTCGTCCATGCTCCAATCTGCTGACGTCGCGTTTGCATCCGGCGCATCGCGGAAGCTGCAGTCATTGCGCGAAACCGGTGAAGGCGCGAAATGATTTTTCAATGACTGCCGAGACAAGCAGCTTCATGCCTCGTTTGCAACGCGCTCTTGGGCATAATTGCGCAATCCTTTTGCGCCCTTGCGTCTGACCGGACCGTCGATGAGCAGCACCGCGCCGCTTTTGTCAGCCTTCCCTCTGTTCATGCGGACATCCGGGCGCGTGGCGCTTGTCGTCGGCAATGGCGCGGAGGCTGTCAACAAGGCGCGGCTGCTGCTTGCCAGTGACGTGGCGATCCGCTTGGTTGCCGATGCGCCTGAAGGGGATCTCGCTGCGCTGGTCGCCGCCAATGCCGGGCGCTTCACCCATGTGGCCGACCGCTTCCATTCCGCCCACCTCGATGGCATTGCGTTCGCCTATGCGGCGTCGGGCGAAGAGGCGGCCGACATCGCCGTCGTGGCCGCAGCGCGTGCGGCGGGCGTTCCGGTCAACGCGGTGGACCGCCCGGAACTCTGTGATTTCTACACGCCCGCCCTCGTCAACCGCGCGCCCGTTGCCGTTGCCATCGGCACGGAGGGCGCGGGGCCGGTGCTTGGCCAGACCATCCGCGCCGAAATCGAGCGCATGCTTGCCCCCAATCTCGGCCGGCTGGCCGACATGGCTCGGCTCTACCGCAAGGCGGCGGAAGCGCTGGTGCCGAGGGGCGAGCCGCGCCGCCGCTTCTGGCGTGCCTTCTTTTCGGGCGAGGTTGCAGCCGATGTCGCGCGCGGCGAACTGCCCTTGGCGCGGCGCGCGGCGACGCGGCTGCTCAAGACGCATGAGACCCGGCGCGGACATGTGGCGCTGGTCGGTGCCGGGCCAGGTGCCGCCGACCTTCTCACCTTGCGCGCGCAGCGCCTTCTGCTGGAGGCCGATGTGATCGTGCATGACGCGCTTGTTGGCGGCGATGTGATCGCGCTTGGCCGCCGGGATGCCGAACGCATCGCCGTTGGCAAGCGCAAGGGCGCGCATTCCGCCAGCCAGGACGAGATCAACGCCATCCTTGTCCGGCTCGGTCGGGAGGGCAAGCGCGTCGTCCGCCTCAAGGGCGGAGACCCGATGACATTCGGACGCGCGTTCGAAGAGCTGGAGGCGCTGCGCGGTGCGGGCATCTCGTTTGAAATCGTGCCCGGTGTCACCTCGGCTTCGGCTGCCGCCGCCGACATGGCGCTGCCGATGACATTGCGCGGCGTCGCCTCCTCCATCGTCTTCACCACAGGCCATGATCTGAAGGGCGGCGCAATTCCTGACTGGGCCGGGTTGGCGCTGAAAGGCGCGACGGTTGGGTTGTATATGGGCCGGTCGGTTGCCACGACTGTCGCCGAACGGCTGATCGGGCTTGGTCTTTCACCAAAGACACCGGTCGCCATCATCGAGAATGCCAGCCTGATCCGTCGCCGCATCCTGTCAGGCACGCTTGGCCAATTGTCCGTGTCTTCGGCGCTGGACGGCCTTGACGGGCCGACGCTGGTCTTCATCGGCAAGGCCTGCGCCAAGGCCGACCTCGCCCAAGCCATTCCGCTGTCAACATTGCGCGCCGCAAAGCCCGGGCGCGCCGCACTGGAGTCCGCCGCATGAAAACCCTGCCCCTCAAAGTCCTGACCGCCAACCGCCTCTGCGACGGCATCGCCGTGTGGCTGGGGCGCGGCGGCCTGTGGGTCGAGCATGTGGAGGAAGCCTGGGCAGCCGCCACGCCTGAGGCCATCACCCAATTGGAAGATGTCGCCGCGGCAACCCTCGCCAAGGCGCAGCATTGCGACGTCAACCTGATCGATGTCGAAGACACGGCGCAGGGCCTGCGCCCGCTGAAGCTGCGCGAGCGCATCCGCGCGCAAGGGCCGACGATCCGCCTCGACCTCGGCAAGCAGGCCGAGCGCGAAGCCCGCGCCGCCTGATCCGGATCGGAACCGCGCCATGTATCGCTATGATGAATTCGACCACGCCTTTGTCACCGCCCGTGTCGCGGAATATTCGGACCAGGTGAAGCGCCGTGTCTCCGGCGAACTGACGGAAGAGCAGTTCCGCCCGCTGCGGCTGATGAACGGCGTTTATCTTCAACTGCATGCCTACATGCTGCGCATCGCCATTCCCTACGGCACCTTGAACGCCCGCCAGATGCGCCGCCTTGCCCGCATCGCGCGGGTCTATGACAAGGGTTACGGCCATTTCACCACGCGCCAGAACATCCAGTTCAATTGGCCGGCGCTTTCCGACACGCCCGCCATCCTCCAGGAACTGGCCGAAGTCGAGATGCATGCGATCCAGACTTCGGGCAATTGCATCCGCAACGTGACCGCTGATCACTTCGCCGGGGCGACCGTGGACGAGGTGGCCGATCCGCGCCCCTATGCCGAGATCCTCAGGCAATGGTCATCGCTGCATCCGGAGTTTTCCTATTTGCCGCGCAAGTTCAAGATCGCTGTGACGGCATCCGAAGCCGACCGCGCAGCCATCCAGGTGCATGACATCGGCCTGCATCTGAAGCGCAACGCGGCGGGCGAAACGGGCTTTGCCGTCTATGCGGGCGGCGGGCAGGGCCGCACGCCGATGGTGGCGAAACTCGTCAATCCGTTTGTCGCCGAGCGCGATCTGCTGAGCTACGTGACCGCGATCATGCGGGTCTACAATCTCTATGGCCGCCGCGACAACAAATACAAGGCGCGCATCAAGATCCTCGTCCATGAGATCGGGCTGGACGCGTTCCGAAACGAAGTGGATGCCGAATGGGCAATGATCCGCGACAGTGAACTCGTGCTGCCGGAAGCCGACGTGCGCGCGATCCAATCCTATTTTGCGCCGCCCATGCTGCAAGACCGGCCGGAAGGCATTCTCGTTCTCGCCGACGCCTTCCAGAGATCGGCAGCCTTCAAGGCGTGGGTGCGCCAGAACTGCGACGAGCATGTCCACCCCGATCATGCGATCGTCACGATCTCGCTGAAGGCGATCGGCGCGGTGCCGGGTGACGCGTCGGCCGAACAGATGGACGTCGTCGCCGATCTGGCGGAACGCTTTGGCCATGATGAAATCCGCGTCAGCCATGAACAGAACCTCGTGCTGCCGCATGTGGCAAAGGCCGATCTTCCCGCCGTGCACGAGATGCTCGCGCGCCATGGTCTTGCAGAATCCAATGCCGGGCTGATTTCGGACATCATCGCCTGCCCCGGGCTGGATTATTGCGCGCTTGCGACCGCCCGCTCGATCCCCGTCGCGCAGGCGATTTCAACCCGGTTCGCCGACCTGGAGTACCAGCGCGAGATCGGCGAACTGAAGGTGAAGATTTCCGGCTGCATCAATGCCTGCGGCCACCATCACGTCGGCCATATCGGCATTCTCGGCATCGAAAAGCGCGGGGAAGAGCACTATCAGGTGACGCTCGGCGGTGCGGCCGATGCCGCCACGGCGGTCGGCGAAATTGTCGGGCCGGGTTTTTCGGCGGAAGAACTTCCCGAAAAGATCGAAGTGATCGTCTCCACATACATGTCGAACCGTGCCTCAAAGGAGGAGCGCTTCATCGATTATGTGCGCCGCGCGGGCCTCACGCCGTTCAAGCAGGCGCTTTACGGCACGGTCGGGGAGGCGGCGTGATGGCTGAACTCTACACACAGGCGGGCTTTGCCGCCGACACTGCCGCCGAGCCGCTCGCGCTCGCCGATTTTCTCGCCGCGCCAGGCAACGCCACGAGCGTGCTGCTTGAACCGGATGCGCGGTTGGAGGGGCTTGTCCCGCATCTCGGCCAATTGGAACGCATCGTCATCCGGTTCCCGAAATTCAATGACGGGCGCGGCTACTCGCTTGCCGCGCGGTTGCGCCTGCATCACGGCTATCAGGGCGTGCTGCGCGCCACCGGCGACGTGCTGATCGACCAGGTGCAGTATTTCTTCCGCCAGGGCTTTGACGAATTGCTGATCAGCCACGCGCCGACGCTGAAGCGCCTGAAAGACAACCCGGCGCCGGTGCATCATGTGTTTGGGCAGGCCGATGTGCCTGGCCGCGATGCGGCGCCTGCCTTCGGCCACGCTTATTCTTGGCGCCGCGCCTCACCCTGAATGCCAAGACTCTCTCTTGTCAGGCCATAGGGCTCGACCAGCGCCCACACATGGGCCGGGATCATCCGCTTCGCCCGCGCCGGTTCCTCGCGCGCCAGATGGATGACCGTTTCGGCGGCCTTCATTTCCACACGCGTGCGCGCGAATTCCAGTCCGCGCGGGCCGACCCTTGGCATCAGCCAGCCGATCAAGGGGCGAAGCCAGCCGGGCATGCGCCGGAGCGGCAGGCCGCCCGCCGCGCGCCTCGTGTTGGCGATGAAGCCTTTCACCGCGCCTGCACGCTTGCCCGCGCTGCCCGGCGTTGAGAGTTCGACCTCATCGCCAAGTGCGGCCAGCAAGGCGCGCCCGCGTTCGTTCCGCACGATCAGCCATTGCCGGCCCTCGCCGCCCATGTAGCCGACCGTGATGTCGGCGAGCACATTGGTGTAGTCCACGCAGGTGCGGCAGGTGAGCGGGAAGAAATCCGCCGGCAGCTTCGAGATGGGCAGCTGCAGGAACGGGATCGCGCGCTTGCGCCCATCGGCAAAGCGCAGTTCGACATGGTAGTCGGCGCGAAATTCGAGATAGGTGATCGTTTCCGGCTTTTCGTCCAGAAGGTCGAGAAAGGCGTGGAATTTTTCCGTCGTCGTGTTGTCGGAGCAAGGTGTGCCGATGACGGTGATCGCGTCAAAGCCGAGTTCGGCCTCCAGCGCGCGCAGCGCATAGGTCTGGCAGGGGATCGCGATGACGGCGATGCGCTTCAACCCCATGGCGCGGGCGGGCTCCAAGAGCGCCAGCAGAGGCGCATAGCCCATGCGCATGCCGCGGCACAGCGCCATGTCTTGCGCCCGCGTGACGATGACCGGCACCGGCTTCCACGGATCATCCTCGTCTGGGCGCATGGTCAGCACGCCGTCGACCGCCCCGGTTTCCAGCAACGTCTCCGCGAGCCGTGTGGTGATGCCCGTCCATTGCGCGCCGGTGCGCGGCTGTTTCAGCGCGGCGCGGTGGAGTGCCAGAAACGGGCCGAAATGCAACTCATCCGGCCGCGCCGCATCACGCGCCCGGCCATGCACGCGGGCCTCAAGGGCCGGATAGTCGGGCGCGATGAACTGGCAGGCACGCCCGCACGCCTTCGGGTCTTCCATGCGCGAGACGCCGCAATCGGTGCAGAGCGGCCGCGGGGCCGCATCGCGCAGACTGTGCGAGGGCAGCGCGTTGGCAGGGGGCGAAACGGCAATGGTCATCGCGCGTCCAAGAGAATTGACAGCCCATTGGACCACTTTCCCTGACAGTGCGCCATAGCGTCATGGGATGAGTGACCGCCCGCGCGGGACGGCGGCGGCAACCCGGTCCGACGAAAGTTGCAGGGACGGTCGAAACGAATCGCGCGTTTGCAATCTTCTTATGCATTGCACATGTTTTGTGCACGAAAACGGGGGCGATATGCCGTCTTGCCGGTCGCGGCCTTGCGCAGCGCTGCCGGAGCGATGGAATCATTGTGGAATCCGCCTGTTTCCGCATCGTCATCATCTGGCACGCACCATGCACCCCATTGAACCGCGCCTCCTCCCAAGGGGTTCAGACGCGAAGCCGCATCCCCATGCTGGGGAAAACGGCTTCCGAGGGACAGAACGTCAAACCATGAGGACCACAATGATCCGTTCCATCACCCGCCGCTCGCTGACCAAGATCGCTCTCGGCTTCACCACCGCATTGCTGACCGGTTCGGCCGTCACCGTCGCCATTGCCCAGGAAGACACCATCAAGGTCGGCGTGCTGCATTCGCTGTCCGGCACGATGGCGATTTCGGAAACGACGCTGAAAGACACGATGCTGATGCTGATCGAACAGCAGAACGCCAAGGGCGGCCTGCTTGGCAAGAAGCTGGAAGCCGTCGTTGTCGATCCGGCATCCGACTGGCCCCTGTTTGCCGAAAAGGCGCGCGAACTTCTCACCGTCAACAAGGTCGACGTGATGTTCGGCTGCTGGACGTCGGTGTCGCGCAAATCCGTGCTGCCGGTCATCGAGGAACTGAACGGCCTCCTTTTCTACCCGGTGCAGTATGAGGGTGAGGAATCCTCGAAGAACGTGTTCTACACGGGCGCCGCGCCGAACCAGCAGGCGATCCCGGCGACAGACTATTTCCTCGAAGAGCTTGGCGTGCAGAAATTCGCGCTGCTCGGCACCGACTATGTCTATCCGCGCACGACCAACAACATTCTCGAAAGCTACCTCATCTCCAAGGGCATCCCGAAGGAGGACATCTTCGTCAACTACACGCCGTTCGGCCATTCGGACTGGTCGAAGATCGTTGCCGATGTGAAGGCGCTCGGCGCGGACGGCAAGAAGGTCGGCGTGATTTCCACCATCAATGGCGATGCAAACATCGGCTTCTACAAGGAACTGGCGGCTGCTGGCATTTCCGCCGATGACATCCCCGTCGTCGCCTTCTCGGTTGGCGAAGAGGAACTCTCCGGCCTCGACACCACCAACCTTGTCGGCCATCTCGCCGCATGGAACTATTTCCAGTCGGCCGAAAGCCCGGCCAATGCCGAGTTCATCGCGGCATGGAAAGCCTTCGCCGGCGAGAAGCGCGTGACCAATGACCCGATGGAAGCCCACTATATCGGCTTCAACATGTGGGTGAATGCCGTCACGGCGGCCGGCACCACCGAAGTCGACAAGGTGCGGGAGGCCATGTACGGCCAGAAATTCCCCAACCTGACCGGCGGCACGGCGGAAATGTTGCCGAACCACCACCTGACGAAGCCGGTGCTGATCGGCGAGATCAAGGCTGACGGCCAGTTCGACATCATCTCCGCGACCGAGCCGGTGCCGGGCGACGCCTGGACGGATTTCCTGCCGGAATCCAAAGTGCTCGAAGCCGATTGGAAGACGCTCGGCTGCGGCATGTACAACACCGAGACGAAAACCTGCGTCCAGCTCAAGTCCAACTATTGATGCTGGCGTGACTGTTGCGGCGGAGGCGCGCCGGTCGCGCCTCCGCCACCTTCCCGGAATGCCCGATGCGAAACGGCGGTTGGCCGCTTCGCCCTTCGAGGCTTTTCCCCTTCATGCTGAGGTGCGAGCGCATGCGAGCCTCGAAGCACGAATGGAAAAGCACCTGAGGGTGAAGCTTTGTCCGCGCCACCCGTGCCGGGCGATGACAAGAAATCCTCCAACGCACACCGGTTCCATGCCCAGGTTTGCCCTTGTCCTGACAGCCATCATGCTGGCCATTGCGATTGCGCCGCGGGCAATGCCCGGGCCGCATTCCGCGCTGGCGCAGACCGCAGACGGCACAATGGCTGTCGTCACCGAGCCCGCCGCGCCCGCGCCGTCCGCACCCGGCCCGTTGCAGGCCGTGCTCCAGGCCAATGCCGACGCCATCGCCAAACCCTCGCGCACCACTGTCGACACCGTCATTGCCGCGCTGCTTGAAAGCAATGCGCCGGGCGCGGCAACCTTCCTTGCCCAGTGGCGTGACCGCGGGGTTGTGCAGCGCAAGGCCGACGGACTGTTTTTCTATGGTGTCGAAACCGCCGACGGGTTTTCGCTGACCGATCCGGACACAGGCAAAAACACGGGCAATGCCGCCAAGGCCGATGTCACCCAGCTTCGCCCCAATTCCGGCGTGCGCGGGGTGCTCTCATCCGCGCTGGTGCAGTTCCAGCTTGCCGACCCGGACATTGCGGTGCGCGAATCCGCGCTGATCGCGATTGAGCGGGGGGCGGAGGCAAGCCAGCTTGAGCCGCTGCGCGCCTCCATCGAGGCCGAATCCGATGCGGGCCTTAAAGCCCGAAAGACACGTCTTGAACGGCTGCTGACCATTCAATTCGACCCGTCGGCCGAGGCGCGAATCGCCGCAATCGAAAGTTTTGCCGGAGACATCAGCGTCGATGTCCGCGCTGCGCTCAACCCGCTTGTCGCAACCACGCCAAAGGCTTTCGCCGAAGTCCCGGCCGGCACCAATGTGGCGCGCGCGCTGGCGCCCGGCGGCGACATCCCGCTGGACGACGCCTACGGCTTGCTGGTGACGGCCGGTCTGGCGCAGGCTGCCCCCACCTTGGCTGAGATGCGCGCCGCACTGATCGCCAACCGCGCCGATGGCGCGGTGGCCGGCGTGCCTGTCGCAGCGCTTGGGTCGCAAGCGGCGCGCATGGATGCGTATGCCAGGCTCGCCGCCGCGGGAACCGTGCCGCCGCCGGTGACGGAGGACGCAAAACGCGCCGCGCTCGCCACGGTGTCCATCGTCGCCGTCTACAATGAGCCGGATGCGAATGTGACCGCCGCCGCCGAAGCCACGCTTGCCTCCATCAGCCGCAGCCTTGCCCTCAACCAGACGCTTGACCTCGCATTGGATGCCCTGTCGCTTGCATCGATCTACTTTCTCGCCGCCATCGGCCTTGCCATCACATTCGGCGTCATGCGCGTCATCAACATGGCGCATGGCGAGTTCATCATGATCGGCGCATACACCGGCTACGTGGTGCAGCAATTCATCACAGACTACACGCTGTCGATCCTCGTCGCGCTGCCGCTCGCCTTCTTCATCGCGGCGCTGGCCGGTGTGGCAATGGAGCGGCTGGTCATCCGTCATCTCGCCAGACGCCCGCTGGAAACGCTGCTCGCCACCTTCGGCATTTCAATCGCGCTGCAACAGATTGCCAAGAACATCTTCGGCACGCAGGCCCGCCCGCTTACGGCACCGGCTTGGCTCGACGGCGCGTGGGTGGTCAATGACGTCGTTTCCATTTCGACCATCCGCATCGCCATTTTCGTGCTGGCGTTGATCTTCCTCGCGCTGCTGCTGTTCATCCTGGCCCGCACCCGCCTCGGGCTGGAAGTGCGGGCCGTGACGCAGAACCCAGCCATGGCCTCATCGATGGGCATCAACCCGGACCGCATCAACATGCTGACCTTCGGTCTCGGCTCCGGCATTGCGGGGATTGCCGGTGTCGCCATCGGCCTGTTTGCCAAGGTCACATCCGATCTTGGCTCGGGATACATCGTGCAAAGCTTCATGACGGTGGTGGTGGGCGGCGTCGGCAACATCTGGGGCACGCTTGCCGGCGCCTCGATGATCGGCTCGCTGCAAAAGGTGATCGAGTTCTTCAATCCGTCGAACACGCTCGCCGCACAAACCTACATGATCATCTTCATCATCATTTTCATCCAGTTCCGGCCAAAGGGCATCATCGCCCTCAAGGGCCGGGCGGCGGGGGATTGAGCCGTGGCTGACGCAAAAATGGCTGACAGCGCCTTGCCCGGCTTCACCCATCAGCCGCTATGGAAGCGCAACCCGTCCGTGCTGGTGTTCACCGGCCTGCTTGCAGTGTTCACGCTTGTCATCACCGTGCTGTCGGAGGGGCTGGGGCTCGGCCTTGTCTCGACCAGTTTCGTCAAGATCCTCGGCATGACGTTGTGCCTCTGTCTCGCGGCCATCGCGATGGATCTCGTCTGGGGCTATTGCGGCATCCTCTCGCTTGGCCATTTCGCCTTTTTCGGCCTTGGCGGCTACCTGATCGGCATGTGGCTGATGTATGCGCGCACCGAGGACATCGTGATCGCGTCGCTGGCGGGCGCGGAACTGCCGCCGACCGCGCAGGAAATCCGCGATGCCATCGGCACGCAGATTTTCGGCGTGGTCGGCGGTTCCGAAATCCCGCTGGTATGGAGCTTTGCCCATTCGCTGCCGATCCAGCTTGCGCTGGTGGTTCTGGTGCCGGGCCTTCTGGCGCTTGTGTTTGGCTGGCTCGCCTTCCGCAGCCGCGTGACGGGCGTTTATCTCTCCATCCTGACACAGGCGATGACGCTCGCCCTGTCGCTCTACCTCTTCCAGAACGATTCCGGCCTGCGCGGCAACAATGGCCTGTCCGGCCTGCAAAACCTGCCGGGGCTGGATGATGTGCCGCAATCGGTCGTGTCGGTCTGGTTCTTCATTGCATCGGCCGTGGCGCTCGGGCTCGGCTACTGGCTGGCGGCGTTTCTCGTCTCGGGCAAATTCGGCAACATCATCCGCGCCATCCGCGATGACGAAACACGCATCCGCTTCCTCGGCTATGATGTCGAGGGCTACAAACTCGTCGTCTTCACGCTGACAGCTATCATCGCGGCGCTGGCCGGCGCGCTCTATTATCCGCAGGCGGGCATCATCAACCCGGCGGAAATCGCGCCCATCGCCTCGATCTACCTGGCGGTCTGGGTGGCGATCGGCGGGCGGGGGCGGCTTTATGGCGCGGTCATCGGCGCGGCCGTCGTCTCGCTTCTCTCATCCTGGTTCACCGGCGGGCAGGCGCCGTCCGTGCCGCTCGGTTTCTATACCATCGACTGGGTGGATTGGTGGCAGGTGCTGCTTGGCTTCGGTTTTGTCGCCGTCACGCTGTTTGCCCCCAACGGGCTTGGCGGCCTGGTCGACCGGCTGGTCCGAAAAGGGGATGGACGGTGAGCGCGCTTCTGGAAGTCAACGGGGTTTCCGTCTCGTTCGACGGCTTCAGGGCGATCAATGATCTCTCCTTCGAGATCGGCCCGGCGGAACTGCGCGCCATCATCGGCCCGAACGGCGCGGGCAAGACCACCTTCATGGACATCATCACCGGCAAGACGCGGCCTGACACCGGCTCCGTCATGTTCGGCGAACCGCCGACAAACCTGTTGAAACTGCCGGAAAGCCGCATCGCGCAAGCCGGCATCGGCCGCAAATTCCAGCGGCCGACCGTGTTTGAACAACAGACTGTTTCGGACAATCTGATGATGGCGCTGAAGGCGCCTCGCTCGCCGCTCGCCGCCTTGACGAGCCGCCGCACGCGGTCCACCGAGGAGCGCATCGCGGCGCTGGCGGCCGAAGTCGGGCTGAGGGACTCGCTGGCGCGGCGGGCGGGCGAACTCAGCCACGGCCAGAAACAATGGCTGGAAATCGGCATGCTGCTCGCGCAAGACCCGAAATTGCTGCTCGTCGATGAGCCGGCGGCCGGCATGACGGTTTCTGAACGCGAGCACACGACCGACATCTTGAAGCGCGCCGCCGAAACGCGTGCTGTCATCGTGGTGGAGCACGACATGGAATTCATCCGCCGCCTCGACTGCCGCGTGACCGTGCTGCACGAAGGGTCGGTTCTGGCCGAAGGTTCGCTCGACCATGTGACCGCCGACCAGCAGGTCATCGACGTCTATCTGGGGCGCTGAGACATGCTGTCGCTCTCCGATGTCACGCTGCACTACGGCCAGTCGCAAATCCTCAACGGCGTTCGGCTGACAGCCGAAACGGGCCGCATCACCTGCCTGATGGGCACCAATGGCACGGGCAAGACGAGCCTGTTGAAAGCCATTGCGGGCACGCATCACCGCTCCGGCGGCACCTATGTGCTGAACGGCGAGACGCTTGCGAAGCCGCCTGCCCATGCGCTTGCGGCAAAGGGCGTGGCGGTGGTGCCGCAGGGCCGCATGATCTTCCCGCTGCTCACCGTGACGGAAAACCTGATGACCGGCTTTGCCGTTCTGCCGCGCGCCGAACGCAGCATCCCGGGCGAGATTTATGAACTGTTTCCGGTGCTGAAAGACATGGCGAACCGCCGCGGCGGGGATTTGTCAGGCGGGCAGCAGCAGCAGCTTGCCATCGCGCGCGCTTTGATCATGCGGCCGAAACTTCTCCTGCTTGATGAGCCGACCGAGGGCATCCAGCCCAATATCATCCAGCAGATCGGCCGGGTGATCGCGCATCTGCGCGACGAGGGCAAAATGGCGATCGTGCTGGTGGAGCAGTATTTCGATTTCGCCTTCGATCTGGGCGACCGCTTCACGGTCTTGAAGCGCGGCTCGGTGGTGTTCGAGTCCGAAAAAGCGGGGCTCGCGCGTGATGATCTGCTTGCCGCCGCCGGGGTTTAAGGCGTGGCGCGACGCCCTGATCAGCCGCCCATTTCGTCGATTGTCCACGCCAGCGGCCAGTCCTCGGGATTGGGGATCGTCGTGTCACAGTCCGGCTTTTCACGCTGCTCGATCAGTTCAAACGCCAACTGGTCTGCGAGCAGGCGGTGGCGCTCGAACGTGCCGCAGCCACCCTCGGGGCTGTCAAAGGCGGTGGCGCGCAAAAGGCCGCTCGGCGCATCGTAATCGGGGTTGATCAGTGTCGGGCGCATCGGCGCATTCTCGCCGGGCGGCGATTCAAACTGCAATGGCGTGGCCATGCCATCCGGCCCGAGCAGCGTCACATGGCTCTCAATGTTGATATCGGCATTGTGGCAGGGAACGATGAACAGCCTGCGCCCTTGACCGAGACCGAGCGCTTTGGCACCCCACGCGCCAAGCGCTTCGTCGAGCCCGCATCCATAAGCGTCGGAGATGGCGACGATCTGTGCCGGCAAGCCGGTGCGCTCGTATATGATCTCGCCGCTGCCGACCGCAAAATCCTCCATGATGGCGGGCGGTGATCCCGGTTCGGGCGGCTCCGCCGCCTGGTCCGGCGCGTCGGGTACGGGCGCACCGTCGCGCGCACCGGTCGCCGATCCCCACGCCACCATGGCACTCGCATGGCCGACACGGCCTTGCCGCTGGTCGATCTCCAGCAGCGCGGCCGTCAGCCCGTCAAGCGCCGCGTCATGCACACGGGTGCCGATGCCGCCGCCAAACTGCACGGTCACTTGCGCCCTTCCAGCGGCGCGCAACGCTTCGACAATGGGCCCGCGTGCCGGCTCGGCGAATGTCATTTCATTGCCGCGATAAACCTTGTCGATTGCGCCCTCGTGGCGCAAGCCGCCACCCAGCGCCTCGATGGCCACAACCATGCCTTCGGCCAGTTCGGGCCCGGTGCCGACACTGACAAAGACGCGACCGCCATCGGAATTGCCGCGTTCGATTTTCAGCCGCGCTTCGGCATCCGGCGTGCCCGTCAAGGGCGTGCGCGCGATGCAATAGAGTTCGGCGTCACATGTGACGGACCAGGATGACGCCTGTGCCATGGCCGTGCCGCAGAGCAAAAGAAGGGCGGCCCCTGAAAGGCCTCGTGCAGCACCGGTCATTCCGCTCCCCGCATGACGTTTGCGTCATGGCGCGACTGCATCAGAAACCGCGCGCCCGCGCAAGGCGCGATCCAGGCGACAGTGTCTCCGTAAGGCTGCGACCGCAATCAGCCAAGCAGGCCGACAATCTGCTTGACCGCCTTCATCGTCTCTTCGGCAATCGCCCCCGCCCGTTCGCCGCCGTCCTTCAGAACCCCGTCGACATAGGCCGGGTCAGCGGTGATGCGGCGCATCTCGGCCGAAATCGGCTCGATTTTCTGCACGGCCAGATCGGCCAGCGCAGGCTTGAAAGCCGAGAATTGCGCCCCGCCAAATTCGGCAAGCACGGCATCCTTGGTCACGTCGGCGAGCGCGGCATAGATGCCGACAAGGTTGTCGGCCTCCGGCCGGTCCTTCAATCCATCGACGGTCTCCGGCAGCGGAAGCGGATCGGAGACCGCCTTGCGGACCTTCTTCGCGATCGTGTCGGCGTCGTCCGTCAAATTGATCCGGCTCATGTCGGAGGGATCGGATTTCGACATTTTCTTCGTGCCGTCACGCAGGCTCATGACGCGCGCGGCCGGCCCGCCGATCACCGGTTCGATGAGCGGGAAGAAGGCGTTGACGGTCTCATCCCCGACGCGCATCTCGTGGCCCAAACCCAACGCGGCAATGCGGGTCGAATAGTCATTGTTGAACTTCTGCGCGATGTCGCGTGTCAGTTCGATGTGCTGCTTCTGGTCCTCGCCGACCGGCACATGCGTCGCGCGATAGACCATCATGTCGGCGGCCATCAGGTTCGGGTAGGCGTAGAGCCCGACTGAGGCGGCTTCGGCATTCTTGCCCGCCTTGTCCTTGAACTGCGTCATGCGGTTCAGCCATCCCAGCCGCGCGATGCAATTGAACACCCAGCCAAGTTCGGCATGCTGCGGCACGCGGCTCTGGTTGAAGACGATGTGCGCCTTCGGATCGATGCCGGAGGCGAGAAACGCCGCCGTCACCGCGCGGGTGGAGGCGATCAGGTCTGCGGGGTCCTGCGGAAGCGTGATCGCGTGCAGGTCCACCACGCAATAGATGCAATCCATCTCCGCCTGCATCGCGACGAAGCGTTTGATCGCGCCAAGATAGTTGCCGAGCGTGAGATTGCCGGTTGGCTGCACGCCGGAGAACACGCGTTGGTGGAAGCCTGTCATGATCGGGAACCTTGTGGAGGGGCTTTGGACGGAAGGGTCGGCACAACAGCCGGGCGCGGGCCTGATAGTGGAAGTGCGCCGAGGCGGCAAGGCGTCGTCGATGGGTGGCGACTTTGACCCTCGCCATGCAACCGCGAAGACTTGTATCGGCGAAGACTTGCATCGGCGCGGCGATCATCTATGTCGCCTCCAATCTCCCTGACGATCCGGATCACACCATGGATGCGCTGAAATCCCTCGTCGAATCGCGCCGGTTCGACATGTCGATCACCGTGCTCATCATCGCCAACGCCATCACGCTCGGGCTTGAAACCGTGCCGTCGGTGATGGAGCGCTTCGGCGGGGCGATCCTCGCCTTCGACCGTGCGGTTCTGGCGGTCTTTGTTGTTGAATTGCTGTTGCGCATGATTGTCTATCGCGGCGCGTTCTTCCGGGATCCGTGGCGCATCTTCGATCTGGCGATTGTCACGATCTCGCTCCTGCCCGCGACCGGAAGCCTCGCGGTGTTGCGCGCGCTGCGTGTCTTGCGCGTCTTGCGGCTGGTCAGTGTCGTGCCAAGTCTGCGCAAGGTGGTTGGCGGCCTGATCACGGCATTGCCAGGCATGGGCTCCATCATGCTGCTGCTCACATTGGTGTTCTATGTGTTCTCCGTCATGGCAACCAAGCTCTATGCCGCGACATTTCCGCAATGGTTCGGGTCCATCCCGGCCTCGGCCTATTCGCTGTTCCAGGTGATGACGCTGGAAAGCTGGTCGATGGGGATCGTGCGCCCGGTCATGGAGGTTCATCCCCATGCGTGGGCGTTCTTCATCCCTTTCATTTTGTGCACCACCTTCACCGTGCTCAACCTGTTCATCGGCATCGTGGTCAGCGCGATGCAGGCCGAGCATGAGGCTGCAGCCGACAGCGAAGCTGAGGCGAATGCCCGCAAGGCTCATGATGAAAGAGGTGAAATCCTCAGCGAGTTGCGGGCGTTGCGTGCCGAAGTGGCGGCCTTACGCGCCGGGCGTTGATGCTTCCGCCTGGCCCCTGCGCCGCCGCAGCGCGCCCTTCAATTCGTTGCGGTCGAGCGCGCCGGTGAGAAGCGCCAGCGCCAGATAGGCAAGCCCCGCCACCGCAATCGAGCCAAGCGTGGTCGCCACGCGGACAAGCGTGGACGGCGAGGCGAACCACCCGGGGAGCGCCATCTGGGCGCCGACCAGCAGCCCGCCCATGATCGTGCCGCTGACAGCGACCATCACGAGGCGGCGCAGCGTGACCGCCGATGGGCGGAACATGGACTTCGCCGCCAATGCGATGATCAAGAGCGCCACCTGCAGCCATGCGGAGATCGCGGTCGCCAGCGCGATTCCGACATGGCCAAGCGACGGAAACAACGCGAAGGACAGGGCGATGTTGGCGACGACACCGGCGACCGAAAAATACAGCGGCCGCTTCATGTCCTCGCGCGCAAAGAAGGCCGGCTGGAACACCTTGATCAGCACATAGGCGGGCAACCCCGCTGCAAAGGCGGCAAGCGCCGACGCCGTCATCGCGGTGGTTTCGGCGGTGAAAGCTCCGCGCTCATAGAGGATGTTGACGATCGGCACCGGCATGACAATCAGCGCGATGGCGGCCGGAACCGTGATGCCGAGACCAAACTCCAGCGACCGGTTTTGCAGATGCGCCGCCTCGTCCGTGCGCCCAGCGCCCAACGCGCGCGCGAGTTCCGGCAACAGCACGACGCCGATGGCGATGCCGATGATGCCGAGCGGCAATTGGTTGATGCGGTCGGCATAGTTCAGAAGCGCGATCGCGCCGTCCTGCCCGGATGCGATGATGCGGCCGATCATCAAATTGATCTGCACCACGCCGCCGGTGAGGAGCGCCGGGCCCATCAGCACCAGCAGGCGCTTGACCTCCGGTGTCAGCTTCGGCGCACGGAACCCAGGCAGGAACTTCTCCTTCAGGACGGCGTATATCAGCACACCCAATTGCAGCAGGCCCGAAACCGTCACGCCCCATGCCAGCCAGACGCCCACCTCGTCTTGGGAAAGCCCGCGCCGCATCGCCACCCAGAGCACGGCGATCATCGTCACGTTCAAAAGCACGGGTGCGAGCGCGGCGAGGAAATACTTCCGGAACGAATTCATGATGCCCGACAGCATCGCCATCAGGCTCATCGCCATCAGATAGGGGAACATGATGCGCGTCAGCTCGACCGTCTGGTTGAACTTGTCCGGCGTGTCGGCGAATTTCGGTGCGACGACGGTGGCGACGAGACCCGGCATGAAGATGATCGCCAGCACCGTCAGCACGCCGAGCGCGAGGATGAGGACGGCCATGACTTCCTCTGCAAACCGCTTGGCCGATTCCAGCCCGCTTTGCTCCACCTTGCGGGCAAACAGCGGCACGAAGGCCGAGTTGAACGCGCCCTCGGCAAACAGCCGGCGGAACAGGTTGGGAAAGGCGAAGGCGGCGTAAAACGCGTCCGCGACGGGGCCCGCGCCGAGCGCCGCCCCGATCATCGCCTCACGCACGAAACCCAGAAAGCGGCTTGCCGCGGTTGCACCGCCCACAGAGGCGAATTTGGCAATCAGGCTCACGCGGGACTTCCTCTCACAAGACGATTCCGGCGGCGACCGCACGCTCTTCCGGCGTCCAGACCTTGCCGACGCCGGGCATGCCCTCTTCGATGACTTCGATCAGGCGGCGGATGATGCGGCGCTGGCGCTGCGGGCTGTCGATCTTGAAGCCCATCAGATCGGTCACATAGAAGGTGTCGATCACCTTCTCGCCATAGGTGGTGATCTGCGCCGATTCGATGTCGAGCGACAGGTCGGAGATGGCGCGGGTGATTTCCGCCAGAAGTCCGATGCGGTCGAGGCACTCGATCTCGATGACGGAATAGCGATGCGACAGCGCGTTGCGCACATCGACGCGCGGCGCGATCTGGAACACCTTGGCGATCTTTTTCTTGCGCTGCCGGTGGATCGTGTCGGGCAGGCTCGCCTTGCCCGCCAGCACGTCCTCGATCAGCGCGCCGATGCGCCGCGCGCGGCGCAATTCGTCGTCATCGGCGTCGAACTCTCGGGCAATGCGGATGGTGTCGAGCGCGCGGCCGTCGGTGGTGGTGAAAATCTGCGCGCCGACAATGTCGGCGCCCGCGCCCGAGCAGGCGCCAGCGATGATCGACAGCAGGCGCGGATGGTCCGGTGCAAGCACGGTGATCTCGGTCACGCCCTCGAAGGCGCGCAGTTCCTCCATGGTCGCAAGCCTTTTGCCTTGCATGTCGCAGTCGCGCAGGAAGGCGGCATGGCGCGCCTGCGTCGCCGATGTGGTGGCCAGCAGGTAGTTGTTGTAAAACAACCCGGCATAGCGGGCGCGCTCGTTCTCCGGCCACTGGACAAGGGCTGCTTCCAGCGCGCGGCGCTGGGCTTCGGCGCGCGCGGCGCGGGTGCCCTCCGAGAAGCCGCCGGTCAGCATCAGCTCGGTTTCGGCGTAAAGCGTGCGCAGCAATTGCCCCTTCCAGCCGGTGAAGGTTGCCGGGCCGACCGCGCGGATATCGCAGACCGTGAGCACGAGCAGAAGCTTCATGCGCTCCATGGATTGGACGACGGCGGCGAAATCCTCGATCGTCTTGCGGTCTGACAAGTCGCGGGTTTGCGCCACCGTGCTCATCACCAGATGGTTGTCGATCAGCCAGGCGACGGTCTCCGTTTCGGCCGGCGTCAGCCCGAAGCGCGGGCAGAGCCGCCGCGCGATCTTGGCCCCCTCGACGGAATGATCCTCCTTGCGGCCCTTGGCGACGTCATGCAGCAGCAGCGCCACGAACAGCACGCGCCGGTGCGGTTCGAGTTCGGGCAGGAGCGAGGAGGACAGCGGCAATTCGCCCTTGAACTCGCCTTTCCACAATTGCGACAGCGACAGGATGGCGCGCAGCAGATGCTCGTCCACCGTGTAGTGGTGATACATCGAGAACTGCATCAGCGCGACGATGCGGCCCCATTCCGGAATGAAGCGGCCAAGCACGCCCGCCTCGTTCATGCGGCGCAGATGCAGTTCGGGATTGCGGCGTGATGTCACGATGTCGAGAAACAGGCGGTTTGCTTCCGGGTTGCCGCGCAGGCCATTGTCGATGAGACGAAGGCTTTGCGTGGCAAGCCGCAGCGCATCGGGATGGTAGTGCCCGTCATTGCGGTCGGCCAGATGGAACATCCGGATCAGGTTCACCGGATCGCGCGTGAAGGCTGCTTCGTCGGCCACATTGATCTTGCCGTGGTCGATGACGAAATCGGTGCCGCGGATGACGGACCGGCTGTTGCGCCGCCAGGGCGTCAGCATCGCACCCCAGCCCGGAGCAGGCTTGGCGTTCACTTCCTCAAGCGCCGCGCAGAGGATGCGGGTCAGGTCGCCGACGTCCTTGGCGATGAGGAAGTAGTGCTTCATGAAGCGTTCGACGCCGGTCAAGTCCGGGTGGTCCTGATAGCCGAGGCGGCTCGCGATCTCGCGCTGGTAGTCGAAGGACAACCGTTCCTCCGCCTTGCCCGCCGCGAAATGCAACTGGCAGCGCACTGACCACAGGAAAGCGTCGGCCTTGCGCAGATCCGCCAGTTCGGCGCGGGTCAGCACGCCCTTGTCAACCAGTTCGCGCTCATGGCGGATACGGTAGTGATATTTGGTGATCCAGAAGAGCGTGTGCAGGTCGCGCAGGCCGCCTTTGCCTTCCTTCACATTCGGCTCGACAAGGTAGCGCGTGTCGCCGGACCGCTTGTGGCGCTCGTCACGTTCGGCGAGCTTGGCCTCCACATATGCGGCGCTGGAGCCCGACAGGATCTGCTTTTGCACCGCCTCATCCAATGTCTGCGCCAATGCGGCGCTGCCCCACAGGCGGCGCATTTCCAGGAGCGTGGTGCAGATGGTGGTATCGGCTTTGGCGGCCTTGATGCACTCGGGCACGGTGCGTGTCGCGTGGCCGACCTTCAACCCCGCATCCCACAGCGCATAGAGGATGTATTCGATGAAGCGGGTGACGCGTGCATCCGCCGCAAGCGGAGAGACAAACAGCAGGTCAATGTCCGAAAACGGCGCGAGCGTCCCGCGTCCATAGCCGCCGACGGCCATCACCGCGGGTGCATTCTCCTTTGCCGGGACGCCGAAGAACACCTGCTCGCGCACATGGGTGCAGACCAGCGAAATCAGCGCATCCATGCCGGTTGACAGCGCCTCGGCGCATTGACGGCCCTTGCCGTCGGCGTTGAGCCGCGCTTCCGCTTGCGTGAACATGGCGCGCACCGCCTGCTTGATCGCATCGCTGAGCGCCTTGCGCGCGTCCGGTCCCACCATGTTCCCGGCATGCCTGATGCCGATGGCGCCGAGCGTTTCCTGCAAGGCATCGGTGTCGAGGAGAAGGGATGGCGCGCGCGTGGTCAAAGGCCCTGTCACTCCCGCTGGATGGACGCAAACGGATGCGCCCTATCGCACGGAGCGCCGGCAATGTGAATGTCATGTGCGTCACCGACCGGTGACTCCCCCCGGTCGCCTGCCGCACAGGACGCGTCCTGGCACCGTGAGCCGGCCGCGCTGCGCGGCCAGCAGGAGCGGCGATCGGGGATCGTCCGGATGCAGTGCCCGGGGGTTGCCATGCCGGACCCTGCTGTCATTCGTCGATGTGGTTCACGGCCGGTCGCCCAACGCGTCGCAGACCTTGAAATACAGATAGGGTCAGGACCCATTGATTTCATTGAAATGGTCGGAGGGAATTCTGTTTGATACAAGGAGGGAAGGCGTAGAAAATGCCAGCATTTTCAAGCCTTTTCGACACTGTAGCAGACAAAATTCCGATTCAACGACCTCGCCGACTGGGGCGAGCAGGCTAGCGGCACATCGGGCAAAGTCTCGAAAAACACCGGCCGCCTGCTGCACAAGGGGCCGGATGGCAAGCCGGAACTCGGGCTCTGGGTCTGCACGCCGGGCGATTGGACGCTGGACATCCCGCGCGATGAATTCTGCTGGTTCATCGAAGGCGAGGCGACCTATGTGCGCGACACCGGCGAGACGGTGGAGGTGAAGCCGTCGACGGCCGTGCATTTTCCGGCGGGCTGGCGCGGCCGCTGCACCGTGCGCGCCACCATGCGCAACACCTACATGCTGTCCCGCGAAGCGACACCCGGAGCGGGGACATTTGGTGGAGACGGCGCGGCGCAAGTTCTCGCTGATCCACAAGGGGCTGCAGGGCGAAAACGAGACGGGGGTCTGGATTTGCACGCCGGACTTCTGGCACTGGCATGTGACACGTGACGAATATTGCCATTTCCTCGCAGGGCGCTCGACTTGCGTGCATGATTCAGGCGAGGTGATCGAAATCGAGCCCGACACCGTCGCCTTCTTCCCGAAGGATTGGCGCGGCACCTGCCGCGTGCACGAGACGATCCGCAAAGTGTACATGATCCGATGAGCGGCCATCCGGTTTCAGATCCGATCGCCTTCAACGCGTTCGCACCGCGCATCTTTGCGGCCAACGCGTTCCGCCTCGTCGACGCGCCGTTGACGGATGTGACCGACCCCGCCGACACGAGCCATGTCGGGCGCATGCGCTGGAGGACGCCATCACCTTGGCTAACCAGTCTCGTTTCGGCCTCGGTGCATCCATCTTCTCGACCCGCCTGGAGGAGGCGATGGAGGCCGCCGAGCGGCTGGAGGCGGGCATGGTCTGGGTCAACAATCCGCTCATTGACAATGACGCCCTGCCTTTCGGCGGCTGGAAACTCTCCGGCATGGGCCGCGAATTGGGGCGCTACGGGCTTGACGCTTTCCGGCAGACCAAGGTGGTCATCATCGATCACAAGCCCGCGATCGAGGGCCGGTGGTATCCCCATGCCGAGGATGCTTTCCATCCGCAGGCACAGGGTCCAGACCCTAAATGAGCGATTGCTCCGATGGTGCCGGTGGCGGTGGTGCCAGAGGAGCCCCGCCTCACCGACAGCGCGCCATGCGTCCGGCCTCTCGGCAGGCGGCGCGCTCTGGCGGACCAAGCCGCGTGGGTCGCACGTCCGAGGACGGACTGCAAGCCGGGACATGACCGGTCTGAACGGTGCATTGCCAGCGAGGTGTGACGCCTCTACATTGGAACAGTTCCAAGGAGTGCGCCATGCTGGCCCGCATGTTCACCGGCGGCCGCCGCCGGTTCAATGACCTGTCCGAACAGGAAATCCTCGCGCTGGCGATTTCGTCGGAAGAGGATG
>JALOTE010000119.1 GCA_025458045.1 Rhizobiaceae bacterium
CAACCTTCTGGAAGTGTCCATCGGCCATGGCCTGACTGCCGACGCGTTGGAATTCGGGCTTGCCGAAACCGTGCGGCGCTTTGTGCGGGCGCTGGGGTAGACCGCGCGGTCACGCGGTCGCGCCGCCGCGCCGCCGGGCTCACTCAACCCACCGTGTGGAACGTGCGGCTTTCGACAATCGGGTAAAGCACGCCGAGTGCGGCTTCCATCTTGCGGTCCGTTTCGATCAGGACGGGTTCGGGAATCGCCTTCCACTGGCGCAGGGAATGCCAGCGGATGATGAGGACCAGATGGTCGGGATCGTCAGGCTCATGCCAGACCTCCTTGCCGGCATAGCCCGGCCAGCGGGCCAGTTCCGCCGTCCAGATCGCGCGGTCGTGGAACAGATAGTCATCCTGCCTGTCGCGCGGCACTGCCAGCCGCAACCATTCCGTGACCATGACCGCCCCCTTGATTTGCGATTTGCGCGTTGGATCGCCGCTTCCATCGGGTTGCACGGCTAAGGACGCCGCGGATTGACCACAATGACTGCGGGCCATGCCCCGCCACAACCTGAAACTGGGGACTGCCATGCGCGTATATTATGATCGCGACGCCGATCTGAACCTGATCAAATCCAAGAAAGTCGTGATTGTCGGCTATGGTTCGCAGGGCCGCGCCCATGCGTTGAACCTGAAGGATTCCGGTGCAAAGCACCTCAAGGTCGCGCTCAAGCCCGGTTCGGCCACCGCCAAGAAGGTCGAGGCCGACGGCCTTGAAGTGATGAGCGTGGCGGATGCCGCCCAATGGGCCGACCTGATGATGATGGCGACGCCCGACGAACTCCAGGCCGACATCTACAAGAGCGAGATCGCCCCGAACATCCGCGACGGCGCGGCGATCGCCTTTGCCCACGGCCTCAATGTGCATTTCGGCCTGATCGAGCCCAAGGCCACGGTTGACGTGCTGATGGTTGCGCCGAAAGGCCCTGGCCACACGGTGCGCGGCGAATATCAGAAGGGCGGCGGCGTGCCGTGCCTTGTGGCTGTGCATCAGGATGCGTCGGGCAACGCGCTCGACCTCGGCCTGTCTTACGCCTGCGGCGTCGGCGGCGGCCGTTCCGGCATCATCGAAACGACATTCAAGGAAGAGTGCGAGACCGACCTTTTCGGCGAGCAGGTGGTCTTGTGCGGCGGCCTGGTCGAACTCATCCGCGCCGGTTTCGAGACGCTGGTCGAAGGTGGCTATGCGCCCGAAATGGCCTATTTCGAGTGCCTGCACGAAGTGAAGCTGATCGTCGACCTCATCTATGAAGGCGGCATCGCCAACATGAACTATTCGATTTCGAACACGGCTGAATGGGGCGAATATGTCACCGGCCCGCGCATCATCACCGCCGAGACCAAGGCCGAGATGAAGCGCGTGCTGCACGACATCCAGACCGGCAAGTTCACCTCCGAGTGGATGCAGGAATACCGTTCAGGCGCGGCACGCTTCAAAGGCATCCGCCGCATGAATGACGCCCACCAGATCGAGGAAGTGGGCGAGAAACTGCGCGGCATGATGCCGTGGATCGGCAAGAACAAGCTGGTGGACAAGGCGCGCAACTGACCGGCCGATCCCCGCAGCGCGCGATTTGCTTAGTCATCCTCGGGCGAAGTCCCGAGGACCCAGTCATAGCCCATGCATTCATGCCGAGGCTGGGTCCTCGCCACGAGGGCGAGGATGACGAAAAAGGGTAACGGCTGTGCAATAGTCCTGCACCAAATTGCCCAACCAGCGCATTTTCCGCCATGTGGGAGCAGTCCATGACCATCCAAGCCGACATCGACACCATCCTTGCGCAGGAAAAGGCGCTTGTGTTCCCCTCATTCTCCGAGGCTGACGCGTTTGCGCTTGGTTGCCACATCGTCCGGCTGGCGCAGTCGCGCGGGTTGGGCGTGTTTGTCGACATCCGGTTGTGGGACCGCGTGCTGTTCACCCACGCGATGGCTGGCACGACATCCGACAATGAGGATTGGGTGCGGCGCAAGGTGAATGTGGTGCGCCGCTTCCATTGCGCATCCTACCGCAAGGGGCTGGAGATGAAGCGCGATGGCAAGGCGTTTGGGCCGGCAAGTGGCACCAACGATGCCGACTACGCACCGCATGGCGGTGGCTTTCCCATACGGCTGGCCGACGGCCCCGTCATTGGCTGCGTCACGGTGTCCAACCTGCCGCAGCGCGAAGACCACAAACTGGGCGTCGAGGCGATCGCCTTGCATCTCGGGCTTGATCCGGCCGATTTCGCCATGGACTGAAAGACAGCGGCGTTGGCCGGTCCGTTCAGGAACCGGCCTCCGCTGCACGCCGCCGATGCGGGGTGGAGTTGGCGGCGGAGCAGACGTTCATCTGGCGAGCCAGAATTATATAATATCATTTATATAATGAAATACGCATAAAAAGTCTGAATTGCAAGCGGCGGATGGCCCCGCCGCCTGCGACAATGTGCCTGTTTGGATGCGGGCCGTAGGCTGAGAGCGCAGTGCGATCCGGTTGCACCGGATCGGCGCTCCAACGTCTTGATTGAGCGTGATCTTTCTCCAGGAACCGCTATTCACTTCTTGGGATCACGCTCCGGCGGGTTACTGCGGCTGCCTCAACAGATGCCACGCCAGCAGGAGTTGTGCGGCGAGAGATGCAAAGCGTGCCGTACCCTGAAGCGCGGCTGTCGGCAGCCATTGGCCAAATTCGTTGGGCACGATCAGCAAGGCGGGCAGGGCTGCCGCCGCAAAAAGGATCGCGGCAAGCCGCTGCGTGCGGGCGAGGGCGAATGCGAGGCAGAGCATCCACAGGCCCGTCATCAATCCGACACCCATCCATTCGCCCAGACCGCCGCCTGCATATTCATTGAGCGCGGTGAAAGCGGCGGCGATACCTGGATCACCGGCGTCGGCGAGCGGGACCAGAGCGGGCATGGCGATCAACCAGCGCGTGATGCCCAGCGCCTTGAAGACCGCAGCGAGCACCATCGCCAATGCCGCCATGTCGAGCCAGAGCGATCGCTGCGGCCATGAAGCCAGCAAGGCCACCGCCAGCGGCGCGGTCAGCAGGGATGAGGCAAGGTAGAGCCCGTATCCGAAGCGCACCTCTGTCAGGTTTGCGGCAATGAGGGGCAGAGCCTCGCTCCATGGGAGGCCAAGGCTGGCCGGCCAGTTGATCGCAGCACCAAGGACGCCAAAGGCCGCAAAAAACAGCAACGGTTCTGCCACCAGAAGAGTGGCGGTCGTCAATCGGGCGTGGCGGCGCGAAGCCGCGTCATGTGCGGTCATTGGAGAAGTCCTCGGTTGTTACGGAAAAGCGGGTCAGCGACGTGGCAGGATGGCCGACAAGGTGGCGCGGACCGCTTCTGCCAGCGGTGTCTGCGGCAGCGGGCCGATCAGCGCCTGCAATGTCGCGCCATCAAGACGATGCGGCACGTTCCAGAGATAGCGCATCTCAAACAGTTCGCGGACCATCGGAGAGAAGGGCGAGATCAGCCGCATCAGGCTCCATGGCATCGGCTTGACCGGCAGGCTCGTGCCCAGCGCGGCGTTCATCAGGTCAAGCAGGCGTCCTCCCGGCTCGATAAAATGCCCCGGCACGCCGTAGGCATGGAACCCTTGCGGCAGTCGCGCCTCGGCAATCGCCGCGTTGGCCAGCCTTGCCGCTGTCTCACCCAGATCGGGCAGATAGACCCAGCTGTGGCCCACCGCCGGGTCACCGGGATAGGCAAGCGCCTTCAGCGGGCGTTTGGCTCCACCCAGAATGGCGTCGCGAAACCATGAGCCGGATTGGCGCGGCCCGAAGAAATCCGGCGCGCGCAGGACGATCACGTTCAGGCCTTCGCGTGAGGCTGCCTTCAGCCCGTCCTCCATCACCTTGCGGATCGCGCCTTTGCGCGAAGGCGGATTCTGTGGAGCGGTTTCGCGCAGCATTTCGCCGGCGTCCGCACCGAAATTGTAGATGTTTCCGGGAAACATCAGGGTCGCGCTGGCCGATTGCGCAGCGGCGATTGCTGCCTCCAGCATCGGGACTGCTTCATACTTCCAGCGCGCATAGGGCGGATTGGCCGCATGGATGACCAGCTTTGCGCCAGACGCCGCTTCTGCAAGCGCAGCTTTGTTCAATGCATCCGCCATGATCACCCTGTCATAAGGGTGATCCCCGGGCAGCGTCTTCGGGTCGCGCATCACGCCGTCAACCGTCCAGCCGTGACGCTTGAGGGCGGATGCCGCCTCGATCCCGAACGCGCCGGCGTTTCATGCATGATGCAAAGGTTAGTGACCCCGGGCTCTGCCGTCACTTGCGGAAATTTCAACACGCGTTATGCATCTACGCATGACAGATCGTCCCAAGCTGAGCCTGTCCCCAAGCTCGCCGCTCGATTGGGCGTTGCTGCGTTCCTTCGTTGCTGTCATGCGCACGGGAACGCTGAGCGCTGCCGCCAAAGTCTGCGGCCTGACACAGCCGACCATCGGCCGTCACGTCAAAGAGCTTGAAGCGCTGTGCGGCGAAATGTTGTTTTCCCGCAGGGGCAACCTGATCGCGCCGACGCCGCAGGCCTACGCGCTGATGGAGCATGCCGCCCAGATGGAGATGGCGGCTTTGGCGTTCAGTCGCCAAATTGCGGGCGCGCAAGATGCGGTCAATGGCACGGTGCGCGTGTCGGTCCCGGAACTGCTCGGGTCATTCATCGTGCCCGGCATCATGGCGGATGTGCAGGATTCGCATCCTGGGCTCGCCATCGAGCTTGCCGCCACCAATGATGCGCAGGATTTGACGCGCCGCGAGGCCGATGTTGCGGTGCGGTTCTTCCGGCCGTCCCAGCCCGATCTCGTCATGACACGGGCGGGGCGGCTCAATGTCGGGCTGTTTGCGTCGCGCCGCTACCTCGCCCGCCAGGGGCGGCCGCTCACCTTGGCGGACTTCGCGCAACACCGGCTCATTGGCGATGACAGCGGTGACCGCATCATGCGCGGCATGCGCGCGCTTGGCCTTGATCCACGCCGCGACGATTTTTCCTTTCGCTCGGATTCCATTCTGGCGCAGGTGGCGGCAGTCAAGGCGGGTCTCGGCATCGGGAGCGGATTGACGCTGGCTTTCGAAGGCGCGGATGTCGAGCGGCTGCTCGCCGACCAGATTGACCTGCCGTTTGACGTGCATGTCGTGGCGCATGCCGACCTGCACCGCAGCCGCAAGGTGCGTGTTGTCTATGATGCGCTCGTCGGCGGCCTGAGGGCCGCCACGCAATCACTGGGCGAACGCGACCCCGATGTCGTGGCCTGAGCGCCAGCGGACCGTGGCAGGACGCCACGCCTCGTCGGTGCCGATGCGCACATCGAATGTGGCAGGCACATCGACGACATCGCCGAAGCGCAATCGTGCGCCGTCATCCGTCAGATCCCGCACAATCGCCTCATAGGCGCCGTAGCCGCGGTTGAAGCGCAGATGCGCGCCCTTCAGCGCCCGCCTGCGCTGGGTTTTGCGCCGTTCGGCCAGAATGGCTCCGTGATCGAAAAGTCCGTCAATCATGATCGCACTCCTTTCGCTACTCGTTTTGGCAAGGACCGTGCCAATGCATGTGCCGACTGATCTGTTTCGCCATGGCACATTCAGCCCGGACATCGTGCCTTCACGCCCCCTTAATGGGACGGGTGGCACATCTGTTCCCGGAGAGTGAGCATGGGGCATTGCGATGACGAAACAGTCCGAGAGTCCGGATGTCGTGCCCGGCGTTCGCATCCTGCCCGCGCCGCGTTTCGACCTCAGGCTGGTCGACGAACCCTGGGCCTTTGCCGTGCGCAACGGCGAAGCGATCGCCGCCCATTGGGCGCAGGAGTCCGCGCTCAACCCCCACATCTACAATGGGAAGGTGCTCATCGCGGCGCGCTCGGGCTTTGGCGACGACGGCTCGTTTTTCGGTGATCACTGTGTCGTCGATTTCGCCGCGTTCCTCGCATGGCGGGACTGGGGCTTTTCTGCCGATGACGGGCGCAACATCTTCGGCTCGGCGCTGCTGCGCCCGCGGGATGGCGGCTTCATCATGGGCGTCATGGGCGCGCACACCTCCAACCCCAGCAAGGTCTATCCGCCGTCGGGCACACTTGATCTGGGGGACGTTGCCCCCGATGGCACGATCGACATCGAAGCTTCTATGGTGCGCGAACTGAAGGAGGAGACCGGGCTTGAGGCGTCCCGGTTCCGGCTTGGCCCTGCGTTCATCATCATCGAGGACAATGCCCGCATTTGCGCGGCGCGGATCCTTGAGGCCGACGAGGACGCGGAGACGTTGCTTGGCGAAATCGCCGCCAACATCGCCGCCGACCCAGAACCGGAACTGTCCGGCGCGATCCATGTCCGGGCGGGCATGGACCTGCCGGAGGATGTGTACCTGCCTTATGTGCGGGCCATCATCACTGCGCTTGGGTGACGCCCATCAATGCGAATAGGGCGACACGCAATGTTTGTGGCGGCCGTGCTTGGCGACAAACAGATTGGTGTGATGGTCATAGGTGCGGTAACGGTTGTAGCACCATGAGATGTGCGCCCGTGTCAGGCGGATGACCGGGTTTGGCCGGATCACCGGACGTGGATGATAAATGATGCCCGGATGCACGCCCCAATGCGGGTGCGGGTAACCCCAGCCGAACTGCAAATAGACGCCGTGGCGGCGCTTTTTCTTCCACGGCTTGCCATAATGGATGACCGGATTTTCCTCGTTCCAGCGCTGGCCGCCGGCCACTGGCGTGACCAGATCAAGAGTGGCCGACTGGATGGCGGGAGCGGGCGCAAGCGGTGCGGCTTGCGCGGCGGGCATGGCGGCCGCCGCTCCGACACAGGCCGCAAATGCGGCGGCAATGAGCGTTTTCATTGTGCTCTCCTTCTCGTTTCCCCCGCGCCGAACCGGATGGCCGGTCGCTTGCGTCATGGTTAACGAATTGGAGATGAACGCAACATGACTGCGCAAACCGGTCAGCCTTGCTGTCCCATCACGGAACCAGCCGGGCTTTACCGCAACTCTTAAGGTTAAAAATGGACAAGCATTGATTGTTTTCGAGATTGCAACGATTTCCCGTCCATAGGCGGCGTGTGGCCGCAAATGGAGGACAATATGAAGAATTTTAATATTGTTTTCTCTTTGTCCGAACAGGCGAAGATCAGGCCCGACGATGTTGCCCTGGCCTGCGGGCGCGATGCCTTGACTTTTGGCCAATGGGCGGCGCTTGCCGCAAGGCTTGCAGCCCACATCCGACCGCGATTGAACACGCGGCGTGTCGGCCTGCTCGCCACGCGCTCGATCGCCGCCTATGCCGGGCTCGCAGGTGCGGCATGGGCCGGCGCGACCTATGTGCCGCTGAACCTCAAATGGCCGGAAGACCGGCTCGTGGCGCTGCTCGAAGCGCTGGATCTTGATGCGCTTGTGATCGACCGGAACGGCGCGGAACTGATGACGCCGGCCGTGCTGGCCGCCGCGCCGCGCATGATCATCCGCGCCGATGATGCGGCGGCCGTCGAGGGCGCGACCGCGTTCGCGGACCTTCCCGCCGCCTTGCAGGACAGGCCCGCTCAGGTTGACGAGCGCGACCTGGCCTACATCCTCTTCACCTCCGGCACGACCGGCATGCCGAAGGGCGTCATGGTTTCCGCGGGGTCGCTTGCCCGCTACCTTGAGCAGACGCGCGGCTGGGCGGCGTTCACGCCCGGCGACCGGGTGGCCGAAGCCCATGACCTCACATTCGACCTCTCGGTCCACAACCTGTTCCTGGCGCTGGAGGCCGGGTCGTCGCTGCATGTCATGAGCGCGCTCGACATGATGGCGCCGCAGCGGTTCATCCGCTCGCGCGACATCACATGCTGGATGAGCGTGCCGACAATCATCACCATGATGAAGGCCAATGGCGCGCTGAAGCCGGGCGTCTTCCCATCATTGCGCCTGTCGGTGTTCTGCGGCGAGCCATTGCCGATGCCTGCCGTTGAGGCGTGGGCGGATGCCGCGCCGCATTCGATCGTCGAGAACATCTATGGCCCGACGGAGTGCACCGTTGTCTGCATGCGCCAGCGCCTGACGGACAATGCGCCGGTGACGCCGCGTCGTAACATCCTCGCGATCGGCACGCCGTACGCCAATTTCGAGATCGGCATTCTTGATGCGGACCAGAACCCGCTGCCGCAGGGCGAGATCGGCGAGATCGCCCTCAAGAGCGATCAACTGTCGGATGGTTATTTCAACGCACCCGAACAGACGGCGCGCGCCTTCCGCATCGTCCGCGGCGAGCGGTGGTATCTGACCGGCGATCTCGGCTTTCAGGATCAGGACGGCGTGTTCCACCATATGGGCCGCGCCGACAACCAGGTGAAGATGAAGGGCAACCGCATCGAACTGGACGAAATCGACATGCATCTGCGCGCCGCTACCGGTACTGACCTTGCCTGCACGGTGGCGTGGCCCGTGGTGGACGGTTCGGCGCAGGGGCTTGTCGGTTTCACCACCAATCCGGCGGTGGGCGCAGACGCAATCACGCAGGCGATGCTCGAGAAGCTGCCGCGCTACATGGTGCCGTCGCGCATCCTCCATATCGAGGCATTGCCGCAGAACATCAACGGCAAGACCGACCGCAAGGCGCTGGCCGCGTATCTGGACGCTGAAGCCGTTGCGATCACGGACAAGGAGGCTCAGCCCGCATGAGCCTTGCCGACCAGCCAGCGCCCGTTTCCGTCATTGCGCCGGTGCGACGCATCGCGGAGTTGCGCGCGGCGTGGCTGGAGATGGACCGGAACGCGGCGGCCATCCAGTTTGCCGCCTCGCGCCGTGGCGGGCTGATGATCGGCCTTGCTGTCGTGGTGCTGCTTGCCGCGTCCTTGCAGGTGTCATTGCCGAACCTTGCGCTTGCCGCAATCGTGATCACCGGCGTTGTGCTGGTCCCGGCGCGGCGCATGGAAATTGTCACCGCCGCTTCCGTCTTGTTCTTTGTCGCGCGCCCGTTCCGCATCGAGCAGTGGCGCACGCTGACGGATGCCAAGGCGCTGGGTTTGGGCTTTGACGGCGACCTGGTGCGCGCGGCAGGCGCACTCGCCTTTCTGGCGTTCGCCGCGTCGTTTCTCGCGCTGCAACGCCACGCATCGGAAAGCCTCGCCAACAGGCGGCCGCTGCTGAGCCTCATCATGGTCTGGCTTGCGCTGTTTCTTGGCGCGCTCGCAATCCCATCCGGCTCCGGCTGGTCACTGGCGCTTTGGACGATGACCGGCGTCTGGGTCTCGTCGCTGTGGATGCTGGCCTATGCCGCGATGGACCAGCGGGCGGCGCGACCCTCAGTCCCGGCCTATGCCCGCGCCGCCATGGCGCGGCCGTTCTGGGGTGGCGGCGCGGAGGGCATCGGCAAAAGCTGGGGTTACCTCGCCAAGTTCGACGCCAAAACGCCTGACGATCTCGGCGTAACCCGGTTGAAGGCGCTTAAACTGGCAGTCTGGGCGGTGCTGCTCACCGGCTTGTGGCAGGCCTGCGCATGGGCGTTCCGTGATCAGCTCGGGTTGCATGACATCGACACCGCCGTGCTCGCCCATGCCGCAGGGCAGGGCGGGGGCTTGGTCCATGCGTGGGCGAGCCTTGTCACATCCTATCTCATTGATCTGATCATCATCGCTGTGTGGGGCCACCTCATCGTGGCCGTCGTGCGGATGCTGGGCTGGCGCATCCCCCGCAACACGCGCAACCCGCTCGCCAGCCGCACGCTTGCCGAATTCTGGAACCGCTACTTCTTCTATTTCAAGGAGATGCTGGTCGACTTCTTCTTTTATCCGGCGTTCCAACGCTGGTTCAAGACGAACCCGAAACTGCGAATCGCATTTGCCACGTTCTGCGCGGCCGGGGCGGGGAACCTGATGTTCCACGTGATGCGCGAGACGCATGTGTTCGCCAGTGTCTCACTCGAAGACGGGCTGATGCAGTTCCGCTCGGCGCTGTTTTATTCGCTGATGCTGGCGCTCGGCCTGATGATCTCGCAATGGCGCGGCGTGAAGCTCTCGCCTGACATGGGTTTCTGGCGCTGGCACGTCTGGCCGCGCGTGACCGTGTTTGCCTTTTTCTGCCTGCTGAAAATCTTCGACGACCTCACCGGCATCGGCACGTTCGAAGAACGCGCCCGCTTCGCCCTCAGCCTCACAGGAGTGTTCCCATGACCCGACTGCGCAATCTGATCACCGCCAAGCTCGCCGAACGCGGCCATCGCTCGGTTTCCGACACCGATTCGTTGTTCACCTCCGGCAGGCTCGATTCCATGGCCGCTGTGGAGGTGATGATGATGCTCGAAGCCGAATTCGGCATCGACCTGTCGGACGCCGACTTCGACATCTCGATGCTCGACACGATCCGCGACCTCGAAGCGTTGCTGGATCAGCGCAAGGCGGCGTGATCAGCTAGCCCGTTCTTCATGGCGAAATGCGACCCCGGACCTGGTCCGGGGGGAGCCTTGAACCATGAAGAATGACTGATCCCGCGGAAAAATTTTCGGATATGGAAATTATACTGCTTGACGACGCCGATTTGGTTACGTGAAACTGCTGATCGCGAATGTTGATCGGCAGGATGCGGCCCCATGGCAATTTTGTGCAGATTTGTGGCTTTCTTTTATTTTTTCGCGAGTTTGGCGGTCGCGCAGGCGGCGACGCACAATGACGATTACGAAACCGCATTTCCAATTCCAACCTCAACGCGTTTCGTGATTGCGAGTTTGAATGGTGCATCGGCGCAAGTAGGCGAGCCCAGCTTTGGACCCAACGCACAAGTCTGGCGATCAGTTTGGTTCACATACCGACCGAGGCAAACCGGACTTTTGACTCTGGTTTCTGTTGGTAACCGGTTCGGGTTGCAAGGCTGGGCGATAGACGTTTTCAAAGGCAATAATTTTTCACCTGCAAATCGGATCGCCTCGGCCTTTGCCGAGTCTTCCTACTTTCCATCGAATGTATCTGAGGACCTTATACGCGTCACGTTCCCTGTGGTCGCTGGTCGTGAACTGAAAATACGCGTAGGAGCAACTACTGACCAAATCTCTTTTGATACGATTGAATTGAATTTATTCAATACAGGACCAAATGGAGCGATTCATCTTATTCCTGCGACATATGTTGACGGATCCAGGCAGCAGAATTACTTTTTTTCTGGATCAAACACCGAATTTTTCCAGTTTCCCGGTCTTCATCGATATTTGTTTATCAATTCAACAAATGCTGTCGGCGTGCCGTTGATATCGTCAACCATTCCATCTGCAATGTTTGGGTACTCCAGTCGAATTCTTCAGAAAAGGGTAGGACGAAAACCCGGAGTAGTTCTCGCTTGGTGGTCTGATTTCAATCGCGATCTTTACGATGGACGTGCAGGAACTTGGCAATTTCGTATTCAGGGTGCGGTGCGTGTAGGTTCGGCTGTCCGCCAGCTCCTGCGAGAGCCGGTGACCATGATTCGGTTTGATCGGACGCGCGCTGAGGTCAATGTCATCATGGGAGTCGGCCCGGTCGCTTCGGTCTACGGGCGTCCGGCAGTGTTTCGCGCTCGGGTCACAAACACGTCTCAATTCCGAGCCGACGGATGCGTGATTGTCGATCTTCGGCAATGGGGTGGGTGGTACAGCCCGGCAGGCCGTCTTGATTGGTACGCAGTCAAGGCACCGATTGCTTTGAACAAAGCATTTTCGGTCCCGGCCAACGGTGAAATCAATGTCGTAGGCCTGTTTCGATCAGACTTTATAGGTGATACCGCAGGGACGCTCACGTTCAACGTTGTTTGCCAGAATGCACCAGATGATCGTGACTTTTTCTCAAATGTTGCGCTGACGGTGAATCCATTTTGAACCGCGCTCCCCTGACCGCTCCGCCTCCGCTGCGATGATTGCGACGGAAATGGCAAGGTTCAGCGAACGGGCACCGGGGTGCATGGGAATGGTGATGGCGGGAAAGCCCATGGCGTGGATCGCATCGGGCAGGCCGGCACTTTCACGGCCGAACAGGATGGTATCCTGCGGCGTGAAGGTGAAATCACGGTAGCTGGTCTCGGCCCGTGTCGTGGCGATGACGATGCGGCGGGGCGGCCCTTCCGCCCGGCAAGCTGCCAAGAACGCCGCCCAATCAACGTGGCGGGTCAGCGCCGCCATCTCCAGATAGTCCATGCCCGCGCGGCGCAAGGCCCGGTCGGTGGCGTCGAAGCCCGCGGGTTCGATCAGGTCCACGCCGAAGCCGAGGCAGGCGGCGGTGCGCAAGATCGTGCCGGTGTTGCCTGCGATGTCAGGTTGGTAGAGTGCGATGCGAAATGCCCTTGTCGGAATGGCGTTGGCAGGAGCATCCGTCACAGTTCGGTCATCCGGGTTCCTTAA
>JALOTE010000120.1 GCA_025458045.1 Rhizobiaceae bacterium
AGCCGCATCGCCGTCGAGTTCTTCCGCGAGCCGGATGCGCAGCTTGGCTTTCTGGCTGGCGGCTGGCTGACCATGGGCATGCTGCTGTCGCTGCCGATGGTGCTGGCGGGCCTCTGGGCGATGCGACGCGCCCGTCTGCCGGCATGATGGAAACGCCGCTCGAACAGCGCTTGAAACGGCTGATCGCCACGGCGGGGCCAATCCCGCTTTCGGCATACATGGCTCTGTGTCTGACCGACCCGGCGCATGGCTATTACACCACGCAGCGGGCGATTGGCGGCGATGGTGATTTCATCACCGCGCCGGAAATCAGCCAGATGTTCGGCGAGATCATTGGCGCGGTTTTCGCCGATACACTTGTGCGGTCGGGTCGCGAACCCATGCTCTATGCCGAGGCCGGACCGGGGCGCGGCACACTTGCGCGGGACATCTTGCGGACATTGCGCCAATTGGCGCCCGGACGTGTGCAGCGCGCCGCGCTGATCGAGATCAGCACGGCGCTGCAATTCGAGCAGGCGCGCGCGCTTCATGACCTTGCGCGGCTGAAGCACATACCGGCAATTGACGCCCTGCCCGGAACCGATGCGATGCTGTTTGTCGCCAACGAGTTCCTCGACGCCCTGCCTGTCCGCCAGTTCGTCAAGCAGGCGGCCGCATGGCGTGAAATCATGGTGGGGCTTGTCGAGGGTCAACTGGCACTCACCAGCGTGGACGCATCGCTCGACCGCTCCCTGCTGCCGCAGGGGCACGACGCCGAGCCCGATGGGGCCGTGTTTGAATGGGCTCCCGCAAGGGAAGCCGCCATATCGGCCTTGGCGGAGCAAGTGCGGCGGCGCTCCGGTCTGGCGCTGATCATCGACTATGGCCATGCAAGGTCGGGCTTCGGCGACACGGTGCAGGCCGTTCGCAGACACGCGAGCGTGCCGGTGCTGCATGCGCCCGGCGAATGCGACCTGACCAGCCATGTCGATTTCGAGCCGCTCGCGCGCATCGCCAAGGCGCAGGGGTGCGACGTCGCGATGATGACCCAAGGTGATTTTCTCATCGGCGCAGGCCTGCTGGAACGGGCAGGCGCATTGGGCGCAGGCCAATCGTCCGATGTGCAGCAGGCGATCAGCACGGCCGTCGAGCGGCTGGCTGGGCCGCAGCAGATGGGCGTACTGTTCAAGGTGCTGGCCATCGCCAAGGGTGTGGCGCTTCCCTCACCCTTCGCATCGGCGGGTTGACTTTGCCGACGCCGCACCGCCAGTCTCCGCAGGGTTCTGCAAAAGGGTTCCGGCGAGGGGGTTCCATGCTGCAACGGATCGAGCCTGAGGCAGTGGCGCCCGCACCCGTGACGTCGGCGCGCCTCGCGTTGCCGGGCATCAGTCACGGCTGGTTCACCCGGCAAGGGGGTGTTTCATCCGGCGTCCATGCGGCGCTCAATGCCGGGCCGGGCTCCAATGATGATCCGGCTTTGGTTGCGGAGAACCGCGCGCGCATTGCAGCATCTCTGGGTGTCACTCCAAGCCATTTGCTGTCGCCATTCCAGTTCCACTCGGCCGAAGTCGTCACGGTGGATGCCGCCTTTGCAGGGGAGCGTCCGCGGGCCGACGCGATCGTGACAGCAACGCCCGGCCTTGCTGTCGGCGTGCTGACCGCCGATTGCGGTCCGGTTCTGTTTGCCGATCCGGAGGCACGCGTCGTCGGCGCGGCCCATGCAGGTTGGCAGGGCGCGGTCGGCGGCGTTCTTGAAAACACGATTGCCACCATGGTTGCGCTGGGTGCACGGCACGGTGCCATCATCGCCGTGCTGGGGCCAACGATCAGCCAGATCAATTACGAGGTCGGCGCGGATTTTGAAGGCAATGTCACAGCGCATGACAGCGCCGCCGCGCCATTCTTTGCGCCCGGCCAATCAGCTGCCAAGCGCCAGTTCGACCTGCCGGGCTACATCCTGATGCGGCTCGCGCGCGCCGGGGTTGCCGCATGCTGGACAGGCGATTGCACCTATGCCGATGAGGCCCGCTTCTTTTCCTACCGCCGCACGACACATCGCGGCGAAACCGATTATGGCCGGCAATTGTCGGCCATCCTGCTGGAGTGACACGCATGGCCCTGCACTTTGACATCACAGAATATGAGGCGCGCCGCGAGAAGCTTCTGGCCGAAATGACCGCACGCAAGCTGGATGCGGTCCTGCTGTTCGCACAGGAGAGCATGTATTGGCTGACCGGCTATGACACGTTCGGCTACTGCTTCTTCCAGTCACTGGTGCTCACCAAGTCGGGCGAAATGGTGCTGCTGACGCGCTCGGCCGATTTGCGACAGGCTCAGCACACATCCACGATTGCAAACATCAAGATCTGGACCGACCGCGCCGACGCCAACCCGGCGCTCGAGCTGCGCCGCCTGCTGGCCGACCTTGATCTGCTCGGCACCCGCATCGGCGTGGAATATGCAACCCACGGCCTCACCGCCGCCAATGGACGCCTGCTTGACGAACAGCTCGCCACATTCTGCAATGTGATCGACATTTCCGGCCTCGTCGACGGCCTGCGCCTCGTCAAGAGCGATGCGGAAATCGAGCGCACGGTGATGGCGGCCAAACTCGCCGACGATGCGCTCGATGCCGCGCTTGCGATCACCAAGGCCAAGGCTGACGAAGGCGACATTCTCGCCGCCATGCAGGGCGCGATCTTTGCCGGAGGCGGAGATTATCCCGCCAATGAGTTCATCATCGGGTCGGCGGAAGATGCGCTTCTATGCCGTTACAAGGCGGGACGCCGGAAACTGTCGAAGAACGACCAACTGACACTCGAATGGGCGGGTGCCTACCATCACTACCACGCGGCGATGATGCGCACGATCATCATCGGCAAGCCAACCAAGCGCCATGAGCACCTGTTCGAGGCCTGCGCGGCGGCGCTCGCGGCCTGTGAGGGCGAGATGCAGGTGGGCCGCACCTTCGGCGATGTCTACGAGGCTCATGCCCGCGCGCTGGACGTGATGGATCTGGCGCGCCACCGCTTGAATGCCTGCGGCTATTCGCTGGGTGCGCGCTTTTCGCCGTCCTGGATGGAACGCCAGATGTTCTACGCCAACAATCCCGAGGTCATCGGCCCGAACATGGTGCTGTTTGCCCATATGATCATCATGGACTCCGAATCGCAGACGGCGATGACGCTCGGCCAAACCTATGTGACAACGGTGGACGGGCCCCGCCGCCTCAGCCGTCATGCGCCAAGCTTGATCACGCGGTGAATCCATGATGAATGGCGTGACACGGGCAAGAGGAGCCTGACCCCATGACCGCATCTGCGCCCCGCGCCGCCGGTTTTGCCGCACTTCTCACCGCAGCCCTGTCGCTTGCCGGGTGCAATGCCAGCGATCCGACATTGGGTGTGGCGCAACCGGGCGCGGACGGCGCGGCAGCCACCGCCGCCGGGCCGATCGCCATCCAGCCGCCCGCCGCCGACGCCGCAGCCGCAACGGCCGCAGCACGCATCCACATCGCGCCCATCATCGGCTCGACGGTTGCCGCCGTGACGCCGCTCTCGCGTCGGCTCGGCGCTGTCGCCGGAAGCAATGGTCTGGCCTTGGTCGGCGAGGCGGACCCGGCGCGCACCCATATCTTCAAGGGCTATTTCTCGGCGTTGGCCGAAAGCGGCCAGACGACAATCGTCTTTGTCTGGGATGTGTTTGATCCGGCCGGTGTCCGCCTGCACCGCATCCAGGGACAGGAACAGGTGGCAGGTTCGGCTGCCGACCCGTGGTCCATCGTCCCGCCCGCCACGATGGAGCGCATCGCCGACAGGCTGGTTGCCGATTTCAATGCTTGGCTGCGCGGCGGCGTTCCAGCCGCGGCGGCCGTCGTGCCTCCTCCGGTCGTTGCGCCTCCTCCTGTCGTTGCGCCTCCCCCGCCGCCACCTGTTGTCGCACCGGTGCCACAACCGGTCCAGCCTGCACCGCCGCAGCCGGGCGTGAACCCGATTCCGGTCGCGCCCGCGCCGCCGCCATCGCTTCCACCGGCGTGACATCCGCTTGACCTTTGGGCCAATCCGGGAAACCGGTTTACCAAAAGCCGCGCATAACCCGTTCGCCATGGTTGCAATCCGGTGCGCGCGGAATAAAAGCCGCAGCACTCGTCACCCCGCGAAGGTCCGCACCCGATGAAGCTGTTCGCAGGCAATTCCAACCGCGTGCTGGCCGATGCCGTGTCCAACTATTTGAACACGCCGGTGGGCAAGGCGGTTGTCCGGCGCTTTGCCGATCAGGAAATTTTCGTCGAAATCCAGGAGAATGTGCGCGGCGAGGATGTGTTCATCCTGCAATCGACCGCCTACCCGACGAACGACAACCTGATGGAACTGCTCATCATGATCGATGCATTCCGGCGGTCGTCGGCGCGGCGCATCACGGCGGTCATCCCCTATTTCGGCTACGCCCGGCAGGATCGCCGCACATCGGGCCGCACGCCGATTTCGGCCAAGCTCGTCGCCAATCTCATCACCGAGGCAGGGGCCAACCGCGTTCTGACGCTGGACCTTCATGCCGGCCAGATCCAGGGCTTTTTCGACATCCCGACCGACAACCTCTATGCGGTCCCGACATTGGCGCGTGATGTCGCCCGCAATTATGATCTGTCGAATGTGGTTGTCGTTTCGCCCGATGTCGGCGGCGTGGTGCGCGCACGCTCGCTGGCCAAACGCCTCGACGTGACGCTCGCCATCGTCGACAAGCGGCGCGAGCGCGCCGGGGAATCGGAAGTGATGAACATCATCGGCGATGTGGCGGGCAAGGATTGCCTGCTGATCGATGACATCGTCGATTCCGGCGGTACGCTGTGCAACGCGGCTGAGGCTTTGCTGGTGCGCGGCGGCGCAACCAGCGTGACCGCCTACATCACCCATGGCGTGTTGTCGGGTGCCGCCTGCGACCGCATCGGCGCATCGCGCCTGAAGGAACTGGTGATCACCGACTCGATCCAGCCGACACCGGCGGTAATGAACACGAGGAACATCCGCGTGCTGTCTGTCGGTGAGCTGATCGGCGAAGCGATCCGCCGCACGGCGGACGAGGAATCGATCTCGACGCTGTTCGATTGAACGCTCAGGCGAGCCCGGCCAGTTTCAACCCGGCACCCGCGACAGCGGCGGCGGCCAGCACCCAGCCGAGGCCGATGTGGAAGCGCAACAGCGCCACGCCTGCCGCAACCGCTATCGCAATCGCCCAGCCGTCGAAATATTTCAGCATGTCCGGCAAGGGCGCGATGCCCATCGGCCAGAACAATGTCACGGCAAACCACAGGCCGAGCGAGGCGATGACGCCGACAACCGCCGCCGTGATGCCGGACAACGCGCCCGACAGGCGCGGCATCGCGCGGATGCGCTCGACATGTGGCGCGCCGAGGAAAATCATGATGAAGCTTGGCACAAAGGTGAACCACAGCGTCACCAGCGCGCCAAGCACGCCGCCCAGCGCGGGATCGAGTCCGCCAAGGCGCGCGCCCGCCAGAAAGCCTACGAACAGCAAGACAAGGATCAGCGGGCCGGGCGTCGTTTCGGCCAAACCCAAGCCCGTCACCATCTCGCGTGGTTCAAGCCATTTGAACTGGCTGACCGCGACATCGCCCACATAGGCAAGCACCGCATAAGCGCCGCCGAACGTGACAATTGCCGCCTGCGCAAAGAAGGTTGCAAGGTCGGCAAACACGCCGTCCATGCCGCCAAGGGCGGCGATCACGGTCAAAGGCGCAAACCAGACCGCCAACCCAGCCACTGCCATCGCGAGCGCGCTACCCCATGAGGGAACAATGGCTGCGGGGGGCGTTGCCGTGTCCGCCGGTTTGGCAGGCGAGCCGATCACGAAGCCCGCGACACCGGCCGCGAGCACCACCAGCGGAAACGGAACCGAGAAAATCGACAGCGCAACGAGAGCAAGCGCCGCGATCACCCAGTGATGCCACGCCTTCAACGCGCGCCGCGCGACCCGCAGCAACGCTTCCAGGACCAGCGCCACCACGGCGGCTTTCAGGCCGAACAGCAGGCCCGCCACCAGCGGCAGGCCGCCGAAAAAGAAATACAGCGCCGAAAGCGCGATCAGCACCGCCGCGCCGGGCAGGATGAACAGCAGGCCCGTCGCTATCCCGCCTTTCACGCCATGGGTGAGCCAGCCGATATAAGTGGCAAGCTGCATCGCCTCCGGCCCGGGCAGCAGCATGCAGAAATTCAGCGCGCTGAGAAAACGCGGCTCGTCCAGCCACTTCTTCTCATCCACCACGATCTTGTGCATCAACGCAATCTGGCCCGCAGGGCCGCCAAACGACAAAACGCCAATCTTGGCAAAAGCGCTGACAAGCTCCGCAAAGGACGGCCCTGCCGATGGATTGGACATGAAATGCGTGACTCCGATCGGGCGCGGGGTACGGCGTCGCTTGACATGGCTTTCATGACAGAGGTTTGTCAACGCGACCCGCCCGCACGAAAAGCCGCTTCCGATTGGCCCGCTTGATGACCGAACTCGATGCTATTGACCTGAAAATCCTCGACGAAGTCCAGAAGGACGGGCGCATTTCCGTCGTTGAACTTGCGCGTCGGGTGAACCTCACGAAGACACCGTGTGGCGAACGCCTGCGGCGTCTGGAGCGCGAGGGCGTGATCAAGGGCTATGGCGCAAGGCTGAACCCGTCCGCCATCGGCGCGGCGCATCTCGCCTTTGTGCAGGTGCAGCTGAAATCAACGACGGCGGATGCACTGGCCGATTTCAACGCCGCCGTTTTGAAGGCGCGCGAGATCCAGTCCTGCCACATGGTGGCGGGCGGGTTTGATTACCTTCTGAAAGTGCGCACCGCCGACATTGCCGGCTACCGCGAGACGCTGGGGGCGGTCATTTCCAAGCTTCCGCATGTCCTGCAAACCCACACCTATGTGGTGATGGAGGACGTGAAGGACGAAATCGCGCTGCCGATCCCGAAAGCCAGACGCGCCAAGACCGCGCCTTGAAGGCACACTGCGGCAGTCTGCCGGCGGCTGACGCCGCATCCGCCCCCTTCCATTGCCGGCAAAATCTTCTACTTTCGACTGAACGTTCTGGGAGGAACCATGCAGCTTGATCGTCCGTGGACGGCCTTTTACGGCCCGTCCGTTCGCGCAACCATTCCCGCAGCCCCGTTCCGCAGCATCGGCGAACTCGTCTCGGCGTCGGCGACGCTGTACGGCGATGCGCCCGCCTTCACCTGCTGTCTGCCGAACGGGATGAACGGCACGCTCTCGTTTCGGCAGGTGGATGAGATGTCCGATGCGCTGGCGGTCTGGCTGCGCGAGATCGCCGGGCTGAAAGCCGGGGACCGTGTTGCGTTGCAGGCCCCCAACGGACTGCCCTTCCCCGTTGCGGCCTTCGCCGCCTTCAAGGCGGGTTGCATCCTGGTCAATGTCAATCCGCTCTACACCGCCGAAGAGATGGCGCGGCAATTTGCCGATGCCGAACCGGCGGCCCTCATCATCGTCGACATGTTTGCCGACAAGCTGCCGGAGGCGCTGAAGGGCCACCCGATCCCGAACATCATCGTCACCCGCGTGGCCGAGTTTTTCCCGGCCCTGCCGCGCGGCATTGTCGGGCTGGTGCAGAAGCACTGGGACAAGTCCATCAAGCCCATCGGCGTGCCGCATGTGCGCCTGCCCGACGCCATCGCCGCCGGGCGCGCCAAGCGGGACGGGTCTGGCATCCCCGCGCAAAGCTATATGAGCGCGATCAACCCCGATGACACGGCCTGCCTTCAATACACCGGCGGCACGACAGGTGTCGCCAAGGGCGCGATGCTGAGCCATGCCAACATCCTGATGAACATGGCGCAGACCATCGAACTGCTGCCCGAACTGCAAAAGGGCCGCGAAGTGGCGCTCACCGCGCTCCCCATGTATCACATCTTCGCTTTCACCGTGAATTTGCTCGGCTTCTACTGGCTGGGCGCGCGCAACATCCTCATCCCAAACCCGCGCCCACTCGGCAATTTGAAGCGCGCCTTCGAGAACTATCCGATCACCTGGATGAGCGGCGTCAACACGCTGTTCAACGGCCTCGTCAATGAAATCTGGTTCCGCGACACACCGCCCAAACATTTGAAGTTTGCATCCGCCGGCGGCATGGCGCTGCAAACGGCGGTTGCCGAGCGTTGGACGGAATTGACAGGCAAGCCGGTGATCGAAGGCTATGGCCTGACAGAGACATCGCCCGTCCTCACCTTCAACCCGCTCGGGCGTGCCCGGCCGGGCTTCATCGGCATCCCGGTTCCGTCCACCGAAGT
>JALOTE010000025.1 GCA_025458045.1 Rhizobiaceae bacterium
CCTCCAAAGTGGCGCTGATCGTCATCGGCACCGCGCCGGTGATGATCCGCTCGTTGGGGCAATCCGTGCTGGAACTGCCGCGCGAACTGATCATCAAGGCTGAGACGCTCGGCGCATCGACATGGCAGATGCTGCTGCGATTGGTGCTGCCGCAGATGATGCCGAAATTGATCGACGCGGTGCGGCTCGCTTTGGTGCCGGGCTGGATCTTCCTCATTTCGGCCGAAGCCATCGCCTCCACCTCCGGACTCGGCTACCGCATCTTCCTTGTCCGCCGTTTTCTCGCCATGGATGTGATCCTTGCCTATGTGGTGTGGATCACGCTGATCGCGTGGCTCATCGACCGGCTGTTGGCTGCTCTTTCGCGCCGCGCCTTCCCATGGGCGCATCTCGCGGGGGACCGGCTGTGAGTGGCGCGCCGCCGAAAATCGCCGTGCGCAATCTCGCCAAGGCCTATGGCGCGACGCAGGTGCTGGAGCGGATTTCCATCGATGTGGCGGCAGGAAGTTTCGTCACCATGGTCGGCGCGTCGGGCTGTGGCAAATCGACTTTTCTGCGCATGCTGCTCGGCGACGAGCAGCCGACGCGCGGCGACATCACGATGGATGGCGCGCCGTTGCCGCCCGAACCGACGCCAGACCGCGGCATCGTGTTCCAGCGCTATTCGGTGTTCCCGCACCTGACTGTCGAGGACAATCTGATCCTGGCCGCCGAGTTCGAGGCGCGTGCATTGTCCGGCCGGTTCTTCGGTGCGCGGCGCAAGGCGGCGCGCGATGCGCTGCGCCCGCTTCTGGAACGCATCGGGTTGCAAGCCGCAGCGACGCGCTTTCCGGCCCAATTGTCCGGCGGCATGCAGCAACGCCTTGCCATCGCGCAGGCGCTTTTGAAAAAGCCGCAGATCCTGCTGCTCGACGAACCGTTCGGCGCGCTTGATCCCGGCATCCGTGCCGACATGCACGCGCTTCTGCGCGACCTGTGGCACGAAAACGCGATGACCGTGTTCATGGTCACCCATGACATCCGCGAAGCGTTCGCGCTCGGCACGCGCGTGCTCGTCTTCGACAAGCTGCGCCATGATCCGCATGCGCCGGAGCGCTATGGCGCGACCATCACCTATGACCTGCCGGTAGCGCGCGGCGACCGCGCCGCGCCGCCCGATGCGCGTGACCTGATCAAGCCTGAGCCGGATTTTCTGGCAGCTGCATTTTTGGAAGGAGAACCCCATGCACCCCGTTGACCGCCCTTTTGCCCGCCGGTTTGAACGCCCTGCGCGCCGGCACCATCCGGATTTCGACAAGCTGAATTTGCGCGGATGGCGCGCCGCCGAAAAGGAAGGCACGTTGCCCTCGGCCGCCTGGAACAAGGAAAAGCAATGGGCCCTGCGCATGGGGCTGACAGGATCGGACTCGCTTTCCGACAAGTCGATCCCGACATTCGCGCGCGGGGAACTGCCGCATTATGCCGGCATCAATACCTTCCTCAAGGCTCCCTACATCGAGGATGTCACCAAGGTCGGCGCCTATGATGCGGCGATCATCGGCATCCCGTTCGATGGCGGCACGACATACCGGCCGGGCACGCGCTTCGGCCCGCAGGGCGTGCGGAAGATCTCCGCGCTTTACACACCCTACAACTACGAAATGGGCGTCGACCTGCGCGAGGAGATGACACTGTGTGACGTGGGGGATGTGTTCACGATTCCCGCGAACATCGAGAAGACCTTCGACCAGATCAGCCGCGCCGTCGGCCATGTCGCGTCGTCGGGCGCGCTGCCGATCATGATCGGCGGGGATCATTCAATCGGATTCCCTTGCGTGCGCGGCATCGCGCAATGCACCTCCAAGCGCATCGGCATCGTGCATTTCGACCGCCACATCGACATTCAGGAACGCGACCTCGATGAGCGCATGCACACGACGCCGTGGTTCCATGCAACCAACCTCGCCAATGTGCCGGCGGTGAACCTCGTGCAGGTGGGCATCGGCGGCTGGCAAGTCCCGCGTGATGGTGTGATGGAGGCGCGCAAGCGCAACACCAACATTTTCACCATGCGCGACATCGAGGAGATGGGCCTGAAGGAGACGGCCGCCCGCGCGCTGGAACTCGCCTGGAAGGATGCGGACGCCGTCTACATCTCATTTGACATCGATTCGGTTGATTGCGGCTTCGTGCCCGGCACCGGCTGGCCGGAACCGGGCGGCTTTCTGCCGCGCGAGGCGCTGGAGCTTGTCAGCCTCGTGGCCGCCGAAGGCATTTGCGGGCTTGAGGTGGTGGAGGTTTCGCCGCCCTATGACACCTCCGACATCACGGCGCTGCTTGCCACGCGCGTGATCGTCGATGTGCTGGGCACGCTGGTCAGCCACGGCAAGATGGGCGCGCACCGCCACATCATCGACAAGCCGATCAGCGTTCCGGCAGGCCCCAATGTGGACGGCCAGGGCTGGGGGACGCGCCCATGAGCCATGATGATCACGGCCACGGACATCAGCCTCATCACTACCGCGCCCAAGATCATGATCAATTGCATGATCATCCGCATGACCATGCTCATGGTCACGGGCATCACCACGGCTACGGCCACAATCACTCCGGTGCTGGCGCAGGCCACCTCCACTCGCACCCGACCGGCGGCGCGGCGCGGGAGACGGAAGGGCTGAAAGCGCTGATGGCGGCCTTCATCGACGGGTTCCGCGCGGCGGCCGACAAGCCCAGCCATCTGAGGCTCGCGGGCATTCCGCAATCGCGGCCCGGCCCGGACGGGTTGATGATGCACCTTGTCGATGTATCGATTGAAACGCGCTGGCAGATGGGGACGGCATCGCCCGCTTTTGCCTCACGCGAATTGGTGCATCTGCCCTATCCGGCCAAGATGGTCACCGACCGCGAAGACATGCGCTTCACCTATGTGTCACTGACACACCGCGCCGACGTGCCCTTGCAGGAGTTGCTGGCCGGGCGGGCGTGACCGCCAAATTGGGCCGCCCGGCCTCAGCCGTTCGTGATGGTGTTGCCCAAACCGATGAAGCGGTTTTCGATGGCACGGTGCATCGCGCCGAAGCCGAAGATCAACGCCGCGCCGATGATGGCGGCGATGAGGCCATATTCGATGACCGTCGCACCGGTTTCATCGTCGAGGAAGCGTTTCAGCATGGAGCGCATTCTCCCGAAGCGACGCGTTGCCCTGTATGATGCCTCAGACCCGTTAACGCTGCATGTCCGGCATTGCTTGAATGCGCTTCACCTGCGGCTTGGCGTCGCGCGCGGATGCGCGCACTGATCCGTGTGACCAGTGCCACCATATGAAGCGACGAAAAGAGAAAGCACGGAGGCCCCTGGCGGGGAGCATCATGGAATTCGACCCGTTCCTGTTGTCGCGCATCCAGTTTGCCGCGAACATCTCGTTCCACATCCTGTTCCCGACGATCACCATCGCACTCGGCTGGGTGCTGGTGTTCTTCAAGTGGCGCTATGCGCGCACCGGTGATGCGACATGGATGGACGCCTATTTCTTCTGGGTGAAGATCTTCGCCCTGTCCTTCGCTCTCGGTGTCGTCTCCGGCATCACGATGAGCTTCCAGTTCGGCACCAACTGGCCGGGCTTCATGGAAACCGTCGGCAACATCGCCGGGCCGCTGCTCGCCTATGAGGTGCTCACGGCCTTCTTCCTTGAGGCCGTGTTCCTCGGCATCATGCTGTTCGGCTTCCGCCGTGTCTCCAACCGCGTCCATACGGCGGCGACCGTGCTCGTCGCCTTCGGCACGACGATGAGCGCCTTCTGGATCCTCGTGCTCAATTCATGGATGCACACGCCAGCCGGCCACGAGGTGCGGGATGGGATCGTTCACGCCGTCGATTGGTGGGCGATCATCTTCAACCCGTCCATGCCCTACCGCCTCGCGCACATGCTGATCGCGTCGGGCCTGACGGTCGCGTTCCTGATCGCGGGCGTCTCGGCCTTCCGCCTCCTGATGGGCGACAGGGGCGAACCCGTGCGCAAGATGCTGCGCACCGGCGTGGTAATGGGGGCCGCCCTGATCCCGGTGCAGATCCTCGTCGGCGACCTGCATGGCCTCAACACGCTGGAACACCAGCCGGCCAAGGTCGCCGCAATGGAAGGCAATTGGGAAACGCGCGGCAACGTGCCTCTCATTCTCTTCGCCATTCCCGACGAGGAGGCGCGCACCAACCATTTCGAGCTTGGCATTCCGGGCGGCGCGAGCCTCATCCTGAAGCATTCCTTTGACGGCGTGGTGCCGGGCCTCAACGATTTTGTCGCCGAAGATGGCACGGTTCTGCATCCGCCGGTCGCGCCGGTGTTCTGGGGCTTCCGCGTGATGGTCGGCACCGGGATGGCGATGCTGGTGCTGTCCTGGACGGCCGCCTGGTTCCTGTGGAAGCGCCGCGCGCATTTCGCCGAACCGCTGCCCAAGCCGCTTCTCTACATGCTGGTGCCGATGGCGTTTTCCGGCTGGGTCGCGACGCTTGCCGGCTGGTACGTCACCGAGATCGGCCGCCAGCCCTGGCTGGTGACGGGTGTGCTGACCACCAAGGACGCGCTCGGCCCGGTGGCGGGCGGCATGGTGGCGTCGACACTGTTTGTCTATCTCGCCGCCTATGTGCTGCTGCTTGCCGCCTATTGCGGCGTCATCATCCGGCTGGCGGTCAAGGGCGCCAAGGGTGACGGCGGCGGGGCGGCACCACGCCCTGCGGCCACCCCGGCCTTCATCGCGGCGGAGTGAGCGTCATGGCCGAGCTTGTCTGGCAGCATCTGCCGCTGATCTTCGCCGGGCTGATGGGTCTGTCGATCCTCGTTTATGTCATTCTTGACGGCTTCGACCTCGGCGTCGGCATCCTGTTTGCCGGTGCGACACCAACCGAAAAGGACCGGATGATCGGCTCCATCGGGCCGTTCTGGGATGCCAACGAAACCTGGCTGGTGCTGGCCATCGGCATATTGCTGGTCGCCTTTCCGGTGGCGCACGGGCAGATATTGACAGCGCTCTACCTGCCGGTCGCGGTGATGCTGATCGCGCTCATCATGCGCGGCGTGGCGTTCGAGTTCCGCGCCAAGGCGGGCACGGCGCAAAAGCCCATGTGGAACCTGATCTTCTTTGCCGGTTCGGCGCTGACGGCCCTGTCGCAGGGCTTCATGCTGGGGGCCTATGTGCTGGGCCTGCGCAGCGACCTCTGGGCGACCTTGTTTTCATTGGCCGTCGGCTTCGCGCTGCTCGCCACTTACGCGGCGATCGGCGGCGCCTGGCTGATCTACAAGGCGGAAGGCGAATTGCAGAAGAAAGCTGTTCGCTGGACGGCGGGAGCATCCATCGCGATGGCGGCGGGCATGGCCATGGTGTCGATCGCAACGCCGCTCGCCTCTCCGCGCATTTTCGACAAATGGTTCTCCGTGCCGGAGATCATCGCGCTCGCTCCCCTGCCCATTGCGGCGGGCCTGCTGTTTGTCTTCCTGTTCTGGCAGTTGGCGCACCTGCCCGACAGGAATGACCGCTTTTCGCTGGTGCCATTCGTGGTGATCTCGGCGATCCTGACGCTCGGCTTTTTCGGCCTCGCCTACAGCTTCTATCCTTACATCGTGCCGGACCGGATGACGATCGATGCCGCCGCCTCGGCGCGCGAAAGCTTGGCGATCATCCTTGCGGGCGTCTGCATCGTGCTGCCGGTGATCGTGGGATATTCGGTGTTCGCCTATCGGGTGTTCGGCGGCAAGGCGACGGACCTGCGCTATGATTGATCCGGCGGCGTGCCAGGCGATTTGCGGCGCGCGCGCCACGCGATGAGGCGCGCGCGCAACTCGCGCGCATTGGCAAACAATGGCAGGCGTGGGCCGTCACCATGCTCGGGCGCCAATGACAAGCCGACAGAGGCGATGACGCCATCCTCATCGACATCGCGCACGATGAGGTCGATCGCGCCGAGCGCCACGCGGTCGGCCTCCATCGCCTCGCCGCCAAGCTGGCGCTTCAACCATGCGCCCAACGTCGCCTCACGGTCGGCCGGGTCGATCACGACACCATAGACATCGGCAACCTCGCCGAGCGTGTGAGACGGCTCCACGGTGAACTCGCCGAAGAACTCCTCGTCATCCGCAGTCAGGGCGGCCTTGCTGGCAAACAGCCGGTCGAGAAGGCGTGGATAGCGCGGCGAGACAAACAGGAACACGCGATCCCCGGCCTGAAGACGCCCGACCTCACGGAATGGCATGGAGCGCCCGTCGCGGATCACAAGCGACGGACGTGCCCAGCGCGGGATGCGCTGTCCGCGCACCACCGGGCTGCCGTCAACCACACGGTAGGACAGAAGTTCGTGATTGATCGTGCCGGGCAGTTCCAGTTCCACCTTTTCAACCGCGCCGGCCCTGTTGGGGATGACGAGTCCCAAGCGGCGGGCAAGCGGGCTGATCGTCCAGCCTTGCAAGGCAAGCGAAACAAGCACGATGATGAAGGCGGTGTTGAACAGCGCCTTGCTGTCCGCGATTCCGGCGGTCAGCGGCACCAGCGCCAGCAGGATCGACACCGCGCCGCGCAGGCCCACCCAGGCGATGAAGCCGGTCTCGCCCTGGGTGAAGCGGAACGGCAGCAGGCACAGCCAGATCGCCAATGGCCGCGCCGCCAGCATCAGGAACAGGGCAAGCCCGATGGCGGGCAGCGCCACATCGGCAAATTGCGATGGCGTCGCAAACAGGCCGAGCGTCAGGAACATGATGATCTGGGCAAGCCAGGTCAGTCCGTCCTGAAAGCGCTTGATCGCGCCCTGCCAAGCGATGTCGTGGTTGCCTGCCCACAGCCCCGCCACATAGACCGCCAGAAAGCCGGAGCCATGGGCAAGGCCCGCGCTGGAGAACACCAGCAAGGACAGCGCGACGGTGAAAATCGGCGTCAAGCCGCGTTCCAGCCGCAACCAATTGACCAGTTTCACAATGGCCATGCCGCCGGCAAAGCCGACACCAAGGCCGACGGCAAGCTGCAAGCCGAGCGCCATGGCAATCGCGCCAGCCCCGGCAGCGATGTCTGCGCCACTGACAATGTATTCGGCAAGCGCGATGACCAAAAACACCGCCATCGGATCATTGGTGCCGGATTCGACCTCCAGAGTGGCGCGCACACGCTCCCTGATCGTGATGCCGCCGATGCGCAGCAGGAAAAACACGGCCGCCGCATCGGTGGAGGAGACGATCGCGCCCAAAAGCAGCGCCACCGGCCAAGACAGGTCAAGCGCGAAGCGCGCCGCAACCGCGACGAAAAGCGTTGTCAGCACCACGCCAAGCGTCGCGAGCGTGATGGCGGGTGCGGCGGCAATCCGGAACGAGCGCAGCGGCGTGCCGAAACCGGAATCAAACAGCACGATGGCCAGCGCCAGGGAGCCGATGAAATAGGCGACCGGCGCGTTGGAGAAATCAATGCCGAGACCATCCACGCCCGCAGCAAGGCCGATGCCGAGAAACAAAAGCAAGAGCGGTGCGCCGAAGCGGAACGCCACATAGGAGGACAACGCCGCCGCCAGCACCAGCGCGGTCCCGATGAGGGTGATGAAGTACAGGTTTTCGATCAATCGTGTGTCCCGCCACCAAGCACCTTATGTGCCGTCCGGCGGTGCGAAATCAATTGCTTGTCCTCAATCGCCGCCGTCACCGCCGGGATCACATGCCGCGCTGTTCAGGCCGTCATCGCCCGAACCGCCGCTGTCTCTGCCGTCCCCGCTCCGCCTGCCAAACAGTATCGTCAGCGCAAGGAGGCATCCAAGCCCGGCAATGCCCCATGTGAAGCCATCCAAGGCGTTTCTCCAAACGAAAAGGCCCGGCGCGCACGCCAGGCCTCTGTCATCCCACAGGGTGATTGCGAAAGCGTTCAGCGTTTTCAAATGAACTTCGCCATCGCCACGGCGGTGTCGCCCATGCGGTTGGAGAAGCCCCATTCATTGTCGTACCAGGTCAGGATCGAGCAGAAGGTGCCGTCCATCACCTTGGTCTGGTCCATGTGGAAGATCGAGGAATGCGGGTCATGGTTGAAATCGACCGAGACGTTTTTCTCGGTCGAGTAGCCGAGAATGCCTTTCAGCGGGCCATCGGCCGCGGCCTTGATGGCAGCGTTGATCTCGTCTTTCGAGGTCGCGCGCTTGGCGATGAATTTCAGATCCACAACTGACACATTCGGCGTCGGCACGCGCAAGGCAAAGCCGTCGAGCTTGCCGTTCAGTTCTGGCAGGACGAGACCGACGGCTTTCGCCGCGCCCGTTGATGTCGGGATCATGGACAGCGCCGCCGCGCGTGCGCGATACAGGTCCTTGTGCATCGTATCGAGCGTCGGCTGGTCGCCGGTGTAGGAATGGATCGTCGTCATCATGCCCTTCTCGATGCCGATGGCGTCGTTCAGAACCTTGGCGACCGGTGACAGGCAGTTCGTGGTGCAGGATGCGTTGGAGACGACGACGTGATCCTTGGTCAGCTTGTCATGATTGACGCCGTAAACCACGGTGAGATCGGCGTTTTCGCCCGGCGCCGACACGAGAACGCGCTTGGCGCCGGCGGCGAGATGCATCGACGCCTTGTCCTTGGCCGTGAAGATGCCGGTGCATTCCATCACGATGTCGATGTCATGGGCGCCCCACGGCAATTTCGCCGGATCGCGCTCGGCAAACACCTTGAAGCTCTCCTTGCCGGCCCGGATCGTGTCGCCCTCGACCTTCACCTCCAGCGGGAAGCGGCCATGCACGGAATCATAACGCATCAGATGCGCGTTGGTCTCGACAGGGCCGAGATCGTTGATCGCGACGATGTCGATGTCGGTGCGGCCTGATTCGTAGATGGCGCGCACCACGTTGCGGCCGATGCGGCCGAAGCCGTTGATGGCAATCCTGACTTTCTTCGCCATGGTCCGATCCTCTCTTTGGTTTCCGGCACGCGGGCCGGTGTTTGCACGAAAACTGCCTTGAACCGAGTTGTTAGGACGTCTCAGTTTGAAATCCGTCCTTCGAGGCTTTTTCCCTTCATGCTGAGGTGCGAGCCTTGGCGAGCCTCGAAGCAGGAAGGAAAAAGCACCTCAGGATGAAGGGATTTCCACCTGAGACGCCACCGAATTATGACAACGCTTTCATCGCGGCTTCGGCTGCGGCCTCTGCCGTGATGCCGAAATGGGCGTAAAGCGCCTTGGCGGGGGCGGATGCGCCAAAGCCGGTCATGCCAATGAAGATGCCGTCGCGGCCGATGAACCGGTCCCAGCCTTGGCGGATGGCGGCTTCGATCGCGACATTGACCTTGGCATGGCCGAGCACGGCCTTCTGGTAGCTTGCCTTCTGCTCTTCAAACAACTCGAAACATGGCACCGAAACAACGCGCGCCGTGCACCCGGCTTTTTCGAGCAGCGCCTTGGCTGCAACCGCGATCTCCACTTCCGAGCCGGAGGCAAAAAGGCTCACCTCGGCCTCGCCATCGGCGGGCAGAAGCTCATAGGCGCCTTTGGCCGACAGGTTGTCCTTCGAGACGCTGAACCGCACCGGCCGCAAATTCTGCCGTGTCGCGACAATCGTCGAGGGCGTCGACTTGCGCATCAGCGCGGCTTCCCAGCACTCGGCCGTTTCATAGGCGTCGGCCGGGCGCATCACAAGGTGGTTGGGAATGGCGCGCAGCGCGGCCAGATGCTCGACCGGTTGGTGGGTCGGGCCGTCTTCGCCCAGACCGATCGAATCATGCGTCATGACGAAAATCGAGCGGATGCCCATCAGCGAGGCGAGCCGCATCGACGGGCGCGCATAGTCCGAGAAGCATAGGAACGTGCCGCCGTACGGAATGAGGCCGCCATGCAGCGCCATGCCGTTCAACGCGGCGGCCATGCCATGCTCGCGGATACCCCAGTGGATGTAGCGGCCGGAATAGTCCCCCGGCTTCACCGGTGCCGTGTCGGGCGTCTTGGTATTGTTCGACCCCGTCAGGTCAGCCGACCCGCCAACGGTTTCGGGCACGGCCTTGGTGATGATTTTCAGCGCTTCTTCCGAGGATTTGCGCGTGGCCCAGACCGGCTTTTCAGCGGCCAGCTTGGCGTAATACTCCGCCATCGCGGATTTGAAGCCTGACGGCAGGTCGCCGCGGATGCGGCGCTCGAATTCAGCGCGAAGCTCCTTGGGAGCCGCGGCAAGGCGCCTTTGCCAATCATCATGTGCGCCAGAAGCTTTGAGCGCGGACAGCCGCCACGCATCATAAATGTCGGACGGAATCTCGAACGGCGCATGCAGCCAGCCGAGGGCGGCGCGCGCGGCGGCGATTTCGTCTGCGCCGAGCGGCGAACCGTGCACATCCTTGGTGCCGGCCTTGTTGGGAGACCCGAATCCGATGATTGTCTTGCAGGCGATCATGACCGGCTTGTCGGAGGTTCTGGCCGCCGTGAGCGCGGCCTCGATGGCCTTCGGGTCATGTCCGTCGACCGCCATCGTCGCCCAGCCCGACGCCTCGAAGCGGGCGCGCTGGTTGGTGGAATCCGACAGCGTCACCGGGCCGTCGATCGTGACGTTGTTGTCATCCCACAGCACGATCAGCTTGTTGAGCTTCAAGTGCCCCGCCAGCGCGATCGCCTCCTGGCTGACACCCTCCATCAGGCAGCCGTCACCGGCCAGGACATATGTGTGGTGGCTGACGAGCGCGTCTCCAAACTGCGCATTCATCATGCGTTCGGCGAGCGCGAATCCGACGCCGTTTGCAAGCCCCTGCCCGAGCGGGCCCGTGGTCGTCTCAATGCCCGCGCCATGGCCGTATTCGGGGTGGCCGGCCGTGCGGAAGCCAAGCTGGCGGAAATTCCGCAACTGCTCGATCGGGAAATCCTCGTAGCCGGTCAGATGCAGGAGCGAGTAAAGCAGCATCGAGCCATGGCCGGCCGAGAGGATGAAGCGGTCCCGGTCAGGCCATGCCGGGTCCGCCGGGTCATGCTTGAGGAACTTGGTCCAAAGCACGGTTGCGATGTCGGCGGCACCCATCGGCAGGCCGGGATGGCCTGAATTGGCGGCCTGGACGGCATCCATGGACAGGAAGCGGATCGCATTGGCGAGCGCATTGTGCTTGGCGTCGGCGGAGAGAGAGGCTGACATGGGTTCTCTTGATCTATGCCGCAGCGGATGCGGACTGCTGGAGAACGCCCCGCGGAGACATGCAGGGCCGGAAGCGGCGCGACACATAGCAAAAGGCCCCGCCCTGTCAAACCGGGGCGTGCGGCGGTCGCTCCGCGCAACGACCGTCACCCGTCATTCACATCTTTGGTGATGTGTTTCACATTGCCGCCCGGCTTGCCGAACAGCGCCCGCATGGCCAGCCACGCGGCGAGCGACAAAGCCGCAAACACGATGATGGCATTGGCCGGCGAAGCGGCCATCCATTCCGCGCCGGGCACGCCGAAGGCGAAGCCAAGGCCGGTCGCGACCGCGCCGATGGCGAAACCCGCAAACAGCCAGGTCGGGACCAGCATTTCAAGGATGCCGAGCGCGACCCCGGCCGCAACCCATACCCACCATTGCGTCAGAAGCCCGTCCGTCATTGACCCTTGCCCTTCAACATCCGGAACGCGTCCGAGAACGCGTCCAGCGCCTGGGCGGGAACAATCACCGTCTGCTTGCCCGCCCCTTCGCCGACTTTCGTCAGCGCCTCGACCTGCTTGAGCGCCACCTGATACTGCGCCGCCTCCAGCCCGTTCTTCGAAATCGCATCGGCAATCACGCCGGTCGCATAGGCTTCCGCATCGGCCAGCACGCGGCGCGCCTTGGCTTCCTGCTCGGCGGCGTAGAGTTCGCCGTCAGCCGCCAGTTCGACCGCGCGGCGGCGCCCTTCGGCCTCCGTCACCAGCGCGCGGCGGGCGCGTTCGGCGTTCAACTGCTGGAGCATGGCGGTTCGCGTCGCCTCATCAAGATTGACGTCGAGCAATTCGGCGCGCGTGACCTGAATGCCCCAGTCATCGACAACTTCCGCCAGCGCCTCGCGGATGCGCTGCGTGAGGCGTGCACGGTTCGATTGCACCTCATCCAGTTCCATCGTGCCGATTTCGGAGCGGACAATGCCGGCAACCGTGGTCTGGATGGCGGCATCGACATCGAGAATGCGGTAGACCGCCTTTTCCGGCTCCATCACACGGTAGAAGACGCTCGTCTCCACCTGCACCAGAACGTTGTCGGCGGTGATGGCATCCTGGCGGGCATTGGGGAGCTGGCGCTCCAAGATCGACACCTTGTGCGCCACCGTGTCGATGAACGGCCAGATCAGATTGATCCCCGGCCCCAGAACCGAGCGCAGCTTGCCGAAGCGCTCGACCACATATTTCTGCGACTGCGGCACGATGCGCACGCCGAGAAAAATCGAGACGATGATGAAAAGTGCGACAAGCAGCAAGACGAAGCCGCCCGGCTCCAATGGCAATCCGTTCATGATGTTCCCCTCTCCGATGGCGGCTCCGGGCCTGCCCATTCATGCCTGCAAGTGGGATTGGCATCCGCTCCGTTCAACCGGTGGCGGCGGCCTTCGCCGGGCCTGATCAACGCGCGGCGATGATGGAAATTTCAACCGTGTAGGCAGGTGCCGCCAGCCGCGCTTCAACGGTGGCGCGCGCCGGCGGATTGGCTTTGTCCACCCATGCATCCCACACGCCGTTCATCTCCGCGAAGGTCGAGATGTTGGCGAGATAGATGGTGGCCGTGAGGATGTTGGCTTTCGACGAGCCGCATTTGGCAAGCAGGGCGTCGATCTGCGCCAGGATATCCGCTGTCTGTTCCGCGACAGAACCGCCTTTTGCCGCGCCCGCCACCTGACCGGCACAATAGATCGTGTCGCCATGGATGACGGCATCCGACATGCGGGGGCCGGGGTCGATGCGGGTGATGGTCATGATCAGGTGTCCTTTGCGGCGATTGTGGCGAGTGAAATCGGGAAAGCGAAGATGAATATTCGGCCGGCGGCGAAGCGTTGCGAGCGGCCATGACCGCGCTCGCCGCGTGCGGAACACGCGATTCACCATGCCGCCACATTGCAAAAAATTGCACTGTTCACACAACCGAAAAGAAACCTCTCGGTCCTATGGTCGTCGTCTGAACGGCCAGAAATCGGGTCAAGACATGCGCAACGAACATGACACACCGTCCATCGAGGACGCACCCTGCGGCGCGAATGCCGTTGAACCGGGCATGCCGGCCAGCGCGGCCGCTTCGCCGACAAAACGCAAACCGCTTGGCGTCATCCGCCGCTTCTCGCGTGAGCGCCGCGGCAGCGTCGCCATCGAATTCGGGATTCTTGCGCTTCCTTTCATTGCGCTGATCTTCGCCATTCTGGAAGCGAGCCTGTCCTTCTCGACGCAGCAACTGCTCGCCAATGCCGTTGACCGCGTCTCACGCGATGTGCGCACCGGCCGCCTTCGGGACGCGCAACTCAGAGGCAACCAGCTGCACGGCATCATTTGCGGCCGCATCCAACTCGTCGTTGCACGCACCTGCCCCGACCTTGTCGTCGATCTGCAAACCTACAACACGTTTGCCGCCGTGCCCAAAACGATCCCCATGACGGCGGGCGGAGACCTCAACAGTTCCGGTTTCCGGGTCACGCCGGGAGGGCCGGGGACGATCAACCAGCTTCGCGCCTATTACCGCTGGCCGGTCATCACCGACCTGTTGCGCTCCTCGATGTCGAGCCTGCCCGGCGGCAAGACGCTGCTTGGCGCGACCGCGACCTGGCGCAACGAGCCCTTCGACCTGTGACGTCAGGATGTCTGAAGCCATGAACGGAAACATGCACATGTCCGCGATCTCGACAGAAAACACGCAACGCGCCGCCTCCGGCTTGCGCCAGTCGGCACGCCTCATGCTGCCTCGCCGGTTGCAGCGCTTCTTTGCCGAACGCGACGGCGCGGCAGCCATCGAGTTCGCCTTCGTCGTGCCGATCATGCTGGTGATGCTGTTTGGCACGTTTGAATTGTCGCAGGCGATCGAAACCAACAAGAAGGCCGGGCGCGGTGCCAGCCTGATCGCCGACCTTGTGACGCAGCAGGCCGTCATCACGAAAAGCGAGTTGGTCGCCATCGCCGAACTCGGCGCAGCCGCGCTGGCGCCCTACAACCGGGACAATCCGGAAGTGGAAATGGTCGGCATCCAGGTCACCAACGAGCCGACGCCGCGCGCATTGGTTGTCTGGTCGCAACGGGTGGTCAACGGTGCCGGTTCCCGCCATCTGACTGTCGGGAGCACCATCACCATTCCGACCCAGCTGATGATCCGCAACACGTTCATCGTGAAGGCCGGGCTGCGGGTGAAATATTTCCCTGCTACGGCCCATGTGATCAATTCCCAGGTCAACGGCCGCCGCGGCATCCAGATGGGCGAAACCTACCATTTGCGCCCGCGCACCAGCCCGACGGTCACCTGCCCTGATTGCTGACCGTGTCTTGCAGGCTGGCCGTCTGACCAAGGGTCAGATGGTTGGCACGCCGACTCTGCGGTCAGGCTCGCAGTTCACCGTTCAAAATGTGTCCTTGGCCGTTTGCTGCACCGCGCGCAGGACCGGCCTGTAGGCGTCCGCCGCCACCGGCTTCAGAGGCCCGCCCAAGCCTTCCGCCAGCAGCGCATGCAGCGGTTCATCCTCGACATCGATGCGTGACAGGAAGCCCGCCAGAATGTCGCGGGCTTGAGGCGCTAGCGCGGCCCGCACCGCGTGCGGGCCATAGGGCCACAATTCGGACGAGGCGTGTGTCTTGGCCGGACGTGTGAGGCCGAGTGCGGCAAGCCTCGCGCCGTCAATTGCGGACGTGCCTGCCGCGCCTGCGCCGAGATGGGCGATGAACCCGTCGGTCTCGCCGCGGTTGTAGGCCGCGACAGCCTCATCGAGCGACGCATGGTCCTGCCAGAACGGTTCGTCGCCGGTGACGGGCCTGCCAGCGATGCGCAGGCTGGACGTGACCTGCGCTGCCGCGGCCGAGCCGTTTTCGCCGGTCCAGCCGAGGCGCAGGCCGTCCAACGCGTTCAGATTCGCCAGCCGGGCCGGATCACCGATGAGATGGACCCGCTGTCCGGTCTCGCCTGCTTCGCTGGTCGGCTGGGCCATGATAGTGAGGCACTCGCAGGCAATTTGCGCCGCCGCATAGGCGCGCGCCGAATAGACCGCATAATCGATCGCGCCGCCGGCCTGCGCGTCGATGAGCGAAGCGAACCGGTCGAAGGTCACGACACGGACTGGCAGGCCAAGAGCCGCGCCAAGCTTGCCTTCCAGTCTTTTCAGCACGGCCGGCGACATGTCGGACGACCATCGCCGCGCCAGCCCGACCTTGAAGGTGCCAATTTCGGCCCGCCAATCAGGGGCGGCAGCCGCGTCTTCAGGTGCGATGCCGGCGGCAAGCGCCGACGTTTCCTGTGCAAGAACGGGTGCAGCCGCCGTTTCGGCGCGGGCGGTCGGCGCGAGGGCCGCCAATGCGCAACAGCATGCCATCGCCTTGACGGCGGATGAAGCGGCGTGACGGTATCCGGTTCCGGCAGACTGTCCGCGCATGGATTAACCCTCGATTGACCATGATGCCACGCAGGCACCTCCATGCCCTGCGCGCTTCACCTGATCAAGCAGGCAGGCTAAGGAACGTGACTTCTCGGTAAACGCCGGAGGCGCTGATGGCGCGGGCCCATGTGTTCATTCTTGATTCCTTCGGCATCGGCGGCGCGCCGGATGCGGCGGCCTATGGCGACGCCGGTGCCGATACCTATGGCCATATCCGCGCGGCCTGCGCCAAGGGCGACGGTGATCGGGCGGGAGTGCGCCAAGGCCCGCTCCACACCCCCAACATGCTGGCGCTCGGCCTTGGCCACGCCCATGCGCTTGCCGCAGGCGCGCCATTGCCTGCGGCGGTGCCCTCAGGCTTCTTTGCCGCCGCCGCCGAACGATCCAGGGGCAAGGACACGCCATCCGGCCATTGGGAAATCGCCGGCCTGCCGGTTCCGTTCAAGTGGACGTTCTTTCCGCGGGAGGAACCGGCCTTCCCGGCTGCGCTCCTGAACGCCATCTGCAATGCCGCCGGCGTGCCCGGCAGCCTGTGCAACACCCATGGCTCAGGCACGGATGTCATCGCCCGCTTTGGCGAGGAACACATGCTGTCGGGCAAGCCGATCTTCTACACGTCGAGCGATTCCGTGTTCCAGATCGCCGCCCACGAAGACAGTTTCGGGCTCAAGCGGCTCTATGACCTGTGCGAGACCGCTTTTGCCCTGACCGCCCCGATGAAGGTGGGCCGCGTCATCGCCCGGCCGTTCACCGGGACCGATTCCGCCTCCTTCAGGCGCACGGCGAACCGGCGGGACTTCGCCATACCCCCGCCTGAGCCGACCTTGCTTGACCGGCTGGTTGCGGCCGGCCGCGCGGTCCACGCCGTCGGCAAGATCGGCGACATCTTCGCTCATCGCGGGATTACGCGGCTGACAAAGGCTTCGGGGAACATGGCGCTGTTTGATGCCGCGCTTGCCGCAATGGGCAGCGCCGCCGAAGGCGATATGACATTCACGAATTTTGTCGATTTCGACATGGAGTATGGCCACCGCCGCGACGTGCCGGGCTATGCGGCGGCACTGGAGGCTTTTGACTCACGTCTGCCCGAAGCGCTCGCCCGGTTGCAAAACGATGACCTGCTGATCCTGACGGCCGATCATGGCTGCGACCCGACATGGCCCGGCACGGACCATACACGTGAAATGGTGCCGGTGTTTGGCAAGGCGCCCGGCCAGGACGGGACCGATGCAGGCAGACGCGCGAGCTTTGCCGATATCGGTGCCACAATCGCGCAACATCTCGGCATCGCGCCCGGCCCACACGGCATGCCGCTCTTTGCGCCTCCCCCGCTCCCGAGTTCGACCCATGCCTGAACTTCCCGAAGTGGAAACTGTCCGGCGCGGGCTTGCGCCGCATGTGGAAGGCGCACGCATTGTCTCTGTCACGCAAAGGCGGGCGGACCTCCGCTTTCCGTTTCCGGAACGCTTTGCCGAACGTCTGGCCGGACGTCGCATCGCCGCGCTGTCACGGCGCGCCAAATATCTGCTCTGGCATGTGGACGCGCCGCAAGGCGGCGAACCGGACGCGCTGATCAGCCATCTTGGCATGTCCGGTTCGTTCCGGGTCGTGCCCGACAGCGGAGACGGGATCACGCCCGGTGCCTTTGCCCATGCACGCGGCATCGCCGGCCCGCATGATCATCTGGACATGGAACTGCAAGGCGAGGACGGGCGGCGGACACACGTCATTTACAATGATCCGCGCCGTTTCGGCTTCATGCTGATGACGCCGGAAGCCGGGCTTGCCACCCACAAGCTGATCAGCGGGATTGGCATCGAGCCGCTTGGCAACGCATTCGGCCCGGACACGCTTGCGCGCCTGTTTGACGGAAAGGCAGCACCCCTGAAGGCGGCATTGCTGGACCAATCGCTCGTGTGCGGGCTTGGCAATATTTATGTCTGCGAAGCGCTGTGGCAGGCCGGCCTATCGCCGTTCGCACCCGCTGGCAGGATCGGGACGCAGCAGGGTCGCGGCCCGCATCCGGCTGTCCGCCTCGCCGAAGCCGTGCGTGACGTGCTCAACCGCGCCATCGAGGCTGGCGGCTCAACCCTGCGCGACCACCGCCAAACCGACGGGCAACTCGGCTATTTCCAGCACAGCTTCCATGTCTATGGCCGCGAGGGCGAGCCGTGTCGGCGCCGCGCCCGTTCGGGGCGGATGTGCCGCGGCGTGATCGCGCGCACCGTCCAGTCCGGCCGGTCCACCTTCCACTGCCCCATCTGCCAGCGCTGATCCAACGAAACCGGCCGCATGTTTGCCGTTGACGCGCCACGAGACATCGTCTATCGACCGCCGCAACTCGACGGCCACGGGGCCAGCGGCGGAAACGCTTGCGGGCCCTTATTGTTTGCCGCCGCTCCTGTCCGTTTCCAGCCGCCAAGGGGTTTCCATGGCCAATACGTCTTCCGCCAAGAAGGCAACGCGCAAAATCGAGGCGCGCACCGAAATCAACGGCGCACGCCGCTCGCGTGTGCGCACCTTCGTGCGCAAGGTGGAAGAGGCGCTCGCCTCCGGTGACAAGACGGCCGCCGCCGCCGCGCTCACCGCGGCCGAACCCGAACTGATGCGCGCCGTGTCCAAGGGCGTCATGCACAAGAATACTGTCGCCCGCAAAGTATCGCGGCTAGCCTCGCGGGTGCGGGCGCTCGGCGCATAAGCTCCATTTGGCAGCTTTGAAATTGCAGAACGCCCGCCCTCACGGACGGGCGTTTTTTCTTGTCCGTGAGTTGGAAACTTGCAAACACCAGTGAACAGGTGCCACGGCGCGCACATTAACCCTGAATTTGATACAAATGCGTCACGGTTTTTGATTTTCCACAATCGGGAGTGCCAAATTCGCCCGTTTAATCATGATGTTGTGCGACATTATCCACAGTCAGGCCAGTGTCATAAATCGGGAAGCTGCGGCATGGCTGCAACAGTCGACCGCCTGCAGTGATGCCATTCCGCAAGGTGAGGACGGCTCGGGCGCGAAAAAACCGTGGGATTCCAACGGGCCCTTTCCAGCCGGTTTTCAGCGCTCCGGAGTCAAGCGATTTTTTGCATCTGAAGCCCGCTAAATTTCGTGCCAGCCTCTTGCGCCACCGGTCCAAGGGCTTACGATAGCCGTCATGGAGAGACGCTGTTCAGTTGACGATTGTCTGACAATTGCTCACACACTAATGGCGCGACTCGGAATTCTGTAAAACCTCATCAGAAATTGACGTCAGGGCGGTGATACTTTCACTGACCGCTGGTTATTGTTGAAGGTGAGGCTCGACGGGCCATGACAAGGCGGGCAGGCTGAGATGTGCTCGCAAGATGCTGCAACTGTCGGAGGCACGCGGGCATATATGCGCGTGACGGCTTTGTGCAGGCTGACCAATTGGGGTGGAATGCCGATCAGGCGCGACCGCGCCGGTTGACATTCCGGACGATGCAACAGGAACGAAGGCGGGGGCCGGTCTGTGACTGCTGAACTGCGCAAGGCTGAAATGTGCGACACGGACGCCAGGCAACATGTCGATGACATTCGGCCTGTGACGGGTGTCCGCAGTGCCGCCCGCCCCTTCAGCCTGAACATGGCCGCAACCACCGGCGGGGACGCAATGGCAATGACATCCAAGACCGACGCCGGGCAGGCGCTGTTTTCGCGCGTGACAAAGAAGCTGAAGGCCCGCGTTGGCGCCGAAGTGTTCTCCAGCTGGTTTGGCCGGATGAAACTGGTGGAGGCTTCCAGGAGCGTCGTTCGCCTGTCTGTGCCGACGACATTCCTGCGCTCCTGGATCAACAGCCACTACCTCGTGTTGATCACCGATCTGTGGCGCGAGGAAAATCCGGAACTCCTGAAGCTGGAATTGATCGTGCGCAGCGCCGCACGGGTGCGCCCGCTCGACGAGCATTCCGATCGCCCGGAGGTTCAGACGAACACGGCTTCGGCGAAGCCGGCCCGGGCGGCAGATGCGATCAGCGTGCCCGCCGCATCCGCTCCAGCCGTCATGCATGCTGTGCCGCAGCAGCGCAGCACGCTGGGTTCGCCGCTCGACAGCCGTTACACCTTTGAAACCTATGTCGAGGGTGCCGCCAACCGTGTGGCTCTGGCCGCGGCGCGTGCCGTAATCGAGAATGACAGCGGCATCGTCCGCTTCAATCCGCTTTATGTCTATGCGGCCGTCGGTCTTGGCAAGACACATCTGCTGCAGGCCATAGCCAATGCCGCGCTGGCGAAAAAGCCCAAGGCCCGCATCGTCTATCTGACCGCGGAATATTTCATGTGGCGCTTCGCCAAGGCGATCAAGGACAATCATGCCCTCGTCTTCAAGGAGCAGCTGCGCGACATCGACCTGCTGGTCATCGACGACATGCAGTTCCTGCAAGGCCATCAGATCCAGCACGAGTTCTGCCATCTGATCAATCTGCTGCTCGACAGCGCACGTCAGGTGGTTGTCGCGGCGGACCGTCCGGTCGGCGAACTTGATTCGCTGGAGCCGCGCATCAAGTCACGCCTGTCGGGTGGTGTCGCCATCGGCATGACGGCACCGGATTTTGAAATGCGGCTGGAAATCCTGCGCCAGCGCCTCGCTGTCGCGCAGGGCGAGGACGTGACGCTCGAAGTGCCGGAAGACGTGCTGGTGCACATCGCCCGCACGGTGTCCGGATCGGGCCGGGAACTTGAAGGCGCGTTCAACCAGCTTCTGTTCCGCCGCTCCTTCGAGCCGGACATCTCGGTGGAGCGCGTCGATTCCCTCATCGGCCAGCTTTACCGCTCGGGCGACCCCAAGCGCATTCGCATCGAGGATATCCAGCGGATCGTGGCGCGGCATTTCAATGTCAGCCGCACGGAACTGGTCTCGGCGCGGCGCACCCGCACCGTCGTCAAGCCGCGTCAGGTGGCGATGTATCTCGCCAAAATCATGACCCCGCGCTCGCTGCCCGAAATCGGCCGCCGTTTCGGCAATCGCGACCACACGACCGTGCTGCATGCCGTGCGCAAGGTGGAAGGTCTCGCAAAGGAAGACACCAAGCTGGAGCAGGAACTGGAACTGCTGCAGCGGCTGATCCAGGAACAGGGCTGAGAGGCCGCGTCCGCCCGAAATTGGGCTGGACAAAGCCAACGGGTCTGCCACTGAAGCTTGCCTTTGGCAGGCTTTTGCGGTTGGTTGGCAGGCCAATCCTCAGGGTTGTGCGGTGTCATCCGCGCGCCCATCCCAGCCGGACAATCCAGTGCCATGCGCGTCACGCTTGAACGATCAAATCTCCTGAAAAGTCTCAGCCATGTCTACCGCGTTGTCGAGCGCAAGAACACGATCGCGATCCTGTCCAACGTGCTGCTTTCGGCGTCCGGCTCGGCGCTGACGCTCAAGGCAACCGACCTTGACCTTGAGGTGACGGAAACGGCGCCGGCGATGGTGGAACAGGCCGGCGAAACCACGGTTCCGGCCCATTTGCTGCATGACATCGTGCGCAAGCTGCATGACGGCGCCGAAGTGATGCTGTCGCTCGGGGATGACGGCCGCATCCTCAATGTGATCGCGGGCAAGGCGTCCTTCCAGTTGCAATGCCTGCCGAAATCGGAGTTTCCGGAGCTTTCGGCCGGCAGTTTCAGCCATGTGTTCCGCCTGCCCGCCGAAAAGCTGAAAGCGTTGATCAACCGCACCCAATTTGCGATCTCCAACGAGGAGACGCGCTATTATCTGAACGGCATCTACATGCACACCGTCACGGTGGGCGGCGCGTTGATGCTGCGCGCGGTTGCAACCGACGGCCACAGGCTGGCGCGCGCCGAAATCGAAGCGCCCAACGGCGCGGAGCAGATGCCGGGCATCATCATCCCGCGCAAGACAGTGGGCGAGGTGCAGAAACTTCTCGAAGACGGCGATGCCGTGGCGACGCTGGAAATCTCCGACACGAAGATCCGCCTCACCCAGGGGTCGGTCGTGCTGACCTCCAAATTGATTGATGGCACCTTCCCCGATTACCAGCGCGTCATCCCGACCGGCAATGACCGGCGCCTGATGGTTGACCGCGATGATTTCCAGCGTGCCGTTGACCGCGTGTCCACGGTTTCGTCCGAGCGCGGGCGCGCGGTGAAACTCGCCATCGCCGACGGGCAGGTGGTGCTGAATGTCAACAATCCGGGATCAGGCAGCGCCACCGAGGAATTGCCCGCCGATTATGATTCGGATGCGATGGAGATCGGCTTCAACGCCAAATATCTTCTCGACATCGCCGGACAGGTGACGGGCGACAATATCCGCTTCATGCTGGCGGACGCCGCATCGCCAACCCTGATCGAGGACGGGGCGGATCAGGGCGTGCTCTATGTCCTGATGCCGATGCGTGTCTGACGACGGGCAAAGCGCGCTGCGGCGGGTGCGGTTCCGCAGCCTGCGCCTGACAGGGTTCCGCAACCATGACAGCAGAGCGCTCGCCTTTGCACCGGGGCACGTGGTGTTCACCGGCCGCAATGGCGCGGGAAAGACCAATATTCTGGAAGCGCTGTCTTTGTTTGCGCCGGGCCGCGGCCTGCGCCGCGCCAGCCATGAGGCGATGGCAGCGAAAGGGACCGATCAGGGTTTCGCGCTGGCAGCCGTCATCGACGACGGATGCGGTGAAACGGTGCAGATCGGCACCGGGTGCGGGGCTCTTGCCGGCGCGGATGCGCCGGGCCGCATCCTGCGCATCAATGGCACGCTCGAAAAAAGCGCCGATGCCTTGAACGACCATGCCCGCATCGCATGGCTGACACCTGCCATGGATGGCGTGTTCACCGGCCCGGCGGCCGACCGCCGCCGCCTGATCGACCGCATGGTGCTGGCGCTTGAGCCCGCCCACGGAGCCCACGCCATCGCCTACGAGAAAGCCATGCGCGGGCGCAACCGCCTGTTTGCCGATGATGTGCAGGACAAGCGCTGGTTTGACGCGCTGGAACAGGAGTTGGCGCGCCATGGCGCGGCGATGACGCTGGCGCGCATGCGCTTCGTGGCAGCGCTCAACGCCATGTCCGATGGCGCGCTGGCTGGCCGGGCGTTTCCAGTGGCCGATCTGGCGATCACCGGCGACATCGAGGCGATGGCCGCCGATGAGGGGCCTGCGCAATTGGCCGACGCCTATCGCGCCCATTTGGGCCGCACCCGCGGCATTGACCGGCAGGCAGGGCGCACGCTCACAGGCCCGCATCGCAGCGAGATCGACGTCACGCATCGCGCCAAGGGGATGCCAGCGGCGCTTGCCTCCACCGGCGAGCAGAAGGCCTTGCTCACCGGCATGGTGCTGTTTCATGCCGAACTCATCGCGCGGGCAAGCGGCATGACCGCGGTGCTGCTTCTCGACGAGATCGGCGCGCATTTCGACGAGACGCGGCGCGCCGACCTGTTTGACATTCTCGACGCGCTGGGAGGCCAGGCGGTCATGACAGGCACCGAACCGCATCTCTTTGCGGCGCTCGCCGGGCGCGCGCAGCATTTCGCGCTGGTCGATGGCGGTGTCAGCGAAAGGGATTTGCCTGCATGAGCGCGTTTTCGGCTGAGGAAATCGAGCGCTATCGCCGCCATCTGGTGCTGGCGGAAATTGGCGGTGCAGGCCAGCAGGCGTTGAAGTCCGCCGATGTGGCGGTGCTTGGCGCGGGCGGGCTTGGCGCGCCGGTGATCGCCATGCTTGCGGCCGCAGGCGTGGGGCGGCTAACCCTGATCGACCATGACACGGTGTCGCTCTCCAATTTGCAGCGCCAGTTCATCCATCGCAGCGTCGATGACGGCGCGCCGAAGGTCGACAGCGCAACGCGGTTCGTCGATGCGCTGAACCCGCATGTGGCGGTGGTGGCCCATGCCGTGAAGCTCAACGCAGACAATGCCGCGCGGCTGATTGCGGGAGCCACCCTCGCCATTGACGGGTCGGACAATTTCGCAGCGCGCCGCGCGGTTGCCGCCGCTTGCGAGGCGGCTGTCATTCCGCTTGTCACGGGCGCGGTGAACCGGTTTGACGGCGCGGTTTCCGTCATTGCGCCGCATCTGATGGACGCCAAGGGCCGCCCCGCCCCGCGCTTCGCGGACCTTTACCCCGAGGACCCGCCGGAGGGCATGCTGCCTGCCTGCGCCGAGATCGGCGTGGCAGGCCCTGTGACGGGCGTCATCGGCACACTGATGGCGATGGAGGCGATCAAGCTCATCACCGGCGCCGGCGAACCGTTGATTGGCCGCGTGCTGACATATGACGGCCTTGGCGCACGGTTCTCCGAGATGCGTTACCGGCGGGGGTGAAGACGATCACAAAAACGCTTCCAGCACGCGGTCCGGCGGGCGGTGGCCGTCGAGGAAGGTGCGAATGTTGATCAGCACGCGGTCGCCCATCTCGTTCCTCGCATCGGCCGTGGCCGAGCTCATGTGCGGCAGCAGGATGGCTTTCCCGGCGTTGACAAGCTTCATCAGCCGCCGGTCGATCTTCGGTTCGTGCTGGAACACGTCGAGCCCGGCCCCGGCAAGGCGTCCGGAGGCAAGCGCCGCAATCAGCGCCTCCTCATCGACCACATCGCCGCGCGCCGTGTTCACCAGATAGGCGTCCGGCTTCATCAGCGCGATGCGCCGTGCCGACAGAAGATGAAATGTGGAGGGCGTCGACGGGCAGTTGATCGACAGGATGTCGATCTGCGGCAGCATCTGGTCGAGCGACGGCCAGTAATGCGCGTCAAGCTCGATCTCCACAGTCTCGGGAACGCGGTTTCGGTTGTGATAGTGGACCGAGAGGCCGAAGGCGCGCGCGCGGCGGGCGACAGCCGTGCCGACACGGCCCATGCCGAGAATGCCGAGTTTCAAGCCCTTGAGGCGCCGGCCAAGCATCCATGTCGGGGACCATCCGGCCCAGCTCTGGTCATCGCGCAGCACGGATGCGCCCTCGATCACGCGGCGCGGCACCGCGAGGATCAACGCCATGGCGAGGTCAGCGGTATCTTCCGACAGGACGTTCGGCGTGTTGGTGACGATGATGCCGCGCGCGTGCGCCGCCTTGAGATCGATATTGTCGACGCCGTTGCCGTAATTGGCGATCAGTCTGAGTTGCGGGCCCGCCGCATCGATCAAGGCTGCGTCTATGCGGTCGGTCACGGTCGGCACAAGGATGACGGCCTCGCGCATGGCGGCGGCCAGCGCATCGCGATCCATCGCGCGGTCCTCCGGATCGGCAAAGCGGCAGGTGAACAGTTCGCCCATGCGGGCTTCCACGCGGGCAGGCAGCTTGCGGGTGACGATGACGAGGGCTTGTGCCGGGTCTATGCGTCTTTGCGCGGCCTTGCCATCGGCGTCATCTGGTCCGGTTTCCGGCGGCTGCGGCGAAGAATGCGGCATGGCGGCGCACCATCCTTATCGTTCCGTTAACCTTGGCGCGCCACTCTGGCCGCCTGCGGGCTCGCTCGATTCCTAACGCGCGCAACGGCGCTGACAAGCGCTTTCGCGCCGTGCGGCCGTGGCACCGCCTGTCAGTCGCCCGTTCTTGCGCCGAGGATAGCATGTTGTTCCGCATTCCCGTCTCTGCCGTCGTCAATCGCCTGCCAAGGCTTGCCGCGCTGTGCCTCGCGGCTGCGCTTGCCGGTGCTGTGGCTGATTCCATGGCCGGCGGTAGCGCCCGCGCTGAAACGGTTCCCGGGCAGGACGGCGTCGACGCCGCACCCACAGGTGCCGTCGGCAGCGCAACAAAGGGCGCACGGCTGCAGCCGGGTGTTGGCGGCAGCGGTCTGCCATTGCCGCGCTTTGCCAGCCTGAAGTCCGCCAATGTCAATCTGCGTGTCGGCCCCGGCAAGGAACACCCGATCCTCTGGACCTATGTGAAGGCGGGCCTGCCGGTCGAAATCGTGCTGGAGTTCGACACCTGGCGCAAGATCCGCGATTCGGAGGGCGTCGAGGGTTGGGTCTACCAGTCGATGCTGTCCGGCCGCCGCACCGCGACGGTCGAGGCCTCGCTGGCCGCGCGCCCGGACGGCATCGAGGCGATCATCCAGACAAGCCTTTCAGAACCGGAAAATCTCACGCCTGTCTATGCAAAACCGGATGCGCAAACCCGCGTCATCGCCAAATTCGAGGCCGGACTGAATGTGGAGGTGCTGACCTGCGACGGATCATGGTGTTCGGTCCAGGCCGGTGATCATGCGGGCTGGGTCGCGCAGGCGAGCCTGTGGGGTGTCTATCCCAACGAGCAGATTGACGATTGAGGCGCACCGCCGACCGGACATGAGTCTTGCAGGCGGCGCGTCCGCGTCGATCATCTGCCGATGTTCACCCAATCGCGTCCGGCGCCCTCGCCTTGCATCTTGAGCAGGCGGAGGCCGGATTTTTTCCAAGGCCGCACGTCATTGTGCAAATTGTCGAGGACGAAATCACCCTCTTCGGCCCGCACCACCAGCACCAGATGGGCTTCGCCATGCGGCAGGCGGCCCATCGCCAGTCTGAGGTTGCCCGGCTTGAATCCGGCGGCAATCAGCTTCCGGCGCTTGGCCAGCGCATAATCCTCGCAGTCCCCGGATGCGCCGCCGATGGTCCAGACGTCCTTGGCGTTGTGCTGGCTGGCGTCGCTGACGGGGGTGATGGAGCGGTTGACGGCGGCATTGATGGCGGCAAGCCGCTTCATGCGCTGCGCTGAAAGCCGCTCCGGCGCGGAGGCCGCAGATGTGCGGCACTCGCGCGGGTTGGTCTCGCAAAACTGGTGATGGCCGAAGGGTTTTGATGTTTTGCCGCCGGTTGGGATCGAGGCGGCAAGGCTTGCGAACGGAGCAAACACGACAACTGACGCGGCAAGCGCTCCCGCCCAACGATACACGACACAAGCCATGCGTTCCTCCCGATGCGTGGCGGGAGAATTGCCGGTTGCCGGAGCGGATGCAAGCGGCTTGCGCATCACATATTCGACGGCCCTTGTTCCGGTGGCCGGGGTGAAGCACGCCCGGCCATCGGTGTTCCGCCGTCAGCGGTTGAAGCGTTCAAATACGATGTCGGCGGTTTCGCCTGCCTCCAACACCACGCCGGTGCCGATGGCGGCGGTGGCCGTCATGTCAAGTCCGCCGGTCTCGTTGGCGGCGGCGAGGATCTGCGGCGCATTGTGCGCGACGCGGCCGCCGAACGGGTCGTTGGTGGCGTCTTCTGCGAGCGCCGGGGCGGCGAGGAAACCGAGGGCGAGGGAGGCGAGTGCGATGCGTTTCATG
>JALOTE010000121.1 GCA_025458045.1 Rhizobiaceae bacterium
TCGCCAACCTCGTCCACGCGCTTTCAGACCTCTGGAGCCAGTGCGCGCTCGCAAGGCATGTGGCGTGAGAGCGGACTGACGCACCACTTTTGAAATCCCGCATCGCTCTTCATCGTCCGGCTTGACCGGACGATCCATGCCATTGCGCTTTTCCAATTGAACGTGACGGAATGGGTTGCCCGGTCAAGTCGGGCAATGAAGAAGGAAATGGTGGGGCTCAAGTAATAGAACAATTCTTCAATTATTTGACCCGCCCAATGTGCGGATTGCGGATTGATAGAGCTCTTCGGATGAGCGCAAGCCGTTGGCTGCGGCTTCAAACTGCCGGCTGATGGTGATGAGGCTTGCCATCTGCTCGATCGGGTTGACGTTGGCTTGCTCGACAAAGCCCTGGATGAAACCGGTATTGCGAAAGTCCGCCACCGGTTCCGCAAAGCCCGGAAATGTGAAGCCGACATCGCCGATGCGGTTCAGCAGTTCAGGCTGCTCAATTGAAAACAGCCCCAGTTGCGCGACGCGCCGCCCGGCCTGCGTGATCGTGCCATCGGCGGCAATGGCGATAGCGCCGCCTTGCGGATTGAGGCTGATTTCGGAGCCGCCGGCGTCCAGCACCGGGCGCCCGGTCAGGTTGACGAGCGCGCCCTCCGGCGTGATCTCCATGCGGCCGTCGCGCGTGTAGAGCGGCCCGCTTTCGCCGCCGAGCGCCATCCAGCCACCGCCCTTGATCGCCACGTCCAGCGCGTTCCCGGTCTGGATGCGTGCGCCTTCTGCGGTCGAAACATGTGCGGTGCCGCGCGCGGCAAAAGCCAAGGCCGCGCCGCCCGCCCGTTCCACATCGGTTTGAAAACGCAGGATGTCGGCGCGAAAGCCGACCGTGTTCATGTTGGCGACATTGTGGGCCAGAAGCTCGACGCGCCGTTCGAGCGCCATCAGGCCGGACAGGCCGATGCCGAAAGCGTTGTTCATGGCCATGCCGGTTCACCCCGCTTCAAAACGCGCTGCGCCAGCTTTGCAAGGCCAGCAGCACATCGCCGTCCGGCGCGGCAACGGTGCTGTCGGCAAGCAGCGCCGCTGCGCCGTCCAGCGAGGGCGCATTGGCCTGCGCCTCCACATCCCACAAGGCTGTGAAACGCTCGATGAGCCGGGCAAGCTTGTCAGGCTGCTTCAGGCTTTCGATGTCGAGCCGCCATTCGATCATGGCGGCCTGCTTGTCGACATCCAGCGCGCCGATGGATTGCGGCAGCCCGGTCGCGACCTGGATCACACGGGCAAGCGCCGGATCGGCGATGAGATCAAACGTGTTCTTCGCTTCCGGCGCCTTGCGGGCGAAGTAAAGCGCAAGCCGCACGCCCTCATTGTCGCCGCCTGCCTGCACCTCGAGCGCCTGCCGGTTGAATTTGGCGACCGTGCCCTCCTGCGCGCGGGAGAAAACTGTCGCGGTCGCGCCATGGCGTTTGAAGTTGAATGTCTCGGCCAACTCCTTGTAGCGCGGGTCGGTCAGCTTGTTGGCAAACGCATCCCTGCCATCGATGCCTTCTTCCAGCACCTTGCGGATGAAGGCCTTGGCATAGGCCATGTCCTCCAGCCCGTGGGCTTTGAGCGCATAGCTGTAGATGCGGTCGTCCTTCATGAAATCATCGACGGATTTGATCGTGGTGATGCGGGCGCGGTAATCGGCCGTCGCGCGGGCGATCTCCGGCGTTTCCGCCGTGCGCTTCAGCGCCATGGGCAGATCGCGGGTGATCGACTGATAGGTCACGTAAGTCGCCATCATGGCGGTGTCCTCCAAGAGACAGGAGGCAAGGGGAGCATGCCGGGCTTGCGCAACGCTTGCGCGAGGCTGAATCCACGTCCGCAAGGCCGGTGCAAGCCACGCCATGGAGATGAAGCACATTGCCGCATCGGCCGCGCGGGGCACCATCACATGACGATCATTCTCGGCTTTGTTGTCACCATGGCCTGCGTGCTTGGCGGCTATGCGGCGATGGGCGGCAAGCTCTATGTGCTGGTGCAGCCTTGGGAATTTGTCATCATCGGCGGAGCGGCGCTCGGCACGTTCATCATCGCCAACCCGATGCCGGTCATCAAGGATTCCGGGCGCGCCATGGGCGAAGCCTTTGGCAACAAGGTGCCGAAGCCCGATGACTACATGCAACTTCTCGGCCTGTTGCATGCGCTGCTGCGCGACATGCGCAACAAGTCGAAAAGCGAGATGGAAGCCCATGTCGACAATCCGACGGAAAGCGACGTGTTCAAGGCTTACCCGGCGGTGCTTAAACGCAAACCGCTCGTGACCTTCATCTGCGACTACATGCGCCTGATGATCATGGGCAATGCGCGCAGCCACGAGATCGAAGCGCTGATGGATGAGGAGATCGACACGATCACCCATGACACGATGAAGCCCTACACGGCGTTGCAAGGCATGTCGGACGGGCTTCCGGCGCTTGGCATTGTCGCCGCCGTCCTTGGTGTCATCAAGGCGATGGGCGCGCTCGACCAGGCACCCGATGTGCTCGGCAAGCTGATCGGGGCGGCGCTCGTCGGCACGTTTGCGGGCATCTTCATGTCTTATGGCATGGTTGGTCCGGTGGCCAACAAGGTGAAGCTGACGCGCGAGAAGAACAACCGGCTCTACATCGTCGTGAAGCAGACGCTGCTCGCCTCGATGAACGGTGCGATGCCGCAGGTTGCGGTGGAGTATGGCCGCAAGACGATTTCGGCCGACTATCGCCCCGGCATTGATGCCGTCGAGCAGGCGACGCTGGGCGGCGGCGCGGCTGCGCCGGCCAAGGCATGAGCGCCCATCCTTCAACCTTGGGCAGCACGCCCGGCCGCTCGCTGGGAGAGGTTTTCGCGGCCTTGCTGGCGCAGGCCGACACGGCAAGCGATGCGGCCGAACTTTCCGAGGCGGTCGGGGCGTTGGCGGAGATGGTGTCAGTGCGGCTCGCCGCGCTTGCGCCGCAGGCCGACCGGATCGCGCCGCGAAAGCTGTCCGGCGAGCGGTTGCAAGCCGCCTTGGCGCGGCTCATGGATGAGACGGTGCTGGTGCTCGCCGATGAAGCGGGAGACTGCCTTGTGCTGCTTGAGCCGTCGGCCATCCGCACGCTTGCCGCCATTCTCGGCGGGGCACCGCGTCCGACAGTCCCCGCGGGTGAACCGACGGCGCTCGAACGGGCGATCGTTGTTGCCTTCGCCGACAGCCTTCAGGACGCCGATGGCGGGCATCTTCGTGCGGTGACGGACCGGAAGGCGCGGATCGCACTGGCGCAGGCGCGCACGGCGCAAAACAGCGACGGCGTCGAGATCGCGCTGCATGAAGCCCGCGGGCGGGGCGGGGCGCCGGTGATCACCGGGGCTGTTGCTGCGCGCGGCGGGCCGCACATGTCCGCGTCCACACCCAGCGTCGCCGCGGTCGAGGCTCGCCTCGGCCATGCCACGGTGCCGGTGGCGCACAAGGCGGCCTGCGGCTTGCGCCCTCTTTCCGCGCTCCACCAGCTTCGCATCGGCGATATCCTGCCTGTCGGACCGCTTTGCGAATTGGCCGTGAAGGGCGAGGTGCGCGGTGCGCCATCGCATTGCGGAACGGTGCGCATGCGCTGCGATGCGGCGGGTGACATGCGCCTTGTGCTGTCTATCTCTGAAAGGTTCGAGCCATGAGTGATGCGCCATCGACCGTTGCCGAAACTGCTGAGGGCAGCGCCGAGACCAGCCCGTCAGTGCTGTCGGCCTCGGCATCGCACTTGGGCACCTTTTCGATGGAAACGGCAGAGGCGGACAGGGAAGCGCAAGGCTTGGCGGCTGTTGCCGTGCAACAGGCGAGCGAACCTGTCCCGGCATTCGCATCCGTTCCTGCATCCGTTCCTGCATCCGGATCAGCCGGGTTGGGCGCGGTGCTTGGCATCCCGATCGCCCTCGATCTGGTATTCGCGACGGTCCAGCTGCCCGTGTCGCGGCTGATGGCGCTGACACCTGGCGGGGAACTCGACCTTGGCCCGCAATCCGGCAATGAAGTCACGCTGACGGCCAATGGCGTTGCCTTTGCCATTGGCGAATTGATGATCACCGATGAGGCGAGCCAGCGCGTCGGCGTGCGCATCCTGCGGCTCATCGGAGCAGACACGACGGTGCCGGGTGCAAGCGGGGTTGCGCATTGAGCGCGGCCGCGGCACCCGAAGGCGCGCGCAAGACGGCGGCGCTGCTGCTGGCCATGGGGCGACCGCTGGCGCAGCGCATGGTGCAGCGCTTCGAGCCCGACGAGTTGCGGCTGCTCGCACGCTCGGCGCGCGCCATGCCGCCCTTGAACCGCGCAGTCGTGGACGCGCTGGTTGAGGATTTCGCGCGCCACTTCGTTGATCAGGTCGGGTCTGCGCCCGTTGCGGACGAGATGGATGCCATCATCGGCGGCAGCCCCCCTGATTCATCCGGGCTCGATGCAGGGCTGATCGACCGAGCGCCGCCAGCCGATCCATGGGTCTCGGTGCTCGCGGCACCGCCTGAACGCCTCGCCGAAGTGCTTTCGGGCGAGACCGCCCCGATTGTGTGCGCGGCCTTGTCGCGCTTCGTTCCTGCCCAGGCGGCCAAGGTGATCGCGCTTCTCCCCGAGGCGCTGCGCCCGCCGGTCATCACCGGCATGGTTGGCATGTCTCCCGTGGCCGACGCGATCATGCGGGCCATCGGAACGCAGCTTGAAAGCATGCTGGCTGTCGAGGACAAGTCCGCTGCCGCATCGGCCAACCGCAAGCGGGTTGCTGCCGTGCTCAATGGTCTGGCGCGCCCGGAGGCCGATGCGCTGCTGCTGGCCGTGGAGACCTCAGACCCGGCGGAGGCCACGGCCATCCGTGCTCTGCTGTTTGATTTTGCCGACATCATCCGCTTGCAACCTGCCGACCGTTCGGTGCTGTTTGACAGTGTCAGCGCTGAATTGGTGATGACGGCTCTGCCCGGCGCCGAGGATGCCCTGCGCGATGCGGTTCTGGCAGCGCTCGGTGCACGCGCGCGGCGCATGGTGGAGGCCGAACTGCAAAACGGCACACCGCCAAAGCCGGAGAAAACCTACGCGGCGCGGCGCGCCATTGCTGACGCCGCACTCGATTTGGCCGAAGCGGGCCGCATCAGCCTTTCAGCGCCGGAGCAAACCGGTGTCTGAAGACCGTGACGATGAGGATGGCGAAAAGCCGCTCGACCCGACTGAAAAGCGGATCAGGGAGGCGCTTGAAAGCGGCAACCAGCCTTTCGCGCGCGAAGCGCCGCTTGTCGCCATGCTGGTGGGGCTCACCTGCACGCTTGGGCTGATGCTGGTTCCTGTCACGATCCGCACGGCGGACAGGCTGGCGCTCCTTATGGGTCAGGTTGGGGAATTGCGCATCGAAGGCCGTGCCGAAACAGTCACGCTTGTCCGCCAGATCCTGTTTGACGTCGGCGGCGTCATGCTGCCGGTGCTCGCGGTGTTTGTGGTGGCAGGCGTGCTTGCCAGCGTCTCGCAGAACCGGCCGCGCATGATTGCAAGCCGCATCACGCCGAAATGGTCGCATGTTTCTCCCGCATCGGGCGTCAAGCGCATTTTCGGCCCGATGGGGCTGATGGAGTTCGCGCGCGCGCTGGTGAAGCTGGCGCTCGTCATCACGGTGCTGGCGGGTGTGCTCTATGGCGCGCGGCAGGCGATCGCCGTCACCATGCTGACCGATCCTGTCGATGCGGCCGACGCCATGCGCGTGATCGCGCTCAATCTTGTGACAGCGATGCTGATTGCCACCTCCATCGTTCTTGCGGTCGATGTGTTGTGGTCCCGCCATCACTGGACGTCCCAACTCAGGATGAACCATCAGGAGATGAAGGATGAAATGAAGGATGCCGACGGCGACCCGCATGTGAAGGCCAAGCGCCTTGCCATCCAGCGCCAGCGCATGAAACGCATGATGGCGGATGTGCCGAAGGCCAGTGTGGTGATCGTCAACCCGACGCATTATGCGGTGGCGCTGCGCTACGATGCCAAGGGGGCCGGAGTGCCGCAGGTTGTCGCCAAGGGCATGGACCATGTGGCGTTGCGCATCCGCGAAGTCGCCGCCGAACACAAGGTGCCGCTTGTCGAGGATGTGCAACTCGCGCGCGCGCTGCATGCCTGCGTCGAGGTCGGCCAGTTCATCCCGCGTGACCTGTTTGAGGCGGTGGCGTCCGTCATCCACATCATCATGACACGGCGTCCCGGTGCCACCGGCCTGATCCGTCGCGAACGGTTTTCAGGGCTGTGAACGCCTGCAAGCCTTGTGCAAGGCGCGCGGGGCAGAACGACGGGATCAAGACACAGGCCCCAAAAGGCGCGCTCCATGAACACGCTACTTGAAGTTGCTTCCTTGCAGGCCCGCTGGCTGGCGGCGCGTCAAGCGGTGACAGCTGAAAACATCGCCAATGCCTCGACGCCCGGTTTCGTCGCGCGTGATGTCACCGCGTTTGACGAGGCGCTGCGCAAGATCGCCGACGCCGGAGGCGGCGTCGCGACCGTCGCGCTCAGGCCCGACGATGCGCCCTGGACCGTGCGCCCGTCAGGCAATTCGGTCTCCGTCGAGGAAGAGCTCATCCGTGGCGGCTCGATCAACAGGGCGCATGCGCTGAACACCGGCATTGTCGGCGCGTTCCACCGCATGATGCTGTCTGCCGCGCGGGGGTGACAGGCATGATCGACCCGCTGACAGGCTCCCTCTCCATTTCCGGTTCGGGGCTTCAAGCGCAATCCGAACGGATGCGCATCGTGTCAGAGAACATCGCCAACGCCCAATCCACCGGCAATGCGCCGGGGGCTGATGCTTTCCGTCGCAAGCTCATCGCGTTTGAAAGCGCCCCGCAAACCGACATGCCGTTTTCGCGCGTTGAGGTTGCCGCGATCACCCGGGACACCGCACCCTTCCGCGTCGAGATCGAGCCCGGCCATCCGGCAGCCGATGCCGAGGGGCGTGTCAAATACCCCAACGTGTCGATGCTTGTGGAACTGGCTGACCTGCGCGACGCGTCGCGCGCCTACGAGGCCAATCTGCAATCGATCAAGCAGGCGCGACAGATGATTTCCGCCACGCTAGACCTGATGCGGGAGCGCGGCTGACCATGGTTGCGCCCATTCACTTCAATCTGCTGCCGCAGGCCGCGTCCGCCTTTGCCGCCCCCGATGGCGCGGCCTCCGTCGATTTCGGCGCGATGGTCGCAGCCGCGGGACGCGATGCGATGGCAACGATGCGGGCCGCCGAAACGGTGGCGATGGACGGCCTCGCCGGGCGCGCCACCATTCAGGACGTGGTGGACGGCGTGATGGCGGCCGAACGCACATTCCAGGCCTCGCTTGCCATCCGCGACAAGGCGGTATCGGCCTGGCTCGACCTCTCACGGATGACGATCTGATGCGCGCGATGCATATCGCGGCCACCGGCATGGCCGCTCAGGAACTGCAACTGGAAGTGGTGGCAAACAACATCGCCAACACCAACACCACCGGCTTCAAGCGGGCGCGCGCCGAATTCACCGATTTGATGTATCAGGTCGAGCGCGCGCGCGGTGTCGGCGGCGTGACCGCGACAGGCGGCCCGCCGGAAGGCGTGCATCTGGGGCTTGGCGTGCGCACAGCGGCGATCCGGTCGCTGCACAGCCAGGGCGTGCTGGCCGAAACTGGCAACCGGCTGGATGCTGCCATTGACGGGGCAGGGTGGTTCCGCGTCATCGCGCCGGACGGGCAGACCGTCTATTCGCGTGCGGGTGCTCTCAACCTCAATGCACAAGGCGACATCGTGACGGTGGACGGCCTGCGGCTTGCCGATGCGATCACGGTTCCGCAAGGCGCCGCGCGGCTGACGATCGCCGATGACGGCACGGTCAATGTGCGCCTGCCGGGCGACAGCGCCGACACGGCAATCGGCCAGATCCTGCTTGCCGATTTCATCAACCCTGTCGGGCTGGAGCCGCTCGGCAACAACCTGTTTGCCGTGTCCGCCACCTCGGGCGAGGCGGT
>JALOTE010000122.1 GCA_025458045.1 Rhizobiaceae bacterium
ATGCGGTAAGGGCCGGAGCCGAGCGGACTTTCCAACGTGCCGCGGCCAATGTCGCGTTTCGCGCCGCTCGCATCCGTGCCTTCCCACCAATGTTTGGGATAGATCGTCAACTGACCCATGATGTGCGGCAGTTCGCGGTTGCCGGGCTTGTCGAAAGTGAATGTCACCTCGCGTTCGCCGGTCTTTTCGACCTTGACCACATTGGCATAATATTGCTGCGAGAAGGTGTCGTGCACTTTCAGCGATTCAAACGAGAAGATCACATCCTCCGGGGTCACGCCGACGCCGTCATGCCACTTCGCCGACGCGTTGAGGCGGAACGAGACGGATGAAAAATCCGCCGGGTGCGACATGGCCTCGGCGAGCAGCCCATATTGCGCGCTGATCGGCAGCTCATCCAAACTGGACGTCATCAGTGTTTCAAACACCAGCCCGAGACCGGAGGCGACTTCGCCTTTCTCAGGCACGGGGTTGAAGGTGTCGAACGAACCGATGACGGCCAGCCGCGTCAGCCCGCCCTTGGGGGCTTCGGGGTTGACATAGTCGAAATGGGCAAAGCCTTGCGGATATTTCGGCGTGCCGTTGAGCGCGGTGGCGTGGCTCCACCCGCCTGCCGCATCGGAGGCCAATGCGGAGAAGGCGACAGCGGCAAGCGCGAGGCCCGCCGCAAACGATCCGATCAACCGCGCCGTGCCCTGCATGCCTTGTTCTCCCTGTGATCATGATTTGAGACAGGAAAGCTAGGCAAGGCATGGCGCGGCGTCCATGGGGGATGCCGCAGGGCCGGTCACATTCGCTTCAACGACAAAAGAAAACCCGGCCAAGGCCGGGTTTTCAGATCAACGCAACGCCGTGGCGCTCGAAGCCGACGACATCGTGTCAGGGCAGCGGTGCCGGTGATGCCGAATGCGTGCGCATCCAAGCGATCAGATTGGCAACATCCTGATCCTTTTTCAGCCCGGCAAAACCCATCGTCGTGCCGGCGATGTACTTCTTCGGGCCATGCAGGAAGCGGTTCAGCGCCTCATAATCCCACACCTTACCGCCTTCGGCATAGGTTTTCAGCGCGGACGAGTAGCCGAAACCGGCAACCGACGCGACCGGGCGGTTGACGATGTTCCAGAGGTTCGGGCCGGTCTTGTTGGCGCCGCCTTCTTCCCATGTGTGGCAGGAGGCGCATTTCTTGAACACGGATTCACCGGCGGCAAGGTCCGCGGAAGCAAGAAGCGGCGAAATCGGTGCGAGTTCGGCTTCGGCCGGCGCTGCCTCCTCGGCCTCACCCGCGCCTTCCGCTGCTGCAATCGCAAAGCCGGGCGTCTCGACCGAGTGTTCGGCAAACAGGGCGTCGGACGCAAGGCCAAGGGTCATCAGGAAAAACACCGCGCCGAGAAAGGCCCCGGCCAGCTTGTTCAGTTCAAAGGAATCCATCGTCGCCCCGCCACCCGCGCTGTGCCGCACGTTTGAGTGTTCGCGCTCTCCGCGCCTTGCCGGGAGTGCACGCCTGGCAGGCGCATCCCCGAAACCGGGCGGAAACTATGTCTTTTGGTTTTGCGGCGCAACACCTATAAGCCACGGCGATGTGAGACTTTTTGACACTTTCCAGCGGTTTGGTTCGCAAAACAGCATGTCCGCATTTTCCGCCGGCCCACTCATCCTCATTCCCGCCCGCATGGAATCGACGCGCCTGCCGGGCAAGCCGCTAGCCGACATCGCCGGCCGCCCGATGATCGTGCGGGTTTGGGAACGCGCGGTCGCATCCGGTGTCGGCCGTGTCGCGGTTGCCACTGACAGCGCTGCGGTCCGGGATGCGGTTGAGGCCGCGGGTGGCCACGTGGTCATGACGCGGGCCGATCACCCGTCCGGCTCCGACCGGATCGCCGAGGCGGCATTGGCCCTGGACCCGGAACGCCGTCACGAAATCATCATCAATGTGCAGGGCGATCTGCCGACGCTTGATCCGGCGCTGATCCGCTCCGCCGCCGATGCGCTCGCCCATGGGGATGCCGACATCGCCACGCTGGCCTGCGTGATTGCCGACGACGCCGAGAAGTCCGATCCGAATGTGGTGAAGGCCATCGGCACGCCCCTGGTTGGCGGCCGGTTCCGCGCACTCTATTTCACCCGCGCAACCGCCCCGTCCGGTGAAGGGCCGCTGTTTCATCACATCGGGCTCTATTCCTATCGCCGCGCCGCGCTGGAGCGCTTCGTCGCGCTGCCGCCCGCGACGCTCGAAACCCGCGAAAGGCTGGAACAGCTGCGCGCGCTTGAAAACGGCATGCGCATCGACTTTGCACTGGTTGACACGGTGCCGCTCGGCGTTGACACAGCCGTGCAGCTTGAAAGGGCCCGCGCCGCCTTTGTGGCAGGCGAAGTGTGAAACCAGCGCGGCCTTTTTTGGCGGGCAAAATATGAAACCCCTGCCGCCTTTGCGGCGGGAAAAAATTGAAAACGGACGCGGCATGAGTATGACTGGACGGATCGCCTTTCAGGGCGAAAACGGGGCGAATTCCGACACGGCCTGCCGCGCGATGTTTCCCGACATGCAGCCGCTGCCCTGCGCCACGTTCGAGGATGCGTTCAACGCGGTCGACATGGGCGAAGCCGATCTCGCCATGATCCCGATCGAGAACACGATTGCCGGCCGCGTCGCCGACATCCACCACATCCTGCCGCAATCCAAGCTGTACATCGTCGGCGAGTTCTTCCTGCCGATCCATTTCCAGCTGATGGTTTTGCCCGGCACGCCGCGCAGCGCCATCCGCACGGTGCACAGCCACATCCACGCGCTTGGCCAATGCCGCAAATATATCCGCGCCAATGGCTGGAAGGGTGTCGTCGCCTCCGACACGGCGGGCGCCGCACGCCTGATCGCCGACATGAAGGACCCGACGCAGGCGGCGCTTGCGCCGCGGCTGGCCGCCTCGCTCTACGGGCTCGACATCATCGAGGCCGATGTCGAGGACGCGCAAGGCAATGTGACGCGCTTCGTCGTCCTGTCGCGGGAGGATTCGCGCGCCGCGCGTCACGACGCGCAAGACCTGATCATGACGACCTTCATCTTCCAGGTGCGCAACATTCCCGCCGCGCTCTACAAGGCGATGGGCGGTTTTGCGACGAACGGCGTCAACATGACCAAGCTGGAAAGCTATCAGCTGGGCGGCGCGTTCACGGCCACGCAGTTTTACGCCGACATCGAGGGCCATCCGGATGACGCCCATGTGAAACGCGCGCTGGAGGAGCTCGCGTTCTTTTCGGCGGAATTGCGCATTCTCGGTGTCTATGCCGCGCATCCGGCTAGGCGAGCCCTCAATGCAAGGCTGGCCTGACGTTCGACCCGCTGCCGTTCAGGCTTGCCCGAAAGCCCAGCCCTCCATCAAGTGCCGCGCGATCGCGCCATGCATCGGCGCGGTGAAGCCCTCGCCATGCGTGCCCGCCAGCATTGCCCGCACTTCGTCGCGGGTGAACCAGCGGCAAAGTTCCAGTTCTTCGGCATCGTGGTTGATATCATCTGTCAACGCCTCGGCGGCGCAGCCGATCATCAGCGAATGCGGCATCGGCCAAGGCTGGCTTGAGAGATAACGCACGGCTCCGACAGGAATGCCGCTTTCCTCGAATGTCTCGCGGCGCACCGCGTCCTCGATGGTTTCGCCGGGCTCGATGAACCCCGCCAGACACGACACCATGCCCGGCGGAAAATGCGGTCCGCGTCCGAGCAGGCACCGGTCGCCGCGCGTCACCAGCATGATCGCGACCGGGTCATTGCGCGGGAAATGCTCCGCGCCGCAATTGGGACAGCCGCGTTTCGCGCCGCCTGCGCGGATGTCGTTTGCATGCCCGCAGCGGGCGCAAAACCGGTTGGCGCGGTGCCAGTTCATCAGCGCCGCCGCATAGGCGATGTCTCCCAGCGCCGGACCGGTGACCAGTCCCTGCGCGATGAGGCCGCGCAGATCCGTCAGGCGCAGTCCGGAAGGCAGCGCGTCGGGGTCAAACACGGCTTGCGCCGCAAGCCGCGGCGCGCCTGCCGCGTCCCGCCCCAAATAGAGCGCTGATGCCGGATCGAACGCGATGTCCGAGGCCGCGAACAGCTCCTGTCCATTGTCGCCGGACGCGGCATCCCGCAACACAAGCTTGTTGCCGGAAAACATGAGCACCCTTGCAGCAGGGTCATCGAGCGCGGCGACGATGCAATCCTCGCCGCGCTTCTCGCTTTGCCGGTCAAGAGTGCCGCCTGTGAATGCAAGAAGCTGCGCCCGGGCGCCGGATGAATGCTGCGTCATGGGCTCCTAGAAAGCCTGCCGCATCCGCGAAATCAAGCCTTGCGCCGCGTCGGGCGCGTAAGGGCGTGATGCCCCATGGCCCCAGACCGGCCCCGGCCAATTGGCGTCGCCGATGTTGCGGGCCACCACATGGATATGCAACTGCTCGACGACATTGCCGAGCGCGCCGGTGTTGATCTTGTGGCAGCCTGTCAGCCGCGCCAGCATCTCCGACACCAATGTCGTCTCGAAGGACAGCATCGCCTGGTCGAGCGGGGTCAGATCATGCACTTCGCGCATGTTGGCACGCTGCGGCACAAGGATCAGCCAAGGCCAACGGCTGTCGTCCTTCAAGAGCAGCGTGCACAGGCCGATTGACAGCACCGGGTGGGTGTCTGCCGCGAGCCTCGGATCGAGTGAATACGCGGCGCGTTCCGCCATATGCGGTGTTTCCATGATGCCCATCGCCCCCTCCACGATAACCGGCCCACGCGGCACACGCTAGGGGCTGCACAAGCGCGCCGCAATTCACCTAAAGACTTGTCATCATTGGTGAATTCCATGTGTTTTGCAAAAAGGTGACGCACGCGCCTTTTCCAGTTCAAACAAGGTGTTCCAACATGGTTCCCAGGCGCGCGAATGCTGGTTAGGCTGGCCCAAAGGGGATTCGCCGCCATGCCACCGGTTTCATCCGACACGCCTGCCAAGCTTTCCAGAGTTCTTGCCGCCTTGGATGCAGGCTTGCCTGCCAGCCTTGAACGGTTGAAGGCGCTTGTTGCGATCCCCTCCATTTCCACTGATCCGGCCTATGCCGGTGATTGCCGCCGCGCCGCGCAATGGCTGGCGGATGACCTCGCTTCCATGGGCTTTGCGGCCTCCGTCCGCGACACGCCGGGTCACCCCATGGTTGTGGCACATCGGCAAGGCCCAATGGGCGCGCCGCATGTGCTCTTCTACGGCCATTATGACGTGCAGCCCGTCGACCCGTTGGACCTGTGGACGACACAGCCCTTCGACATGACTGTCGCCGACACGCCCGGTGGCACGGTGCTGACCGGACGCGGCACCGCCGACGACAAGGGCCAGCTGATGACCTTTGTCGAAGCGTGCCGCGCGTGGATCAATGTCCATGGCGAATTGCCCGTCTCCGTGACGGTGCTGTTTGAGGGCGAGGAGGAAAGCGGCTCGCCATCGTTGAAGCCGTTTCTTGAAGCGCATGCCGCCGAACTGAAGGCCGATGCGGCCTTGGTCTGCGACACCAACATGTGGGACGCCGATACCCCTGCCATTTCCACCGGTCTGCGCGGCCTTGTCGGCGAGGAGATCACTATCTCAGCCGCCGACCGCGATCTGCATTCGGGCTATTTCGGCGGTGCGGCGGCGAACCCGATCCACATCCTGTCGCGCATCCTCGCCGATGCGCACGATGCCGACGGCCGCGTGACCATACCCGGCTTCTATGACGGCGTTGCCGAGACACCGGATGCGATCAAGGCGATGTGGGCGGGGCTTGGCCGCTCGGATGAGGCGTTTCTGGGCGAAGTCGGCCTGTCGGTCCCGTCGGGCGAAAAGGGCCGCTCCGTGCTCGAACTCACATGGGCGCGTCCGACCTTCGAGGTCAATGGCATCTGGGGCGGCTACACGGGTGCCGGCTTCAAGACCGTGATCGCCGCGCAGGCCCACGCGAAAATCTCGTTCCGCCTTGTCGGAAAACAGGATCCCGAAAAACTGCGCGCCGCCTTCCGCGCTTTCGTGCGCGAGCGCCTGCCTGCCGATTGCACGGTGGAGTTCCACGCCCACGGTGCGGGACCGGCGATCCAGCTCGACTATGATTCGCCCATGCTGCAAACCGCCCGCGCCCTCCTCAGCGAGGAATGGGGCAAGCCCGCCGTCATGATCGGCATGGGCGGCTCCATCCCCATCGTCGGTGATTTCCAGTCGATGCTCGGCATGCCGTCCCTGCTTGTCGGCTTCGGCCTCGCCGATGACCGCATCCATTCCCCCAACGAGAAATATGCGCTGAAGAGCTTCGCCAAGGGGCAGCGCTCCTGGGCGCGGCTTCTGGCCGCCTTCGCCGACCGCGCCGCATTGAAAGGCTGAGAGATGACCATCCGCCACCATCTGGGCGACCTGCCGAACCTCGACCATTATTCCGGCCCGGCGGTTGCCATCGACACCGAGACGCTCGGCCTCAATGTGACGCGCGACAGGTTGTGCGTCGTGCAGCTTTCGCCTGGCGACGGCACGGCGGATGTGGTGCAGATCGCGCCCGGCCAGACGAAAGCCCCCAACATCGTCAAGCTGCTGAAGGACCCGAAGATCGTGAAGATCTTCCATTTCGGGCGCTTCGACATCGCGGCCATGGTCCACGCCTTCGGCGCGCTGGCGCAACCCGTGTTCTGCACCAAGATCGCCTCACGCATGACGCGGACCTACACCGATCGCCACGGCCTGAAGGACATCTGCGCCGAACTGCTCGACGTGCAACTGTCGAAGCAGCAGCAATCCTCCGACTGGGGCGCGGCCGTGCTCACACAGGCGCAACTCGAATATGCCGCCTCCGATGTGCTTTACTTGCACCGCCTGCGCGCGGTGCTGCTGGACAGGCTGAAACGCGAAAGCCGGCTCGCGGAGGCTGATGCCCTGTTCAAATGCCTTCCTGTCCGCGCCAAGCTCGACGTGATGGGTTTTGGGGCGGATGATCTGTTCGCGCATTCGTAAAGGGTGGGAAATCCGTTCTGCCTTGAATTGGAATCCCCTTCATCCTGAGGTGCTTTTCCCTCGTGCTTCGAGGCTCGCTTTGCTCACACCTCAGCATGAAGGGAAAAAGCCTCGAAGGACGGATTTCAATTCAAGATGAAACCGGCGTTTCGCCCCGTTTGCGCCAAGATCGGGATGCTTAACGCGAGCTTAAGCGCGTCAGCGCTAGGAAGGGCGATCCGCCCGATGTGAAGGTTCCGCTACCCGCATGGCCCGAAAAACCCGAGACCGCGTCGAGCCGAGCTTTGACGGGCGCAGCCATGGACGGCAAAACGCCCGCGAGCCACTGGTCGCCACGCGCGCCAAGGGCAAAGCGCGCCGCCGCAAGGGGCGCGGCCTGATCTGGGGAACGATCTATTGGGGTGCGGTGCTGTCGGTCTGGGGCGCGATCGCGCTCGCCGTCACCATCGGCTGGTTTGCCGCACGCATGCCGTCGGCCTCCACCTGGGCCATCCCCGACCGGCCGCCCAATGTGAAGATCCTCGCCGCCGACGGCGCGATGATCGCCAATCGCGGCCTGACGGGCGGCGAGGCGCTGAGCCTTGGCGAAATGTCGCCCTTCATCCCCAAGGCCGTCATCGCCATCGAGGACCGCCGCTTCATGAGCCATTTCGGCGTCGACCCGATCGGCCTGGCGCGCGCCATGGTGACGAATGTGATGGCCGGCCGCCTCGTGCAGGGTGGCTCGACCTTGACCCAGCAATTGGCCAAAAACCTGTTCCTTGAGCCGGAACGCACCATCGAGCGCAAGGTGCAGGAAGTGCTGCTGGCGCTGTGGCTGGAGCGGCAATACACCAAGGACCAGATCCTTGAACTCTATCTGAACCGCGTGTTCTTCGGCTCCAATGCCTATGGGGTGGAGGCGGCGTCGCGCCGCTATTTCCGCAAGAGCGCGCGCGACGTGACGCTGCATGAGGCCGCGCTTCTGGCCGGGCTCTTGAA
>JALOTE010000123.1 GCA_025458045.1 Rhizobiaceae bacterium
CAGGCAGGCAGCCAGCGGTGCGGGCGCGTGGCCGCGGCGTCAACTGCCGATGATGGCCGCCTTGATGGTGTTGATGTTGTGCCGCATCATCTCGAGGTAGGTCGGAGCCGCGCCCGAGGCATCCGTCAGCGCGTCCGAGAACAAGGTGCCGCCGACCTTGACGCCGGTATCTGCGGCGATTTGTTCAATCAGGCGCGGATCGGTGATGTTTTCGAGGAAGACGGCGGAGGCGCGCTGCTCCTTGATCTGCCCGATGATGGCGGCAACGTCCTTGGCCGAGGCTTCCGCCTCCGTGGAAACGCCTTCCGGCGCGATGAAATCGATGCCATATTCATGCTCGAAATAGCCAAACGCGTCATGCGCCGTGATGACGATGCGCTTTTCTTCCGGGATGGCGGAAACGGTGGATTTGATTTCGGCTTCGAGCGCCTCAAGCTTTTCGACATAGGCCGCGGCATTGGCCTTGAAGACGTCGCAGCCCGCCGCATCGGCGGCGCAAAAGGCGTCGGCGATGTTGTTGACATAGGTCTCGGCGTTGTGGACCGACTGCCACGCATGCGGATCGTATTCGCCGTGATCGTGGCCGGCATGGTCATGTGAATGGTCATGACCTGCGTGGTCATGGCCGTCCGCCTGCTTGGCCTCTGCTCCATGGCTGTGGCCGCCATCCTCTTCCGGCTTCAGGACCTCTCCGCCCTTTGTCAATTCGATGATCGGGGCCTTGGTGCCTGCGGCTTCGAGCAGGCGCGGCAGGAATCCTTCAAACTCCAGCCCGTTGACAAGCACCACATCGGCCCCCGCGACGGCGACGGCATCCGATGGCTTCGGCTCATAGACATGGGCATCACCGTTCGGGCCGACCAGCGTGGTGAGCGCGATGCGGTCTCCGCCGACATTCTGGGCGAAATCGGCGATGATCGAGAAGGATGCGACAACATCGAGCTTGCCTTCGGCACGCGCTGAAAAAGCCAGCAGGGCGGAGGCTGAGGCGGCAAGTGCGAGGGTCGCGAGGTGGGTGCGGAACAACATGGCTGGTCCTTTCACGGGTTGGGCAAGAGCAGGATCGCGCGTGCTCAGGCCACGCGATGGCGATGCGGCAGTGCGCGCTGGCGCACCACGCCGCGCGGGCCGGCCAGCAGCGAGATGAAATAGGCAAGCCCCGCCACGAGGATGATCGCCGGGCCGGACGGCAATGAGGCATGGAACGACAGGAGCAGCCCCGCATAGCAGGCGGCCATCCCGATGCCTGTTGCGACGAGGCACATGGTCTCGACGCGTGAGGTCCAGAAGCGGGCGGCAGCGGCGGGCAGCATCATCAGGCCGACCGCCAGAAGCGTGCCGAGGGCGATGAAGCCACCGACCAGATTGAGCACGACCAGGCCGAGAAACAGGAAATGAACCGGCGTGCCAAGCCGCGACACGGACCGGAGGAACAGCGGATCCATGCATTCCGCGACAAGTGCGCGCCAGAAGGCAAACAAGGCGCCGAGCGTCAGCGCGACAATGACGCCGATGAGCATCAGCGCCTCATCGTTGAGCGCCAGCACAGAGCCGAACAGCACGTGCATCAGGTCCACGGCGGAGCCGCGCATCGACACGAGCATCACGCCAAGCGCCAGCGATATCAGGTAAAAGGCGGCGAGCGAGGCATCCTCGCGCTGAACCGTCAGCCGCGACACAAGCCCGGCGGCAAGCGCGACGACCACGCCGGCGACAAGGCCGCCCAAGGTCATGGGCACAATGTCGAGGCCGAACAGCAGGAAGCCTGCGGCCGCGCCCGGCAATATGGCATGCGCCATCGCGTCGCCCGTCAGGCTCATGCGGCGCAGCATCAGGAACACGCCGACCGGACAAGCGGCAAGCGCCAGCAGCATCGCGCCACCCAGCGCCCGCGCCATGAACGGATAGGCGGCAAAAGGCTCGACCAAAAGGCTGAACGGCCCCGTCATGCCTGCACCTGATGAGGCGGGGCGGACACGTCCTCCTGCGCGTGATGATGCGCGGCGTGACCGTGATGATGACCATGATCGCGTTGACGGTGGTGCTGGTGATCATGAATGTGGTCATGATCGTGATCATGATCATGGCCAGCATTCGGTCCACCGCACCAGGGCGCGCTGTCATCCCACGGTTCGCGGAAATTGCGCGCCTTCAGCAGGTTTTCCGGGTGAAGCACATCGCCCGTCTTGCCCCAGGCAACAGGTGCGCGGGCCAGAAGCAACGCGTCAGGGAAATGCTGGCGCACGAGTTCCAGGTCGTGGACGACCACCATGACCGTGCGGCTTTCGCCGTGCCAGCGGCCGATGAGGGCGATCAAATCCGCGACGGTCTTGGCGTCGATGGCGTTGAAGGGCTCGTCCAGCAAGATGAAATCGGCATCCTGCACCAGCACCCGGGCAAACAGGGCGCGCTGCAATTGGCCGCCCGACAATGTGTCGATCGCGCGATCCTCGAAGCCTTCGAGCCCGACCGCCGACAAGGCCGTCATCAGCCTCGCCTTGTCGTCCTTCGAATGCCGACCGAACAGGCCGCGCCGCGACCACAGGCCGAGTGCCACAAGATCGAGGACGCGCGCCGGAAATGACCGGTCCAGTTCGGATTGCTGCGGAAGATAGGCGAGACGCTGGCCCGCCGCCATGCTGATCGCCCCGGACATGGGCTTCAAAATGCCGACAAGGCCCTTGAGCAACGTCGACTTGCCCGACCCGTTGGAGCCGACAATCGCTGTCAATGACCCGCGCCGCACACCGCCCGACAGGTGATGGACCGCCGGATGGCTGCCATATCCCAGCGTCAGGTCGGCAAATTCCACAGCATTCGGTGCGGCGGGGGCCTTGTTGAGCATGTGCGAAGGTCCGCAGGGCTTTGCACCCGTTCCGGGAACGGGCTATATGGATCACCCGTGTATGTTATGATATTACGCAAGTCAACCGCGATCCTTGCAAGGAGCGATCATCGTGGCCGATGCCGCAAAGCCGGACCTCGCGCATGGACACCATGTCCAAGGCCATGCTGCCCATGATCACCAAGGCCATGACCATGGCGGCGCGCGCGCCGGGGGCGTGACGTTGACACGCAACCAATCCCTCGTTCTGGGCATTTTGGAGAAGGCCGACGCGCCGGTGACGGCCTACGGCATCCTTGACGCGCTGCGGCCCGAAGGCATTCGAGCGCCATTGCAGGTCTATCGCGCGCTCGACAAGCTGATAGAGCTTGGCGTCGCGCATCGGCTTGAAAGCATCAACGCCTTTGTTTCGTGCCAGCATGACGGATGTCATGACGTGGCCGGGACGGTGTTCATGCTGTGCGAAAAATGCGGCCATGCCGAAGAAATGGCTGATGCCGAAACGTCGGCGCATTTGGGTGCGCTGGCGCTGATGGCGCGTTTCAAGCCCGCCCGCACGACAATCGAGATGCGCGGATTGTGCGCGGCCTGCGCCGGAACGTGACGCATCCTGTGACGATGCGTGCCGTGCACGCCTTGATCGCCGCACATTGGCGCGGCTTGGCACTGGTCTGCGTCATTGCGGTCACCGCGCAATTCCTTTCGGAACATTATGGCGGGCCGGCCATGCTGTTTGCCCTGCTGATCGGCATGGCGTTCAACTTTCTGGCCCATGATCCGGCGACGGAGCCAGGCGTCGGGCTGGCGTCCCGCGATGTGTTGCGCCTTGGGGTTGCCCTGCTCGGCCTGCGCATCGCGTTCAGCGACATTGCGGCGCTTGGACTGACAAACATCGAGGCGATCCTCGGCCTGATCGTGCTGACAATCCTGATGGCGACCCTGATGGCGCGGCCGGCCGGGCGCAGCTGGCACTATGGCGCGCTGACGGGCGGCGCGGTTGCGATCTGCGGCGCGTCAGCGGCGCTTGCGATCTCGGCGGTTTTGCCGAAGACGCGGATTTCGGAGCGGGACACGCTGCTGACCGTGGTGGCCGTCACCACGCTGTCCACCGTCGCCATGGTTGCCTATCCGGTGCTGTTTGCCGCTCTCGGCTTCGATCACCGGCAGGCGGGCTTCCTGATCGGCGCGACGATCCATGATGTGGCGCAGGTTGTCGGCGCCGGCTATTCGGTGAGCGAAGCTGCCGGGGACACGGCGACCATCGTCAAGCTCATGCGGGTGGCGATGCTGCCCGTGGTGCTGGTGGCGTTGATGATGGTGCTGCGCAGCGAGGCGGGCAGCAAGCGGATCACGCTGCCGTGGTTCCTTGTGGCGTTCATCGCCTTGGTCGCGGTGGCTAACTTCATGGCCTTGCCTGCAACGCTCATGGACGCCGCCGGTTTCATCTCGCGGGCTTGCCTTCTTGTGGCGGTGGCGGCACTCGGGGTGAAGACCTCGCTCGCCGACATGCGCGATGTCGGTCTGGCCAAAGTGCTCGTCATCCTTGGCGCGACCTTCGGGCTGCTGCTGATGGCGATCACCTATGTCGGGATCTTAACCTGAACACTTTATGCGCTTGGCGCTGACACACAGCGATGCACGTTCGGGATGCGGGTGCGACATGGCGGCGAAGTTTGGCACAAGCGGTTTGCGCGGTCTTGCGGAGGAATTGCTGGATGGCACGGCCGAGCGCCATACCGCCGCCTTTCTCAACGTCTTGCTGGCGCAAGGCGTGATTTCGCAAGGCGCGCCGGTGTTCCTTGGCCGTGACATGCGCGATTCCAGTCCCGAGCTTGTGGGGCGTTGCGCCTCGGCCATCGCGGCTTGCGGGCTTCAACCGGTCGATTGCGGCGTGCTGCCCACACCGGCGCTGGCGCTGCATGCGATGACCAAAAACGCGGCATCGGTGATGGTGACCGGGTCGCATATCCCGGCCGACCGCAACGGCATCAAGTTCTACCGGCCGACGGGTGAAATCACCAAAGAGGACGAGGCGGCGATCATCGCCGGCGTGGCGGACAGTGCGGCGCTGGATTTCCGGCCCGCGCGCATGGACCGCGCCGCCGCCGAAGCGGCGGAAGCCTATTGGCAGCGCTACCGCGCCATCGCGCCGATTGATGCGCTTGCCGGCTGGCGGATCGGCGTCTGGCAGCATTCCACTGTGGCGCGGGATTTCCAGCTGCGCCTTGTCGAGCACTTCGGCGCAACCGCCGTGCCGTTGTTTCGCAGCGATTCCTTCATTCCAGTCGACACGGAAGCGCCCGAACCCGCCGACATCGCCGCGCTTGCTGAAGCAACCAGGACGCACCGGCTGGATGCGATCATCTCGGCCGACGCCGATGCCGACCGGCCGCTGCTCGTCGATGGCGACGGCCGCCAGGTCCGTGGCGATGTGATGGGCGTGATCACCTGCCGGTTTGTGGGCGCGACCCATGTGGCGACGCCCGTCACCAGCAATTCCGGCATCGACGCGCAGGGCCTGACGGTGTCTCGCACCATGGTGGGCTCACCCTTCGTGATCGCCGCAATGGAAGACGCGCTGAATGCTCCCGCATCCTGTGTCTGCGGTTATGAGCCAAATGGCGGCTTCCTTATCGGCAGCGATGCCGCGCTTCCGGGCGGCGCGGTCCTGCCCGCCTTGATGACACGCGATTCAACTTTGCCCTTGCTCGCCTGCCTGTTGAGCGCGGCGGCCGTAAAGCAGAGCCTCGCAGACCATGTGGCTGCGCTGCGCCTGCCTTTCGCCACCGGCGACCGGCTGAAGGACGTGCCGACGGAGCGGGCCAAGACCCTGATCGCAAGGCTGACCAGCGAGGCCGCGGCGCGCGCTGCCTTCCTCGCCGGACTAGGAGACACGGTCGGTGTCGACACGACGGATGGCTTGCGCATGGCGCTTGCAGGCGGGGCGACGTTGCATGTGCGCGCCTCAGGCAACGCGCCAGAAATGCGGTGCTACGCCGAAGCCGCCGATGAGGCGGCGGCACATGCGTTGCTTGCAACTGGGTTGGAGCGGCTGCGGGCGGCGCTCGCCTGAACGCAGCTTCGACATCCTGTGCGCGTAAGCGAATTGCTGCATTGCAGCACTCACAGCGCGTTGACAAGCGCGCGCTTCGGTTCACACTCCCTTGAAAACACACGCTTAAGCGCGGTTGCGAGGGAGGGTCCGATGACGCAGGATGATGCGGTGACAGGCAATGGCACGTCACCGGCCGCAAAGCCGGGAGCGCTGCCGAAGGTGAATGTGCTGACCGCCGATGACATCCGGCAGTGCCTGATGGCCGGCCTCGCTGATTTCGCGCGCGCACCGGCCTACGGGATGTTTTTTGGCGCAATGGTGGCGCTATGCGGCATCGGCATCGTGATGGCGCTGACGGTGCTTGACAGGCCGTGGCTCATCTACCCGTTTGCCATCGGCTTCCCGCTGGTCGGGCCGTTTCTCGCTGTCGGTCTCTATGAGGTTAGCCGCCGGCTGCAGGCAGGCACGCCGTTGACATGGAGCGGAGTGACCGGCGTGATGCTGGCGCAGCGCTCGCGCGAGTTTGTCTGGATGGCGTTTGTCGTGCTGTTCGTCTTCTGGATCTGGATGTACCAGATCCGCCTGCTGCTCGCCGTGTTCCTCGGACAATTGTCCTTCTCGTCCTTCGACGCGTTCACCGACGTGCTGCTGCACACCACGCAGGGGTGGCTGTTCCTGCTGTTCGGGCACGTCATCGGCGCGGTGCTGGCGCTCTCCATGTTCTCGCTGACAGTGATTGCCATGCCGATGCTTCTGGAGCGCGAAATGGATTTCATCACCGCCATGATCACATCCGTGAAAGCAGTGATCACCAGCCCCGTCCCGATGCTCGGCTGGGGGCTGATCGTGACGCTGGCTGTGATCGCCGCCTGCGTGCCGTTCTTCCTCGGCCTGCTGATCGTGCTGCCCGTGCTCGGCCATGCGACCTGGCACATTTACAAGCGGGCGGTTGCGGCTTGAGCCTGCCTTTCACATGCCCCAGCGCAGGGCATGGGCATGGACCGGCGCATCCCAAAGGTCGAGCAGCATGTCGTCCAGTAGCGTCAGCGTGAGCGAACAGCCGGCCATGTCGAGGCAGGTGACGTAGTTGCCGGTCAGCGCGCGCGCGACCGTCAGCGTCCGCCTGCCGGTTGCCTGCCGCAGCGCTTGGCACACTTCTCCGGCCATCCATTGCAGTTCGATCATTGGCATGCCGCCGAACCCGTTCAGCACCATCAGGAGGCGCGCATCGGGCGGCGGCGCGAGGCTTTCGAGCACAACGGTGACCATTCGGGCAACGATAAGATGGGCAGCCTCACGCTTGAGCCTGAAGCGGCCGGGCTCGCCATGGATGCCGACACCGAACTCGATTTCATCCGAAGGCGCTTCGCCTGCCCCGGGCGCCGGAAACGCGACGCCGACGGTGCGCGTGCGGCCAACCACCCTCGAGCCGAGCGACACCAAGTGTTCAAGATCAGCGCCGCGTTCGGCGGCGGCGCCGACGATCTTTTGGACAACCATGGTTCCGGCAAGACCGCGCCGGTTGAGGGCAGCCTCGCCGCGGGACAGGTCGATGGCTTCATCCTCGACGATCAGCTGGCGGACGGGGCCGCGCAAATGGCCTGAGGCCATTTCCGCCGCCATGTCGAAATTCAACCGGTCACCATCATAGTTCTTGACGATGAACAGCGCGCCCTGCGGCCCAGTCACATCCGCGGCAGCGGCCAGAACGCGATCAGGCGTGGGCGAAGTGAACACCGGCCCCTGGCAGGCGGCATCCAGCATGCCATGGCCGACAAAGCCGCAATGCATGGGTTCGTGCCCGGCACCGCCGCCCGACACCAACGCGACCTTGCCAGGCGACGGCGTGCGGCGCACGATGTGACGCCCGCCCTCGCCCAGCCGCAGGATGTCGGCGCGCAACGTTGCGAGGCCGGCAAGGCTTTGTTCGGCCAAGGCCGCCGGACTGTTCAGGAAGAGCGTCATCGGGCGCGCACCTCAACGGCGGACGGGTGCAGCTGACGGACCCTGATCATCCGGACCCTGATCATCCGGACCC
>JALOTE010000124.1 GCA_025458045.1 Rhizobiaceae bacterium
GGGGATGGCGGCGGCGATGGCCAGAGCGATGGTGTAGGCGAAGAAGCCGGACAGCGTGATGGTCATGGGTGCACACCTCTTGCCGCATGTTCTGCGCCGGGCTGTTCGCCTGATCAAGCGCGGACTTGTTGCGGTGGCATGGACAGGAATCGGCTTTCATGTTGTCAAGTGTAGCGCGACGCTAGACAAAATCTCGCACTTGTGCCATCTGGCTATCGGATGAAAATTCGCAACATCAGGCATAAGGGACTGCGCCGATTGGTGGAGCAGCACGATTCAAGCGGTCTTCAACCGCCGGTCGTTGAAAAAGTTCGCAAGATCGTCGCCTTCCTGCAGGACATGGAGCGCGAGGAGGAGTTGCACAGTGTGCCAACCTGGAAGGCGCACCAGCTCACCGGAGATCGAAAAGGCAATTGGAGCCTCTTTGTCTCAAAAAACTGGCGCATCCCCTTTGCGACTGATCACAAGGAGATCGAGATGATCGACCTGGACTATGAGGACTATCACTGAAGGAGACGAAAGCATGACCGCGGCAAGCCATTTCCGCCTGAAATCCCCGCCGCACCCTGGCAGTTTCGTGCGAACCGAGATCATTGATCCTTTGGAACTCTCCGTCACGCAGGCGGCTGACGTGCTCGGCGTCACGCGGCCCGCACTTTCAGCGTTTCTCAATCAGCGTTCTTCGCTGTCCCCTGAAATGGCTTTGCGTATTGAGAAGGCGTTCGGCGTCTCCATGGACACCCTGATGCGCATGCAGAATTCGTTCGACATCGCGCAAGCCCGCAAGCGCGAGGGTGAAATCAGCGTCGCGCCCTTCAAGGGAAAACTCACCAAGCCGCTGCCGGGGCCGAACATCTGAAGCGCGATCCGATCCGGTTGCACCGGATCGGCACCTCGAGACATTGATCGAGTGTGACCGCCACAAAGCTCGTTGCCTTGGCCCGCCCCGGTATTTGGGCGAGGGGCAGTCAGTTGTAACCACCCTCCACAAACCCGCGCCACCGCTTATTGATCGGCGCGGCGAGGAGCCGCCTGCGCAGGCCGGGATCAGCATCGGGACCGTCGAGATACCAGCGCATCATCTCCGTCACCATCACGCGGTCACCCGGTGATGACGCGCGCATAGAACCCGGTGCGCAGCGACTTGGCAAACCATTTGACGATGCGCGGCTCATGAAGATGGGCGGCGAAGGTTGCACAGGGCGTGCGCGGGCCGGTCACCTCCAGCGTCACGCGGCCGTTGGTGAAGCGGTCACCCACTGCGACATCGACGGTGACGATTCCGGACAGTGTGAGGTTCTCGCCGAACATGCCGGGCGGCAGATGGCGTTGCAGCACACCCTCGAAATGGGCGAGATCATCAGCGCAGTAACAATAGACCGCCTGCTCCGCGCCCCCATGGTCGCCGCGGTTGCCGATCTCGTCGCCGATCAGCCCTTCGCGCGTCACCATCGCCGGCCCTTCGACGGCATGCTTGTGGATCGCCGAGCGGCCCGACGCGGTGTCGATGGCGGCAATGCGTCCGGTGTTCACGCTGTCGACCGTGATGACGGCGTGCACGATCCTCGCCTCACCGCACCAGAAAGCCGTGGGCCAGCGGGTCTCCTTCGTCCATCCAAAATTCCCCACGGCCCGAATAATGCGCCCGTCCGCCGACACGGACGCGGATGGCGGGCGGCTGATGGCCCGCGACGGTTGACGACACCGCGCCGGTGAACACTGCGCCGGTGATGCTCTCAAAGCGACGCGTCTCGCCGAGTCCGAGCAGGCCTTTCGCCTGCATCAAAGCGATGCGGGCGGTGACGCCAGAGCCGGTCGGCGACCGGTCCACCTCGCGTTCGGCAAAGACACAGATGTTTTTCGTCGGTTCATGTTTCCCATCACCCCCATCGGTCAGGATCGAGCCGTAGAGGAAGGCGAGGTCGGCGCTTTCCGGATGGCCGAGCGGATGGGCGGCCTTCACCGCTTGCGTCAGCGCGTCGGCGGCGTCGACGAAGTGGCGCACCGGATCGCGTCCAAAGGCGAGGCCGAAATGCGCGGCTTCGGTGATGGCATAGAACGCGCCGCCATAGCCGATGTCGAACGGCACCGCGCCAAAGCCCGGCACGTCGATCATCTGATCGACGGCGAAAGCGAAAGCCGGAACGCTTTCAAACGACACGGCGCCCGGCTTCCCGCCTTTCACCGCCACATCGGCGAAAACCAGTCCGCAGGGGCATTCAATCCCGATGCGGGTGACAGGTTCGACCGCCTTGACCCATCCCTGTTCGATCGCATGGCGGCCAAGCGCGATCACGGCGTGGCCGCACATGGTGGACCAGCCTTCATTGTGCATGAACAGCACGCCGAAATCCGCGCCCGGCAGGGCGGAGCGCACGATCAGCGCGCCATACATGTCATGATGGCCGCGCGGCTCGAACATCAGGAAGGTGCGCAAGTGATCCTGATCGGCGCGGGCGGAAGCGCGCTTTTTGAGGATGGTCGCACCTTGCGGTTCCGGCCAGCCATCGTGGCCGTCGCGCGCATCGACGATGCGGACGGGTTCGCCGCCGGTGTGCATGTCGATGACGGAGACGCGCATGGTCACGTCCTCCCCGTCGAGCCGAAGCCGCCTGCGCCGCGCGGCGTATCGTCGAGTTCCGCCGATTCGATCAACAGGCCGCGCGTCACCGGCGCGATGACCATTTGCGCGATGCGCTCGCCGCGCGCGATGACGAAGGGGGCGTCCCCATGGTTGATCAGGATCACATGGACTTCGCCGCGGTAATCACTGTCAATCGTTCCGGGCGTGTTGAGGCAGGTGACGCCATGCTTGAGCGCGAGGCCGGAGCGCGGCCGGACTTGTGCCTCGAATCCGTCGGGCAGCGCGAAAGCGAGCCCGGTTGCAACGGCGGCGCGCGTGCCGGGGTGCAGCGTCAATGGCGCATCGGCAGGTACCGCCGCGCGCAGGTCCATCCCGGCGGCGCCTGCTGTCTCATAGGCAGGCAGAGGCAGCCCTTCGCCATGGGGCAGGCGCTTGACGCGCAGCTGAGCGATTTCAGCGGCGCTCAATTGCGGCTCACAGGCTTGGAGCGCATGCGCGCCACGGTTTCGCGTTCGGCGCGCTTGCAGCGCATCGGCGGCAGGCCCTTGTCCATCAAGGCCATGTCCTCCAGCACCATCTCGCCCATGCGCTTGAACGCCACATCCAGAGCGCCCGCCCGGTGCGCCGACAGCAGGAAGCCGGGAAGGCTGCGGACGCGATGACCGGCCGCCAGCGGCTCTTGCGGGAACACATCGGACGCGGCCGTGATGTGCCCGCGCGCGACGGCCTCCATCAGCGCATCGAAATCGACAACGCCGGCGCGGCTGAGCAGGATGAAGGCCGCGCCCTGCTTCATGCGCGCAAACGCATCCGCGCCGAGAAAGCCTTCGTTCTCCGACGTCACCGACGCGACGCAGAACAGCGTGTCGCTCGTGGCCAACACCTCGTCGAGCGTCGCGGGCACCACGCCGTGTTCGATGAGCAGCGAGGGCGGCAGCCACGGGTCGTGCGCGCGGATGGTGGCGCGGAACCCGGACAGCAGCCGCACCAGCGCGCGGCCGAGTTCGCCAAAACCGATCAGGCCGATGTCGGAGCCGGCCAGAAGGCGCGCCGCGCCATTGCCGTCGCCGCCCCAGAGTTCGCGGCCTTGCCGGAACGCGGCATCCGCCCCCGAAATGCCGCGCGCCAGATCCAGCGCGAAGCCCAGCCCGATTTCCGCGACAGGCTGCGCGAACACGGCACCCGTCGTCACCACATGGATGCCGCGCTGGAACAGCGTCTCGTAGGGCATGTTGTTGATGAGGTTGGATTCCACATTCAGCACGCATTTCAGCCCGGTCATGCGCGCGAGAGCCGCTTCGCCGAATGGCGGTTGGCCCAGAATGTAGCGCACCCCCGCCAGCGTTTCGGCGGGCAGGCCGTCGACCTCCGTTTCGGGCACCTCAAGCACCCGGTAGCGCGCGCGCAAATCGCCAAGCGCCTCCGGCGTGAAGATGAGGTCGAGCGTGCGCGGCTCGGGCGCGCAAAGGACAAGCGGGCGTTCGATCATGGGCGTTCGATCAGGGGCGCATCAGGCCGGGCGGGGTTTGCCCGGCCAGACTATGGCCGCGTGACACCCCATGCAACTGTTCTCGACCGTTCAGCGGCGCGACAGCAGCGGCAGGAGGAAATCGCCAAACCGGCGCGTGCCCTGATAGACCGAGATCGGGCGCTTCTTGGTGCTGAGCAATGGCATCAGGAAAGCGCCAAACCGATGCGTGCCACTGTAGGCCGAGACCGATCGCCGCTTGGATGACAGGAGCGGGATACCGAAGATCGCGCTGATCGGCCCGCGCCCCTGCACATCGCTCAACTGCGTTGCGTAGCGCGGATGGTCAAGCAGGATGTATTGAGACAGCCGGTTGCGAGAATCCTCCAGAACATAAGGGTCGCGTGCGAGGCCCTTGACCAGCACAGGTTCATGCTCATCCGCGATCATCTGCGCGCGGAAGGCCGTGCCGAATGGCGCGCGCACCACGATGACCGAGCGCCCGGCTTCGACAGCGGCTGCGGCCGCTGCCGCGCCCTTCGAGCCGAGGACGGACGCGCCGATGCCGCTCACATCCTTGCCGGATGCAAGCGTGATCGACGGCTCGGGAAAACCGGCGGCGACAAGCGCAGCCTTCACCTTTTGCGCCGATCCCTTGTCGGCATAGGCACGGGACATGATGCTGGGCATGAAGTCATCCTCCGATCCTGCCGCAAACCCTGCGGCCAAAAACAAGTGTCACTTGCAACCGTTTACTGAACTAGGCGGGCATGCGGCCCGGTCGAGTCCCGTGCAGGCATGCCGCGCCGCAAAACGGCAGGTATCGCAAGCAGAAGCGCCGCCGCCAGCAGCACAAGTTCCAAGGCAAACACGGGCACATAAGGCGACCCCGTCCCGCCTGCGAAGGCGAAACCGTCGCGCAGCAGTCCGCCGGCTGCGATTGCCGCGCCGCCGGTCGTTGCCTGCACCGCGCCCCACGCGCCAAGCGCAAGGCCGGTCTGCCCCACGGCGGCGCCGCGCATCGTGGCGGTCAACGTGCCATGGCTGAACAGGCCAGCGCCAAAACCCGCAAGCAGCACGCCGGGGACGAACAGCGCCGCCTGCCCGGCTCCGGACGCGGCGATGATGGCGAGGAAGGCAGGGATGCCGGCAAGCAGCCCGGCCGCCGCCATGCGCAGCGGGTCAAAGCCGCGCGACAGGATTCTCGACGCAAGCACAAAGCCAGCCAATCCGCCTGCCGCCAGATAGGCCGTCAGCCGCGTTGTCTCCGCGACGGCGAGCCCGAGCGCGCTGCCGCCATAGGGTTCAAGCAGGACATCGGCCATGCCGAACCCCGCAGTGCCAAGGCCGATGATGACCAGAAGGCGCAAAACGCCGGGCTGGCGCACATGCATCAGCCACGCATCGGCGAAAGGGGAGGCGCTGCGTGCGCGCGTCTGTGCGGTGGCCAACGCCAAGGCCCGCGCGCGGTCGCGCGGCTCCTGTTTCCACAGCGCGATGGAATTGAGCACGAGGCTGACGACCGCGGTGCCCTGGATGACCTGGATGAGGCGGCCGGGCGTGTAGTCTTCAAGCAGCGCGCCATAGGCCGCCGCACCGATGATCATGCCGACGAGCAGCATGACATACATCAGGCCGACGACATTGGGATGGCCATCGTCCGGAACGAGGTCAGTCGCCAGCGCCAAGCCGACCGTCTGCACCGTGTGGATTCCCGCCCCCACCATCAAAAAGGCAAGGCCCGCCGTCGAAAGGCCGATCCACGAAGGCAGGTCGGCCGCCTCGCCGTAACCCGACAGCACGAGCAGCGCGAACGGCATGACGGCGAAGCCGCCCCATTGCATCATCGTGCCCTTCCAGATCCATGGCACGCGCCGCCAGCCGAGCGCCGAGGAGTGGCTGTCCGACTTGAAGCCGATCAGAGCACGGAACGGGGCAAACAGCAGCGGCAGCGCCATCATCACCGCGACGATGGTTGCGGGCACAGCCAGTTCGACGATCATCACCCGGTTCAGCGTGCCGAGCATCAGCGCAAGCGCTAGGCCGACGGACACCTGGAACAGGGAGAGTCTGAGCAGGCGCGGCAGCGGCACATCCGGCGTCGCCGCATCGGCAAACGGCAGCCAGCGCGGCCCGATCCGTGCGATATGCTCCAGCATATGGCGTTTCAATCCCGCCATGGTCCGGCTCCGTTCAAAAGGCGCAAATCAATCGGCGCAAGTCAGTGTGCGCATTGCCGCCGCGCACCCCGGCTGTGCCGGACGGACGCGACGTCCGCACGTCCTTTGCAAAGTGCTTGGGTCGGCCCGGGGCGGTGCAACCGTCCCGGGTCAGATCTTGGGCGGCCCGTCAATTGATGACAGGCGGCAGGCCTGTCGCGGACGATGTCTTGACGGCCGAGCCTTCCAGGACACCGGTCGCGGTGGTGCCATCCGGCAGGATGACAAGGACGCGCTGGCCATCGGCCGGGGCGACATAGGCCGCTTCCGACTTCAGGATTTCCGGGGTGGCAAGGCGTGCGGTGGCGGTGGTCCCGAGAGGACGGCCCGACAGGAAATCACCCACCCAGCCGGTGTTCGTCAGAACCGCGACATGGACGGCAAACGAGCCGATGGCGACCGCGCTCAAGAACAGCGGAACACCGACGGTCGGTTTCACGACCAGCCACATTTTTGCGTTGTTCATCGCCGCCTCCTCACCCGAGCCAAGGCGTGGTGAAGGCGACGAGAATATGCGCCAGCAGCGCGATGCCGCCGAACACGCGCGTGCCGTCGATCAAATAGCTGTGGACCTCTTCAGCCTCGCGGATGGTGAGGCCGGTCGGCCATACTCGGTCTGGATCATCAATGGACATCTGTTCCTCCGTGTCCTGGTGAACGGGTCGGACCCGGTTCCGCCACATGACCGCGCCCGAAACGGGATGCGCACCCGCCTGTGACGACTGCGACAAATTGACACTGTCACGGAGCTGATAGATTGTCAATTCAGCTTGACGCTTAGAAATGTCATTTTGTCTGTGCGTTGCAATTCTCACACATTCACGGGCTGGCGCACCCGCGCGTCCCCGCCGAACACGGCAAGATAGCGGGCGATCTCGTTACTGTTGCCGGTTGCCTTTTCCGGGTTGTCGGACAGCTTCACAGCCGGTCGGCCATTGGCCTCCGTCACCTTGCAGACAAGGCTGATCGGCTTCAGCTGTTCGTTCTTTTCCGGCGCGCAATTGGCGAAATCATTTGTCAGGTTGGTGCCCCAGCCAAACGCCATGCGGACCTGCCCGTTGAAATGCCGATGCGTCGCGATGATCGAGTCGACGTCGATGCCATCGGAAAAGATCAGAAGCTTGTCGCGCGGGTCGCGGCCATTGGCACGCCACCACTCCATGATCATTTCCCCGCCTTCGATGGGCGGCAGCGAATCGGGGCGGAAGCCCGTCCAGTCCGCCACCCAGGCTGGCGCATCGCGCAGGAAGGATGCCGTACCGAAGGCGTCCGGCAGCACGATCAGCAGATTGCCGCCATACAGCTTGTTCCAGTCTTCAAGCACAGCATAGGGCGCGGCCCTGAGCGCAGCGTCGCCCTGCGCCAAAGCGGCATAGACCATGGGCAGTTCATGCGCATTGGTGCCCACGGCTTCCAAATCATTGTCCATCGCAAGCAGCACGTTTGAGGTGCCGGTGAAAGCGTGCGGAATGCCCTCCGCCAAGGCCTGCACACACCAGCGCTGCCACAGGAACGAATGCCGCCGCCGTGTTCCGAAATCCGAAATGCGAAGGTCAGGCAATTGCTTCAGCTTCTCGACCTTCTCCCACATCTTTGCCTTGGCGCGGGCATACAGAACGTCGAGTTGGAACGGGGCCAGATCCTTCATCGCATCGCGCGACCGCAACTCGTTGATGATGGCCAGCGCCGGAATTTCCCACATCGTCGTTTCCATCCAGCGGCCATGGAAATGCAACTCGAACTGGCCGTCGCGCGTGGTCAGTTCATAGTCCGGCAGTTGAAAGCCGGCGAACCAATCGAGGAATTCCGGCTCGAAAATCTGGCGGCGGCCATAAAACGAGTTGCCGGCGAGCCATATCAACTCCTTTTTGGCCAGCCGCACGCTCCGCGCATGGTCAAGCTGGGCGCGCAATTCGCCGATGTCGATCTCGTCGGCGAGCCTGACACTGTGCTTGCGGTTGATGAGCGAGAAGGTCGCATCCACCGTCGGATGCATCTTCCAGATCATTTGCAGCATCAGGAGCTTGTAGAAATCCGTGTCGATCAGCGAGCGGATGATCGGGTCGAGCTTCCATGTGTGGTCATGGACGCGTTTGGCGATGTCGAGGATGCGGGCCATGTCTCAATCATCCGGTCAGGCGAGCGTTACGCCCGCATCGCGCATTTTCACCGTCATGGCGGCAAGCGAGCCGCCAAGATCGATGGCGCGGCAGGCATCCATCTCCACGCGCACGGCAAGCCCGAGTGTGACGGCATCGAGCGCCGAATAGGCGACACAATAGTCGGTCGCCAGACCGCACAATGTGACATGGGTGATGCCGATTGCCGGGCGGAACCCCTTGCGAATGACCAGTTCCGCCTTCGTCCAATCGAGCCCTGCCTTGAACGCGGCACCGCGCGTGCCCTGCACGCAATGATCGGGCCAGAGCGTCTGCGCGCCATAGGCGGCGTCAACCGTCTCGAAGGGCGCACGGCCCGAATGTGACGAGGCAAAGGAGGAATGACGCTTCGGGTGCCAGTCCTGCGTCAGGATCACATGCTCATGGGCGGCGATCAGCGCGTTGACGGCAGGCAGGATGGCGTCGCCTTCCGCAACGGCGAGCCTGCCTCCAGGGCAGAAATCATTCTGCACGTCGATCACGATGAGGGCGGTTTCAGCCATGGCACACTCCGGCATGTCCTGCGCGTGCCGCCTTTGAAGCATGAAGCCGTCTGGTGTTCCAGACAAAAGCAAAAACCCATGGCGGCAGCCGCAATGGAACAATTGCCCCATTCTTAACGTAATTTTATTACAAATCGCATCCCGTAGCGTGCACGCCGCCGAACGGACCCCTCTGCGATGACCGACACCTCCGACATGAAACAAACCCGCCGTGCCAGCCTGCGTTCAGGCGCGTCCTCCCTCATCAACGCGCTGTTCACCGAACCCAAGCCAGACCTTCTCCATGGCATTGCGACCGGCAACCGGTCTCTCCGGCTTCCTCTGCGCGGGCATGACAACGCTTCCGAACCCCATTTCGAACAATCGTGCCGGCTTGCGGGCTGCCGCCATTGTGAATGACGATGACCCGGTTCGGTTGACGCTTCCTCAACCAAGATCGGGCAAGTCTGGCCGCCTGTTCATCTCCCGTGCGAGTGCAAGATGCGCCCCGATCCCTCCCGTGAAGCCTATCTGAGCTTTTTTGAAACCGCCTATGACACGGTGAACTATGGCAAGTCGCTTGCAGCGCGTGTGCTCGACCATGGCCATGTCATCCTCGAAAAGCCGTTTGGGCGCGACTCGCATTTCTCAACCGTGCTGGAAGTCGGCGCAGGCCATGGCGAACATGCGCCGCATGTCCGCCACGGTTATGATCGCTACATCATGACGGACTGGCGTGCCGATGAGATGCGCCGCCGCTGGCCGGCTGACAAATGCCGCGCCGCCAAAATCGAGATCGAGGCGCAGGACGCCACCCGCCTCACCCATGGCGACAATTCCGTCGACCGGCTGATCGCCAGCCACGTGCTGGAGCATTTGCCCGAGCCGCACAAGGTGCTGCGCGAATGGAGCCGCGTGGTGAAGCCGGGCGGCATCATCTCCATCGCGCTGCCCTGCGACCCCGGCTTCCTGTGGCGCTTCGGCCGCAATTTCGGGCCGCGCCGCAACAACCTCGCCAATGGCAACACGCATTATGATTACTGGATGGCGCGCGAACACGTGAACGCGATCCAGAACCTCTGGACGATGATCGACTACTACTTCCCGGAACGGCGCGAGGCATGGTTTCCGGCGATGGTGAAAAGCTTCGACATGAACCTCGTGTTCGTCACGCATCTCGTGAACCGCAAGGACGCCGCGTGACGCCCTTTGCCGCCGCCATCGTGTTCGGCGCGCTGGCCTGCACGGTGGCGGGGCAGCTTCTGTTTCGCGGCGCGGCGCTTTCTGCCAATGCGGCCGGGCAATTCGCCAACCCGAAATCGCTGATCCTGTTTGCAACCGCCATCGCGCTATACGGCGTGATGACGGTGCTGTGGGCGCAGGCTCTGCGTGAACTGCCGCTGGCCAAAGCCTACCCGTTCATGGCGCTGTCGTTTCTCATCATCCCTGTCGCCGAACATCTGATCTATGGTCAGGCCTGGTCGTGGAACGCGGTCATCGGCGGCGCGGTGATCGTTGCCGGCATTGTTGTGACACAGCTTTAGGAAGCCACCGCCGCCTCCAGCGCCGCGATGTCGATCTTGCGCATCGTCATCATCGCGCCAAAGGCTTTGCGCTGAACCGCCGGGTCGGGATGGCTGTTCAACTCCAACAAGCGGCGCGGCGTGATCTGCCATGAAAAGCCCCAACGGTCGCGGCACCAGCCGCACATGCTTTCAACGCCGCCATTGGCGATGATGGCGTTCCAGAAGCGGTCGGTTTCGGCCTGGTCATCCGTCATCACCATGAAACTGACAGCCTCGTTCGGCTTGAACGTCGGCCCGCCATTGAGGCCGATGAAGCGCCGCCCGAGTACGGTGAATTCCACCGTCAGTTCCGCGCCTTGTTTCGTGCTCGGATTGTCAGTCGGGGCCGCCATCGCAGGTCCCACCGCGCTGTCCGGGAAGGTCGCGGCATAGAACTCCGCCGCCCGCCGCGCCTCGCCATGGTCGAACCACAGGCAGGTGACAAGCTTGCCTGAACCGCTCATGCCATTTTCGCGCCCGTGAAGCTCACCATCCACGGCGTGCCGAACCGGTCGGTCACCATGCCGAAACGTTCCGCCCAGAACGTTTCGCCCAAGGGCATCTGCGCCGTTCCGCCCTCGCTGAAGGCCGCAAAAACGCGTTCCGCCTCTGCAATCGATGGCGTCTCCAGATATACGGCAAAGCCCTGCGGTTTCTGGTGCCAGCCTTCACCGGTGTCGGACGCCATCAGCATGCTGTCGCCGATCTTCAGCATCGCGTTCATCACCAGATGATCCCCGCCCGGCATGCGGCTTTCGGCGTCCGGTGCATCCGCATTGCGCATCACGCCGGAAATCTCCGCGCCGACGGTTGTTTCGTAGAAGGCGAGCGCCTCGGCGCAATTCCCGTCGAAGAACAGATAGGTCATGGTGTTCATGGCTGGTCCTCCCAAAGCTTTCTCATTCAGGCCGCGGCGCGGCCTCCATCCAGAACGGTTCCCAGATGTGGCCGTCAAGATCTGCGAAGGCGCGCGAATACATGAAGCCGTGATCCTGCGCGGCGCGTGGCTCGGTCCCGCCCGCGGACAGCGCCGCGTCGACCATCGCGTCCACCGCTGCCCTGTCCGGCAGTTTGAGCGCCACCAGCACCTCGGTCGCCTCATGGCCGAAGGCGGCGGGACGCGGTGTGAAGCCCTGGAAAAACGCCTTGTCCAGCAGCATTGCGGCACTCGCCGCCCCCAATGTCACCGCCACCGCATGGTCGCCCGAAAACTGCTCGTTGATCGCAAAGCCCAGCCGCTCGAAAAAGCCGCGCGACCGTTTCACGTCGGCAACCGGCAGATTGACATAGACGCCTGAAATCATGGTTCTCTCCCCGAGACGGCGGCGGCGTTTCGCCGACGCGCGCCCCACCGCTCCACATGCTTTTTGAAATTGTCGAGGATCGCCTGCCAGCCTTCCCGCTGCATGTCGGCGGGGTGCTCCGTTTCAGGGTCGAACGTGACGCGGACGGTCACGCCGGTTTCCGTGTCCAGAAATTCCACGCTCGCTGCGCGGTCGCCGAACACATAGGCGATGCGCTTTTCGGGTTCGATTGCGGTGTAGGTGCCTTCGAAGTCAAAGCCGAAGCTGCCGTCCTTTGCCTCCATGCGCGATGAAAACGCGCCGCCGACACGCAGATCGACTTCGGCCGCCGTCGTGTGCCAGTCATCGGATGCGGCATTCCAGAGCATGATGTCCCGCGGCGTCGTGTAGGCGCGCCAGACTTCGGCTGCCGTGGCTTCGACATGGGTTTCGACAGTGATGGCCATGGGGTTCATCCTTTCCGGCCGCGCGGCCTCACAGCGTTTTCGCCAGCGTTTCCAGCTG
>JALOTE010000125.1 GCA_025458045.1 Rhizobiaceae bacterium
ACGCCTTGCAACGAGGACCTATTCGACCGCGGCAACGGCACTGTATTTTGAAGACATTACAGGAACCTTGCTTGGCACGCTTTCACAAGGTTCGATCGTCGTCCAGTCAACCGGCGCAACGGTGTTTTGCAATGCGGCAATTGTCGACGCATCCTCTGCGACACCCAACGGCATCACACTGACCGGCGTGCGCCTGAACGCTGCGCCGCGCACGATGGAGTGATCCCAAGCTGGCTGCGTGGCAGTGTCCCGATTTCAAATCCGCACTTCCCCGGGCCGGGTCCAGGACAGGTTTGGGCTTTTTTCCCTCCATGCTCAGGGTCCGTCTTCAGGACGGGCGAGACCCGTGGCTCGCCCTAAGGTCAGGACCTGGAAGCACGAGGGAAAAAAACACTTCAGTATGAAGCGGATTTCAAACTGAGACACGGCCGCCCGCGCATGCCGGTTGACGTAATGGCTGAACTGCTTGAAGCTCTGAATCAGAATGAGCAAGCCGGGATGAAGCCGATGAAACGACCGGGGATTGCAGCGTTGGTTTTGGTGGCGTCCCTTGTTCCAGCCTCTGCTGCGGGGCCGGATGGCAAGGTTGCGGCCTGCGATGAACCAAAAATGCTCATGGCCATCGGGAAGCGTTTCGCCCATGCCGACAAGCATCTTTTGAAGCGGGGGCTGGCGATCAGCGTCATCACCGGCGTCCACCAGCACCGGTTTCACAAAAGCCGCGAAGGTTCGCCCATCGCCCGGCGCTATTGCGGCGCGACCGCCCATATGAATGACGGACGTAAGCGAACACTGTTCTACCTGATCGAGGACGGCATGGGCTTTGCGGGATATGGCGACCATGTGGAGTTCTGCATCAACGGGCTTGATCCGTTGCGGGCCTATGGCGGCCATTGCCGCGTGTTGCGTTGACCAGACTGGACCATGCGCAACAGGAACAAGCTGTCTGTTCCAGCCGTGCTGGTGATCGCAGGCGTGACGGCGCTGCTGACCTGGTATGCCGACAGGATGCAGGGTGACCCCCGCGACGGAACCCGGCACCCGGCGCCGAACATGACCGACGCCGGGGCCTTCGACTTTTACGTGCTGGCCCTCTCCTGGTCGCCCACATGGTGCGAGGAGCAGCCAGACGATGGCGAGGGGGAAGCGCAGTGTTCCACCGCGCGGCCGTATGCTTTCGTCCTGCACGGGCTTTGGCCGCAACATGAGCGGGGCTGGCCGGAGTTCTGCGACAGCGACCATGGCACGCGGATTGACCGGCGCATCGCCGATGACATGCTCGACATCATGCCGTCACGCGACCTCGTGTTCCACCAATGGCGCAAGCATGGCTCCTGCTCGGGCCTCGCGCCCGACGCCTTCTTCGATCTCGCGCGCGATGCCCATGACAGGATCACGATCCCGCCCGGGTTTGACGCCGTGGCCGACTATCGGAGCATCGAACCGCGCGCCGTTGAACAGGCGTTCATTGAGGCAAATGACGGGCTTCAGCAAAATGCGATTGCCGTCACATGCTCACGCCGCTACCTGCGCGAGGTGCGCATCTGCATGAACCGCGACCTCACCTTCCGGGCCTGCCCGGAGGTGGATGCGAATGCTTGCCGTGAACGTCGAACCATCCTGCCGCCCGTTCGCCAGTGAGGCGTGCGCGGCTGAAACCGGAGTGCCTGATGCCCAAGCTCTTTTATTCGCCCGCCTCCCCCTACAGTGCCAAGGTGCGCATGGCAGCGCATCATGCGGGCTATGCTGTGGAAAGCGTGATCGTTTCCACTGCCGATGACCCCGCGGAATTGATCGCCGCCAATCCGCTCGGCAAGATACCCGCGCTGGCGCTGGATGACGGCTCTTCGGTGTTCGACAGCCCCGTGATCATGCAGGCGATCAATGGCGCGACAGGCGGCGGGCTTTACCCGAAGAACGCCGCCAAGCGCCTCGCCGTGCTGCAACGCGAGGCGCTGGCCGACGGCATCTGTGATTGCCTGCTCGCCTGCATTTACGAAGTGCGGTTGCGCCCGGAAGACAAGCGCATGCAGTCGGTCATTGACCGGCAATTCGCCAAGGCAATGCGCGGGCTGGATGCGCTGTGTGCGGGCAGGCTCCCCGTGCCCGCCAAGCTCGACGGCGGGGTGATCGCGGTGCGCGCCCTGATCGGCTATCTTGAGTTGCGCTTTGCCGGCAAATGGGAAAAAGGCCGGCTGAAACTGAAGCGCTTCGCCAAGGCGTTTGATGAAAAGCACCCGGACCTGGCGGGGCTGGTGCCACGGGGGTGAATGCGTCGCGGTCATCCGAACCGGCGGGGCGGCGGATTCGGCGGATAAAGTCGCCCTGACTGAACTCACTGCTGCCAATCCGCACTCCCCCTTTCGTCGTATCGGTGACATGATGGCTGCGCCCTCCGGGGCTGGCCTGCCGGAAACACCACACGAAAGGCACCGCGATGCTCCACCACAACAAACCTGTCGCGCTCGTCACGGGCGGGGCGAAGCGCATCGGCGCGGCGATCGTCAATGATCTGGCGGCCAATGGGTTCGCCGTCGCGATCCATGCCAACACTTCGCTGGACAATGCGGGCCGCATGGCCGCCCATATCCGCAGCGAGGGCGGCGCAGCTGCCGCTGTTGCGGGCGATCTGGCGGATGCGGCGGCGAGCGCTTCGATCATCGACCGCGCCGCCGACACGCTCGGCCCGGTGCAGTTGCTCGTCAATTGCGCGTCCGTGTTCAAGCCGGATTTTGCCCAAACGCCCGACATGGCACTGTTTGACGCGCATTTCGCGGTGCATGTGAAATCGCCGTCCGTCATGTCCGCCCGCATGGTCGAGCGCCTGCCAAAGGGAATGCCCGGGTTGATCGTCAACGTGATCGACCAGCGCGTGTGGCGGCTGACCCCGCATTTCTACACCTACACCCTGTCCAAAGCCGCGCTGTGGACGGCGACGCAAACGATGGCGATGGCGTTTGCGCCGCATGTGCGCGTCAACGCCATCGGCCCCGGCCCGACGCTTGCCAATGAGCGGCAGGACCCGAAGGATTTCCAGGCGCAGGTGGATGCGGTGCCGCTGCGCCACGCGCCGTCGCTCGATGAGTTCGGCGCGACCGTGCGTTATCTCTGGGCGGCGAAATCCATCACCGGGCAGATGATCGCGCTTGATTCCGGCCAGCATCTGGCCTGGGAAACGCCGGACGTGCTCAATGCCAACGAGTGATCCGCGCCGCAGGGCAAGCCGCGCCGCCGAGGAAGCCGGGCATTTGGGAAGCGTGCCATCGGGCGCCAGCGATTGCCGTCTGGCAGGCGAAGGTTTATGCTATCGGTCATGATATCATGGAGGCCGCCATGGGCCAGATTCTCGTCCGAAACATCAGTGACGCTGCACTAAATACACTTCGCGACAAAGCAAAAGCCAGCGGGCAGTCGCTTGAGGGTTTGGTACGTCAGTTAATAGAGCAGGAAGGCGCGGTCAGCAGGGATGCCATGATAGCGGAATTTCGGCGCATCCGCGCCATGACACCGGGAACAGTGCCCTCTATGTCATCGGATGAATATCGAGAGGGGCTGGAGTGAAGCGCCTGGTCGTTGACGCGAGCATCGTTGCCAAGTGGATCTTCAACGAGATCGACAGTGTGGCCGCGGAAGGCCTGCTCAAGTCTGGTTTTGCTTTTCATGCTCCCGATTTACTGCTTACGGAACTGGCCAACATCGTTTGGAAAAACAATGTGAAGCTTGGCGCGCCGCGAGGTGTTTGGTCCGCCGTCACGCGACGGATCTCAAACGACATCATTATATCGGACATGGACCTCGAAACGCATGACCGTGCTTTCCAATTGGCGGCGGACCACCGCCACCCCGTCTATGACTGCCTCTACCTCGCGATTGCCGTTAATCTTGGCTGCAATGTCATCACCGCCGACCGGCGTTTCGCCGCCGCATTTTCCACGGGCGTGATGGCGGGCCGCGTTCAGCTGCTTGAGGATTGGGCGGCCGCGCAGGCATGAAGCGCCGCCGCCCGCCGCACCCCAGGCACGCCGCGCGCGGACTCAAGCCGCGTTTGCCGCCGGAAGAGGCGGGCGCTAATTTCGATGCCATGGAATCGCCTTCGGAGCCATCGTTGGAACGCACCCAAGCCGACACGGTGAAAGCGCCCGCCGACATCCAATGGGATGCCGCGCCGCTTGACGATATTGCCGGGCTTTCCGGGGCCGAGCTTATCGCGGCGCTCGCCCGCAGGCTGCCGGGCAAGCCGGGCGTCTATCGCATGTTCGATGGCAAGGGCGACGTGCTCTATGTCGGCAAGGCGAAGAACCTGAAGAACCGCGTGACCAATTACACGCGCCTTGGCGGGCACACCAACCGCATCGCCCGGATGATCTCCGAAACCGCGTCGATGGAGTTCCTCACCACGCGGACGGAAACCGAAGCGCTGCTTCTGGAAGCCAACCTCATCAAGCGGTTGCGCCCGCGCTTCAACGTGCTGATGCGCGACGACAAGAGCTTTCCCTACATCGTTCTGACAACCGGCCATGCCGCGCCCGGCATGTTCAAGCATCGCGGCGCGCGGCTGAAGGGGCGCGATTATTTCGGGCCGTTCGCCTCGGCCGGGGCGGTTGCGCGCACCATCAATGCGTTGCAACGCGCCTTCCTGTTGCGCACCTGCACCGACAGCGTGTTTGACGCGCGCACACGGCCCTGCCTGCTCTACCAGATCAAGCGCTGTTCGGCACCATGCACCGGCGAGATCAGCCAAGAGGGTTACGCGGAACTGGTCAATGAGGCGCGGGATTTTCTCGAAGGCCGCTCGCAGAATGTGAAGAAGCTGCTTGGCGCGCAAATGGCGGATGCCGCAGAGGACCTGGACTTTGAGCGCGCCGCCGTGCTGCGTGATCGACTCGCGGCGCTCAGCCATGTCTCGGGCCATCAGGGCATCAATGTCGAGGGGCTGGACGAGGCGGACGTGTTCGCCATCCACGCCGAAGGCGGGCAGACCTGCATCGAGGTGTTCTTCTTCCGCACCGGGCAGAACTGGGGCAACCACGCCTTCTTTCCCAAGGCCGACGCCTCCATCGAACCGGCTGACGTGCTGGGCGCGTTCCTCGCGCAATTCTACGAGGACAAGCCGGTGCCGCGCCTCATCCTCGCCAGCCATGAGTTCGAGGATCGCGCCATCCTTGCCGAAGCGCTGACGGCCAAGGCCGAACGCAAGATCGAGATCGCGGTGCCGCAGCGCGGCGACAAGCGCGACCTGATCAACCACGCGCTTGCCAATGCCAAGGAGGCGCTCGGCCGACGCCTCGCCGACACCTCATCGCAGCGCCGCCTGCTGGAAGGCGTGGCGGAATTGTTCGGCCTGCCCGAAACGCCGCGCCGCATCGAGGTCTTTGACAACTCGCACATCATGGGCACGAATGCCGTCGGCGGCATGATCGTCGCGGGGCCGGAGGGTTTCGCCAAGGCGCATTACCGCAAGTTCAACATCAGGAACGACGCGCTGACGCCGGGCGATGATTTCGGCATGATGAAGGAGGTGCTGGAGCGGCGATTCAAGCGGCTCATCGCCGAAACCGCCGAGCCGGACACAGGTGACGAGGCCGCCGACGACGCCGCGATTCCCGTCTGGCCCGACCTCGTGGTGATCGATGGCGGCCAGGGGCAATTCACCGCCGCCAAGGCGATCTTCGACGAACTCGGGATCAGTGATCGCGTTGCTCTCGTCTCCATCGCCAAGGGCCAGGACCGCGAGGCGGGGCGTGAGCGTTTCTTCATTGCGGGCAAGCCGTCGTTCTCGCTGCCGCCGCGCGACCCGGTCCTCTATTTCATGCAGCGCCTGCGCGACGAGGCGCATCGCTTCGCCATCGGCACGCACCGCGCCAAACGGGCGAAAGAGATGGTGAAAAGCCCGCTCGACGAGATCGACGGCATCGGGCCTGCCCGCAAACGCGCGCTTCTGAAGCATTTCGGCACGGCAAAGGCGGTTTCCCGCGCGGCGGTGGCCGATCTGTTGGCGGTGGACGGCGTGTCACAGGCGATGGCGCAGACGATCTATGATCATTTCCACGGGGGGTGACGGGCGCGGTTCCACCTCGGTCGGCATTCGCCGACATCTCCCCCAACCATTCTTCATCGTCGGACTTGATCCGACGATCCAAGCCATAAACCTTGCCGGGATGCCACGGCATGGATTGCCCGGTCGAGCCGGGCAATGACGAAAGAGTGAGAGGGTTTTGGTCTTGCAGCCGACCGAGGGGGACGCGCATCGTCCCAACTCCCTCACAACCCCAAATCACCCTGATCCCCTTTCGGCTTTTCCTTCGGTGCCTTCTTGAAGGCCGAGGAATCGACGACCGGCAGGCGGGCTGCCTCCGAATAGCTGAGAAGACCCTCGATCGTGAGGATCTGGATGCGCGGCACGCGGCCCCATGTCGTGTCGGCGAAACCGGCGGCGGCGGCTTCCGCCTTCATCGGCTTGGTCGGCTCATTCAGCGTGATGAAAATGCCGACCAGCGCCTTTTCGCGCTCGATGACGCTTTTGAGTTTGTGGATTTGATCAACAGAAACGCCGCCGCCCTTCACTTCGATGATCGCCTTGTCGGTCGTGGTCTCGCCCGTCCTGAAAACGGACCCTCAGCATGAAGGGAAAAAGCCTCGAAGGGCGAAGGACGGTGTATGTTGACGCCCCGTTTGCCTTGTCCGGCGATCTTCCCTCCCTTTTCGCTTGCGACTCTTCCGTCCGGCGGGCACAACACCGCCATCATGGCGTCAAAAGCATTCAACCTGCCCAACATGCTCACCTATGGGCGCATCCTCGCGGTGCCGCTCATCGTGTTCTGCTTTTTCATCGAGGGCCGCCTGAAGTCGAGCGATCCGGCGCGCTGGGCGGCGCTGACCTTCTTCATCGTCGCCTCCTTCACCGATTATCTCGACGGCTATCTGGCGCGCGCCTGGCAGCAGCAATCCAACATCGGCCGCATGCTGGACCCGATCGCCGACAAGCTGCTCGTCGCCTCCTGCCTGCTGCTGCTTGCGGCCGACGGCACGATCGCCGGCTGGACGCTATGGGCGGCGATCATCATCCTGTGCCGTGAAATCCTGGTCTCGGGCCTGCGCGAATATCTGGCGGAATTGAAAGTGTCGGTTCCGGTCACGCAATTGGCCAAATGGAAGACGACGATCCAGATGGTGGCGATCGGATTCCTGCTTGCGGGTTCGGCGGGGGACAAGCTCATCCCGCATGTGAGCGAGACGGGCATCGTGCTGTTGTGGCTCGCCGCGGTGCTGACGCTTTATACCGGCTATGATTACTTCAAGGCCGGCCTGCGCCACGTGGTCGATTGAAACCCGAAGGTGAACGGGATGCGTGTGAAACTCATCTACTTCGCCTGGCTGCGCGAAAAGATCGGCGTCTCCGAGGAAATGCGCGACATCCCGGCCGATGTGCGCACCGCGCATGACCTGCTTGTCTGGCTTGCCACGCAAAGCGAAGATCACGCGGCGGCGCTGGCGGTACCCTCGGTCATCCGCGTCGCGGTCGATCAGGAGATGATCATGGCCGACGAGTTCATCGGCACGCCACAGGAAATCGCGTTGTTTCCACCCATGACCGGCGGCTGACGCCATGGA
>JALOTE010000026.1 GCA_025458045.1 Rhizobiaceae bacterium
CGGCGAGGTCGCGCCCGATGCGGGCGAAGGCGAAATCGGCCTGCTGATGGCCGGCGTGACGGCGGCCGATGCGCCGTCGGCTGCAAAAGAGGCGGCGGAGTAATGGCGAATCCTTACGCAAAACTGCCCCGCTGGGTGGATATCGGCCTGCTGCCTGCGGTCAATGTCATTGTCGGCTTTCTGGTTGCAGGCCTCGTCGTGGTGTTTCTCGGCGAGAACCCGTGGGAGGCGCTGAAGCTGCTTGTCGGCGGCGCGCTGGGTTCGGGCCGCGGCCTTGGCTCGACCCTCTATTTCATGACGAGCTTCACATTCACCGGCCTCGCTGTGGCGGTGGCGTTTCACGCAGGCCTGTTCAACATCGGCGGCGAAGGCCAGGCCTATATCGGCGGGCTCGGAGTCGCGCTCGCCTGCCTCGCTTTGGACCCTTACGTGCCGTGGTGGATCACGTTCCCGTTCGCGATCCTGATGGGGGCGGCGTTCGGTGCGGCCTGGGCGGCGGTGCCCGCCTATCTGCAGGCCAAACGCGGCAGCCACATCGTCATCACAACGATCATGTTCAATTTCATTGCCGCGTCGCTGATGGTGTATCTGCTTGTCAACTGGCTGAAACCGCCTTCGTCCATGGACCCGTCGACGCGGCTCTTCTCCGATGGCGGCATGGTGCCGACCTTGCGCGCGATCTGGACGATGTTCGGCGCGAGGCTGTCATCGCCGCCGGTCAACATCACCTTCTTTCTCGCGCTTGCTTCGGCTTTCGGCGTTTGGCTGCTGATCTGGCGCACCAAGCTTGGCTATGAGATCCGCGCCATGGGCCTAAACCCGACGGCGGCGCATTATGCGGGCATCTCCACCACCAAGATCACCATTGTGACGATGCTGATTTCCGGCGCGCTGGCGGGCATGCTGGCCTTGAACACGGTGATGGGCAATGTCGGCAAGCTGACGGTCGATTTCGTCGGCGGCGCGGGCTTTGTCGGCATTGCGGTGGCGTTAATGGGCCGTTCGCACCCGGTCGGCGTGCTGCTGGCGGCGCTGCTGTTCGGTATTCTCTATCAGGGCGGCTCGGTCCTGTCGTTCCAGATGCCCGCGATCAGCCGTGACATGATCATTGTCATTCAGGCGCTGGTGATCCTGTTTGCCGGCGCGCTGGAAAACCTGTTCCGCCCGGCGCTCGCCGCCATGTTCGCCAAACCGCCGCAAGCGGTGAAGCCAGCCGGAGCCTGACCATGGACAGCGTCATCATCCTCTCCGTGCTCGACTCCACGTTGCGGCTCTCCACGCCGCTGCTGCTTGCCTGCCTTGCCGGGCTTTATGCCGAACGCTCCGGTGTGTTCGATATCGGCATCGAGGGCAAGATGTTGTTTGCCGCCTTCGGCGCGGGCGTTGCCGCGACCTATTTCCAGGCCTCGGGTGTTGGCGAATGGGCGGGGCTGGTGGCCGCGATCCTGGTCGGCGTGCTTGCCGCATTGCTGCACGGCTTCGCCTCGATATCCATGCGCGGCAACCAGATCGTGTCGGGCGTCGCGATCAATTTCCTTGCCATCGGGCTGACCGCGCTGCTCGCCAAGGCATGGTATGCCGAAGGCGGCAAGACGCCGCAATTGCCGAACGAAGCGCGTTTCCAGCAGATCACCCTGCCCTTCGCAGATGTTGTGCAGGATGTGCCGGTGCTGGGCGACATCTATTCGGGGCTTCTCTCGGGCCATTCGCTGCTTGTCTATGTGGCGTTCGCAGCGGTCCCCGTCACGTGGTGGGTGCTTTATCGCACCCGCTTCGGCCTGCGGCTGCGCGCAGTCGGCGAGAACCCGGCCGCCGTCGATACCGCGGGCATCTCGGTGGTGCAATTGCGCTATTCGGCAGTGATGATCTGCGGCGTGCTCTCGGGCATCGCCGGGGCCTATCTCGCCATCGCCCAATCGGCCAATTTCGCGCCCAACATGACGGCCGGCAAAGGCTTCATCGCGCTGGCCGCATTGATTTTCGCCAAATGGAAGCCGGTTCCGGCGCTGGGGGCCTGCCTGCTGTTCGGCTTTCTTGAGGCGGTCGCGATCCCGCTGCAGAGCCAGCCCTTGTTTGGCGTGAAAGTGCCGTCGCAATTCATCAATGCGCTGCCCTACGTCCTCACCGTGGTTCTGCTCGCCGGCTTCATCGGCAAGGCGATCCCGCCCAAGGCCGGCGGCGTGCCCTATGTGAAGGAGCGCTGAGATGAGCCTGGACGCGCTTTTCGAGGCGGCGGCCAAAGCCCGGCTTTCGGCGCATGCGCCCTATTCGCGCTTTCTCGTCGGCGCCGCGATCCGTGATGAACAAGGCCGCATCCACCCCGGCTGCAATGTTGAAAATGCCGCCTATCCGCAAGGCACATGCGCCGAGGCCGGCGCGATCGCGGCGATGGTGCTGGCCGGTGGCAGGCGCATTGCGGAAATCGCCGTTTCAGGCGCGGGCGACGGGCTGGTGACGCCGTGTGGCGGTTGCCGCCAGAAGATCCGCGAGTTCGCTTCTCCGTCGACACCCATCCATGTGCTCGACGCCGGGGGCGTGCTGAAGCGCTCCTTCACGCTGGACGAATTGCTGCCCTTCTCATTTGGGCCGGACCATCTGGAGATCGCATCATGAGCGGTGATGTCACGCCTGATCCGCGCGCCGAAGCCAATGCGATGCTGATCAGGGCACGCACCATGCTGCGCCCTGAAATCGGCATGGTGCTCGGTTCCGGCCTTGGCGGTCTTGTCGAAGCGGTCGAGGACGCGGTGTCGATCCCCTATGGCGAGTTGGCGGGCTTCCCGCATCCGGGCGTCTCCGGCCATGCAGGAAAACTCGTCATCGGGCGGATTTCCGGCACACCCGTGGCGGTGATGGCCGGGCGCGCGCATTACTACGAAAGCGGCGATGCAGGTGTGATGCGACCGGCGCTGGAAACGCTGAAAGCCTTCGGCGTCACGGCAATGATCCTCACCAATGCGGCTGGCGGATTGCGGCCCAATCTTGGCCCCGGCTCCGTGATGCTCATCACAGATCACATCAATTTTTCCGGCACCAACCCGCTCTTCGGCGAAAAGAACGATGCGCGCTTCGTCGGCCTCACCAGTGCCTATGATGCCGGCATGCGCGAGGCGCTGCGCCGCGCGGCCCGCGACACAGGCACGGAACTGGGCGAAGGCGTCTACATGTGGTTTTCCGGCCCGTCCTTCGAGACACCGGCCGAGATCCGCTTTGCTCAGATGATCGGCGCCGACGCCGTCGGCATGTCGACGGTGCCGGAAGTCATCCTGTCGCGGTTTCTGGGGATGCGGGTCGCCGCCTGTTCGGTCATCACCAATTTCGGCGCGGGCATGACCGGCGGCGAACTCTCCCATGACGAAACCAAGGACATGGCACCGCTTGGCGGGGCCAAGCTCGCGACGATCCTGAAACAGGCGCTCGCCAACGGGTTGGCGTGATGGCGACGAAACCGCGGACTGACGCTGGGAACTCGACCTCCAAGCTGGAACCGGATGGCCGCGCCTTGGTCATCACCGCGCCGGCGCGCCTGCGCAATGCGGGGACGGACCTGAGGCCCGACTGGTTTGAAGGCGTGGATATCAACCTGTCCGCCGCGGAACGGCGCGCCGCGACGTTGACGACGCGGCGCACGGTCAAAAAGCAATGGCAGGCGGCATGGCTCATCCGGGCAATCGAGTGCATCGACCTGACGACGCTTGCGGGTGATGACACACCGGGCCGCGTGCAGCGGCTGTGCGCCAAGGCGCGCCATCCGTTGCGGGATGACCTCAAGGCTGCGCTCGGCTTGTCGGCTTATGACCTGACGACCGGGGCTGTCTGCGTTTATCCGGCGATGGTGCCGCATGCGGTCAAGGCGCTTGCGGGGTCGAAAGTTCCGGTCGCCTCGGTTGCGACCGGCTTTCCGGCCGGCTTGACGCCGCTGCCGCAGCGCCTGGCCGAAATCCGGCAGGCGGTGGCGGACGGGGCCGCCGAGATCGACATTGTCATCAACCGGCGCTTCGCGCTGACGGGCGATTGGGCCGCGCTTCATGACGAGACATGCGCCATGCGCGAAGCTTGCGGCCCGGCGCGCATGAAGGCGATCCTTGCAACCGGCGACTTGAAAACGCTGACGACCGTCTATCGCGCCTCGATGGTGGCGATGATGGCCGGGAGCGATTTCATCAAGACCTCGACCGGCATGGAAGCCGCCAATGCCACGCTTCCTGTCGGCCTCACCATGCTGCGCGCCATCCGCGACTACTCGGCGCAGTCGGGCTTTGACGTGGCGTTCAAACCTGCGGGCGGCATCCGGGCGGCCAAGGATGCGCTGGCCTGGCTGACACTGATGAAGGAAGAAATGGGCGCGGGCTACATGCTGCCCGACATGTTCCGCATGGGCGCTTCCGGCTTGCTCGGAGACATTGAACGCCAGATCGAACATCACGTGACAGGGCGATATTCGGCCGCTGATCGCCACGGCATCGCATGAGCCCGGTTGCTGGGAGGCGCCGATGAATGAGATCCTGAACATCCTCAAGACCATGGACTATGGTCCCGCGCCCGAAGAGGATGCCGCGGCGCGCGGCTGGATCAAGCGCCATGCCGAGGCGGGCGGCTTCGGCCATTTCATCAACGGGCGCTTCACCACGCCGGATGCAGGGACCTTCACTGCCGCCAACCCGGCTACGGGCGAAACGTTCGGCGCGGTTTCAATCGCCCGAGAGGCCGAGGTCAATGATGCGGTGAAGGCTGCAAGCGCAGCGCTCAAGGGCTGGGCGGCGCTCACCGGCACGGCTCGCGCGCGGCATCTCTACGCGCTGGCGCGGCTGGTGCAGAAACATGCCCGCCTGCTTGCCGTTGTCGAAACGCTCGACAATGGCAAATCGATCCGCGAGACGCGCGACATCGACATTCCGCTTGTCACCCGCCATTTCTACCATCATGCAGGTTGGGCGGAACTGCGCGACACTGCGTTTCCTGCCCACGCGCCGGCGGGCGTGTGCGGACAGATCATCCCATGGAACTTCCCGCTGCTGATGCTTGCGTGGAAGGTTGCGCCCGCGCTCGCCGCCGGCTGCACCGTAGTTCTTAAGCCGGCTGAGCATACACCGCTGACGGCGTATCTGTTTGCTGAAATCTGCCGCGAGGCCGGACTGCCCAAGGGCGTGTTCAACCTCGTCAATGGCGATGGTTCAACCGGCGCGCTGATCGCCGCCCACCCCGGCATCGACAAGCTCGCTTTCACCGGCTCGACCGAAGTCGGCCGCATTCTCCGCCGCCAGACGGCGGGCTCGGGCAAGAAGCTGTCTTTGGAACTTGGCGGCAAATCACCCTTCATCGTCTTTGACGATGCCGACATTGACGCCGCCATCGAAGGCGTGGTGGACGCCATCTGGTTCAATCAAGGCGAAGTATGCTGCGCCGGATCGCGCGCGCTGGTGCAGGAGGGCATCGCCGACCGGTTCCATGCCAAGCTCAAAGCGCGCATGGAAAAGCTCCGCGTCGGCCATCCGCTCGACAAGGCGGTGGACATGGGCGCGGTGGTCGCGTCCGTTCAGATCGACAGTATCAAGGCCAGGGTTGCGGCAGGCGTCAAAGCGGGCGCGGTCCTGCACCAGCCGAGCTGGGCGGCCGATGTGTTGTCAGCGAAAGGGTGCTTCTACCCGCCAAGCCTGTTCACCGATGTGCATCCGGCTTCCACGCTGGCGCAGGAGGAGATCTTCGGTCCGGTTCTGGTGTCAACCACGTTCCGCACGCCGGGCGAAGCCGTGCAGCTGGCGAACAATTCGCGCTATGGGCTGGCGGCGTCGATCTGGAGCCAGAACCTCGACACGGCGTTTGAAGCGGCGCGCAACGTGAAGGCGGGTGTTGTCTGGATCAATGCGACAAACCTGTTTGACGCCTCAGCCGGCTTTGGCGGCTACAAGGAAAGTGGCTTCGGCCGCGAGGGCGGCCGCGAGGGGATGCTCGAATATCTCGTTCCTCAATTCCAGAAGAAGGCGAAACTGCTGCCTGCGCCGAAGCCGGTCGCAGCGCCAGTGCCGGGTACGAGGGATGGAGAAACCGGTGCGCCCGCGCTCGATCGCACGGCTAAACTCTACATTGGCGGCAAGCAGGTGCGCCCGGATGGCGGCTATTCCTATCCGGTTTTTGACACGAAGGGCCACGAGATCGCCCAAGTGCCGCTCGGCAACCGCAAGGATGTCCGCAATGCCGTCGAAGCGGCGCACAAGGCGGAGGGCTGGAGCGCCATGACCGGCCATGCCCGCGCGCAAGTGCTGTATTTCCTGGCCGAAAACCTTGAGGCGCGCAGCGATGATTTCGTCCGCCGTCTGATGCGGACCGGGTCAACGGCGGCGCAAGCTAAACGCGAGGTGGACGCCTCCGTCAACCGAATCCTGCACTATGCGGCTTGGGCCGACAAATATGATGGCGCGGTGCGCGGGCCCGCACCGCGCATGCTGGCGCTGGCGCTGAACGAACCTTGGGATGTGATGGCGGTATCATGTCCGGAGGAAGCCCCGCTTTTGGGTTTCATCTCAACCGTCATTCCGGCCGTGGCCATGGGCAACCGCGTCATCGCCACGCCTTCGCCCGCGAATCCTTTGCCGGCTCTTGATCTGTATCAGGTGCTCGACACGTCGGATGTGCCGGGCGGCGTCATCAACATCGTGACCGGGGACCGCGACGCGCTGGCCGACACGCTCGCCAAGCATGATGATGTGGCGTGCCACTGGTACTTCGGCTCGAAGGACGGTTCGGCCAAGGTGGAGGCGGCGTCCGCGGGGAACCTCAAGGCGACATGGGTTAACCACGGCCGGGCGCGGGACTGGCTCGACCCCGTCCAAGGTCAGGGCGAGGAGTTCCTGTTTCATGCCGTCCGCATCAAGACGATCTGGACCCCGTTCGGCGTGACGCCGGGCGGCGGCGGCGGAGCCTATTGAGATGGCGGCAGGCTTCCTTCCGCAGGAGTTCATCCGCGCCAAGCGCGACGGGGGCGCGCTCTCCGGCGGCGATATCCGGCGTTTTGTCCAAGGCATCACGGACAAGTCCGTTTCGGAAGGGCAGGTCTCGGCCTTTGCGATGGCGGTGTTCTTCCGCGGCCTCGCGCGTGAGGAGACCGTGGCACTGACACTCGCCATGCGCGATTCGGGCACGGTGCTCGCATGGCCCGAGCTTGACCGGCCCGTCACCGACAAGCATTCCACCGGCGGCGTCGGCGACAATGTGTCCTTGATGCTTGCACCGATCGTGGCCGCCTGCGGGGCTGCCGTGCCGATGATTTCCGGGCGCGGGCTCGGCCATACCGGCGGCACGCTCGACAAGATGGATTCGATTCCCGGCTATGCGACGCAGCCGGATGAGGCGACATTCCGGCGTGTGACCAAGGATGTCGGCTGCGCCATCATCGGCCAGACCGGCGATCTCGCTCCTGCCGACAAGCGCTTCTATGCAATCCGCGATGTCACGGGGACGGTGGAATCCATTCCGCTCATCACGGCGTCGATCCTGTCGAAGAAGCTTGCCGCCGGACTGCAAAGCCTCGTTCTTGATGTGAAAAGCGGCAACGGGGCCTTCATGCCGACCCATGACGAGAGCCGCGCGCTGGCGCAAAACCTTGTGGCGGTGGCCAATGGCGCGGGACTGCCGACAACCGCACTGCTGACAGGCATGAGCGAGCCGCTTGCTTCCGCCGCCGGCAACGCGGTTGAAGTGATGAATGCTGTCGAATTCCTCACGGGTGCGCGCCGCGATGGGCGGCTGGAAGAGGTGACGCTGGCGCTTGCCGCCGAAATGCTGGTCTCGGCCGGGCTGCACCCTGATGTGACCGGCGCGCGCGTGGCCGGGCTGGCGGCGCTTCAATCCGGCCGCGCCGCCGAGGTTTTCGCATTGATGGTTCACGCGCTCGGCGGACCGGCGGATTTTGTTGAAAAGCCGGCTACCTATCTGCGCGCCGCACCGATCATCCGTGATGTGCCCGCGCCCGCCGATGGATTTGTCGCCGGTTGGCAGGCACGTGAGGTGGGCGTGACGGTGCTTGATCTGGGCGGCGGCCGTCGCCGCGCCGAAGACGCGATCGACCATTCCGTCGGCTTTGACCGGATCATGCCTGTCGGAACACCGGTTTCCAAAGGCGATCCGGTGGCGCGGGTGCATGCGGCGTCCGTTGAGGCGGCGCAGGCTGCGGCACGCGCGCTCCTTGCAGCGCTGACAATCGCGGAAGAACCGGTCAATCCGCCATCGGCGGTCATCGAGCGTATCGCCGGATAGGCGCTCAGTTTTCCAGAATGAGCGTCCGGTCCTCGATGGCGAAGCGGTCGAGTTCTTTGAGGAAGCTCATCCCCATCAGCACGCCGTCCAGCGCCTTGTCTTCCAGCACCAGAGCCGGAACGTTCCTGACGCGGATGCGGCCGATTGTCACTTCCTCGATGGTGATGGCGGCGGCGCGCGCCTCGCCATTGGCTGTGGAAACGGTGTAGCGCATGTCCTGGGCCGAGATGCGGGCGCCGATCCGCCCCGCTGTCGAACGGTTGAGCGCCACATAGGTGGCACCCGTGTCGATCAGCGCCTTCACCTTCTGGCCGTTGAACTTGAAATCGGTGACAAAATGGCCGCGCGCGTCCATCGGGACGGTCACCACACTGCCGGAGGACGCAGGGGCGTTCTGGCGCGGCTTCGGTTCGGCATAGGCGAGTTGCTGCGCGGCAGGCTGCGGCTCCGCCCGCGTCAGGAATCGCCCCAGCAGTTCAGGATTGGCCTGATGGATCATCGGCACGGCTATCGCCGCACCAATGAGGGACCCGAACATGATGGCGTGTTTCAACATGCGTCCGCAATGCCACGGCCATGCTTGCCGGGCTGTTAACCGCGACAGCTGTCACGATGGAATGGTCAACCGAAAGTTAAGGCGACGGCATGCCGAAGGGTTGTCCTGCGGCCGTCACTTCGTGCCATACATGCGGTCACCGGCATCGCCGAGACCAGGCACGATATAGCCCTTTTCGTTCAGATGGCTGTCAATCGAGGCGGTGATCACCGGCACGTCCGGGTGAGCGGCGGTGAACCGCGCAACCCCTTCGGGCGCGGCAAGCAGACAGACAAACGTGATGTCGGAAGCGCCGCGCTCCTTCAGCTTCTCCACGGCCGCAATCGCCGAATTGGCGGTCGCCAGCATTGGGTCGACGACGATCACCTTGCGGTCGGCGAGGTGTTCAGGCGCCTTGAAGTAATACTCCACCGCCTCCAGCGTATCGTGGTTGCGGTAAAGCCCGATATGGGCGACGCGGGCGGCGGGGACCAGATCGAGCATGCCGTCGAGAAGGCCGTTTCCGGCGCGCAGCACCGAGGCGATCACGAGTTTCTTGCCTTCCAGCCGCGGGGCCATGGTTTTGGTCAGCGGCGTTTCGATCTCGACCATTTCGACGGGCAGGGAGCGTGTCGCCTCATAGCAGAGCAGATGCGCGATCTCGCGCAGCAGGCGGCGGAAGCTCGCCGTCGATGTTTCCTTGTCCCGCATGATGGTGAGCTTGTGGGCGACCAGCGGGTGATCGACGACGACGACATTCGCTTTCGGACTGGACATGGGGAACTCCGCGCTTTTGACGGACCTTAAGCCCTGATCACGCAAGCGGAAACCCCGGCCGCGGGCCGGATCACGCTTCACCCACAACATGCTGGTCGATGCGGGCGAGGAGCGCGGCCCGCGTCGGCTCATCGACAAAGGCCGCTTCGATGGCGGTGCGCGTGTCGGCAAGCAGCGCGGCGTCCTCCATGCCGAAATGCGCGCGGGCAATTCCATATTCGCGTTTCAGCGATGTCCAGAAGTAAGGCGGGTCATCGGAATTGAGCGTGACGCGCACGCCTGCCGCGCGCAGCGCCGGGTAGGGATGCGAAGCAAAATCCGGGAACACGCCAAGCGCGACATTTGAACCGGGGCAGCATTCCAGCACGATGCGCTCATCCGCCAACCGCCGCACGAGATCGGCGTCTTCAATGGCGCGCACACCGTGGCCGATGCGGGCCGGGCGCAGCGCATCGAGCGCCTCGCGTACTTCATCCGGGCCGCGCCATTCACCGGCGTGCACGGTAATGCCAAGGCCGCCATCACGCGCGATATCGAAGGCACGGGTGAAATCCGCCTGTCGGTGCATGCGTTCCTCGCCCGCCATGCCGAAACCTGTCAACCAATGGGATTTGTGCCTGACGGCAAAGCGCGCCGCAGCCTCCACCGCGTCGGCCCCGGCATGGCGGATGCCGGTGAGGATCAGACGGGCTTCGATGCCATGCTTCGCTTTCGCCGCTTGGAGCCCTGCAATCGTGCCTTCCAGATAGGCTTCCGGCGCGAGGCCCGCATTGAAAGGCGGCACGGGCGAGACAAAGAACTCGCCATAGATCGCGCCATCGGCGGCAATCGACGCCAGATAGGTTTCCGCCAGCAGCGCGTAATCCTCCGGCGTGCGGAACACGCTGGCCGCTGCCTCATAGCATTTCAGGAAATCGGCAAAGTCCCGCCACACATACGCGCCATCGCGGATGACCGCCGAAACATCGGTGCCGTATTTGGCGGCCTGTGCCAGAACCAGCTCAGGCGGGGCCGCCCCTTCGATGTGGCAATGCAGTTCAGCTATGGGACGTTTGGCGCAATGGCCGGAGACAGTGCGGTTCACCATGATGCGAATGTCCAATCAGCGCGGCCACACGCCGCGCGGGCTGGTCATAGCGCAGGCAGCCAGGTTGCGCTATCAGCGGAACGCTGGCGGTGTCTCAGTCCGAAGTCCCTGCCATGCGGAGGCGCATTTTCATTCGTGCTTCGAGGCTTTTTCCTTCGTGGCGAGGCGGGAGCATGAGCGACCCTCGAACCATGAGGCAAAAAAACTTTAGCATGAAGGCAAATGCCTGCCCCGGATCCAATTCAGGGACGCACGGATTTCAACCCAACGTACCACCAGCGGTTTAGAAGGAGTGCCTCAATGCCGACCGACCGCGCCGCCCGCCCCGAAGAAATGACGCAATCCTTCGGGTTTGAAAGCGTCGGTGACGGCACCGAGAAGCAGGAAAAGGTCAATGCCGTGTTCCACTCGGTCGCGCGGCGCTATGACATGATGAACGACCTGATGTCGGGCGGGCTGCACCGCGCATGGAAGGATGCGATGGTTTCAGCGCTCGCACCGGCCAAGACGCGGCCGTTCCATGTGCTCGATGTGGCGGGCGGGACGGGCGACATCGCGTTTCGTATTCTCCACGCCTCGCCAAGCGCGGAGGCGACCGTGCTCGACATCAATGGTTCGATGCTTGAAGTTGGGCGCGACCGCGCGGTGAAGGCCAAGCTCGACACGCGCTGTGATTTTGTCGAGGCCAATGCCGAAGAACTGCCGTTTCCGGACCGGAGCTTTGACGCCTACACCATCGCCTTCGGGATCAGGAATGTGCCGGACATTCCAAAGGCCCTGCGGGAAGCGCGCCGCGTCTTGAAGACCGGCGGGCGCTTCCTGTGCCTTGAATTTTCCGAGGTCACCCAGCCGATCCTGGATCGCGTTTATGACGCGTGGTCGTTCAACGCCATTCCTCGCATCGGCAAGGCGGTGACCGGTGACGCGGAAAGCTATCAATATCTCGTCGAGTCCATCCGCAAATTCCCGCGCCAGGATGTGTTTGCAGGCTTGATCCGTGACGCTGGCTTCAGCCGCGTGAGCTGGCGCAACTATACCGGCGGCATCGCCGCACTGCACTCCGGCTGGGCGTTCTGAGCATCTGATGGCATCCCTTGGCACTTTGTTCCGGCTGATCCGCGCCAATTGGGTTCTGGCGCGCGAAGGCGTCGTCGCCGCGCTGCCGGGTGACGCGCTGGAGGGGCTGCCGCGTCTGGCATGGCAGTTCGCGCGGCTGATCGCCAAGCGGCGCGTCGCAGGGACGGCGCGCACGGACCGCATCGCCAAGGCCGTGGCCCGGCTTGGGCCGTCCTATGCCAAGCTTGGGCAGTTTCTGGCGACGCGCGCCGATGTGATCGGCCTCGACATGGCGCGCGATCTGGCGGGCCTGCTCGACAAGATGGAAAGCTTCCCGACGGCAGAGGCGAAGGCCGCCATCGCCGAATCACTTGGTGCGCCCGCCGAGATGTTCTTTGCCGAATTTGGCGAGCCGATCGCGGCCGCTTCCATCGCGCAGGTGCATCCAGCCTGGGTGGAGGACGCCAAAGGCCGCCGCAAGGTTGCCGTGAAGGTCGTGCGGCCGGGCGTGCGCGAGCAGTTCCGCAAGAACAACGCCGTGTTCATGCTGGCGGCGCAAATCCAGGACAGGGCATTCGCCTCGTCCAAGCGTTTGAAGCCCGTCGAGGTGGCCAAAACCCTTGAGGCGACAACGCGTCTGGAGATGGACCTGCGCATCGAGGCGGCCGCCCTGTCGGAGATGGCGGAGTACACGCGCAACGATGCTGATTTCCGTGTGCCCGCCGTCGACTGGGATCGCACGGGCCGTGACGTTCTGACGATGGAATGGATCGATGGCATCCCGCTGACCGACATGGACAAGGTGCGCGCGTCCGGCATCGACCTGTCGAAGCTGGGCGTCACCGTGATGCAAAGCTTCCTGCGCCACGCCTTGCGGGATGGCTTTTTCCACGCCGACATGCACCCGGGCAATCTGTTCGTGCAGCGTGACGGCACATTGGTGATGCTGGATCTCGGCATCATGGGGCGCATCGGCAGGAAGGAACGGCGCTTCCTCGCCGAAATCCTCTACGGCTTCCTGCGGCGCGACTATCGCCGCGTGGCGGAAGTGCATTTTGAAGCCGGCTATGTGCCAGCCGATCAGGATGTGGCGTCGTTCGCGCAAGCGCTGCGCGCCGTTGGCGAACCGATCTACGGCCAGCCTGCCGAGACGATTTCAATCGCGCGGCTGCTGACGCTGCTGTTCGAGATCACCGACCTGTTCAACATGGCGACCCGCACGGAATTGCTGCTGTTGCAGAAAACCATGGTGGTCGCGGAAGGCGTGGCGCGCGCGCTGGGCCCGCATTTCAACATGTGGGAAGCCTCCAAGCCAGTCATCGAAGAGTGGATCCGTGACAATCTGGGGCCGAAAGCGCTGCTCACCGATGCGCGTGACGGGCTCAGCGCCACGGCCAACCTCATCCGCCGCGGGCCGGAACTGGCGGAACGCTTCGAGGCGCTGGCCGCCGAGGCTGACCGTTCGGTGCGCGACGGATTCCGTTTCGACGCCGCAACCGCCGAAGCGATCGGCAAGGCCGAGGCGCGTGCCGCCCGCTCCGGCCGCATCGCGCTGTGGGTGATCGCAGCAACCCTCATCGTGATCGCCGTGCGGCTCTGGTGAGTGATCGCATTGATTGCAGTGCAATCATTGACTCCTCACCGGGTTGAACCCATCCTCTGTGGGAGCCGAATGGCAGGAGATGGAAATGGCTTCTCTGACAATACGCAATCTCGATGAAAACGTGAAGAAGGCGCTGCGCATCCGCGCCGCCGAGCGCGGCGTGTCGATGGAAGAGGAAGCCCGCGATGCGCTGTGCCGCGCCCTTGGTGTTGGGCAAGCCGCACCCAAGCGCAAGACGGCGGAGGAAATCATGGCATGGGTTCGCGCCCAGCCGAAAGGCGAGCCCCTCGACCCTCGGTATGTGATGCTGGATCACAAGACGCTGACCGACATGATTTCGGACGGTGAACTTTGATCGCACTGGACACGTCGGCCATTGTGGCAATCCTCGTCGATGAGCCTGATGCTCACAGCTATGCGAACATTGTCAGCCTCAATACGTGCCTGATCAGCACTGGCACCCTCGTCGAGTGCCATCAGGTGCTGGGCGGGCGTTTGGGCGCGGCCGGTGTGGCCTTGGTTGATGATTTTCTGGCCGACAACGCCATCCGCCCGATCGCTGTTGATCGTGATCATGTTGATGCGGCTGCTATCGCACGGCTCACCTATGGGCGCGGAACCGGGCATCCTGCCCGTCTCAACTTCGGTGACTGTTTCTCCTATGCGCTCGCCAAAACCCGCGCCATCCCCCTCCTGTTCAAGGGCGATGATTTCATCCATACCGATGTCATCTCCGCCATGCCGCAGGCCGCGCCATGAGTTTTCCCGCTCCGCCAAAGCCGGTCATCGACAGTCTGTCGGGCAAGCGCATTGTGCTGATCATCGGCGGCGGCATCGCCGCTTACAAATGCCTTGACCTCATCCGCCATTTGAAACGCTCCGGGGCCGCCGTGCGCGCGGTGATGACGTGGGCAAGCCAACATTTCATCACGCCCTTGAGCGTCGGCGCGCTGACGGCGGACAAGGTCTTCACCGAATTGTTCGACCGGGAAGACGAGCAGGATGTCGGCCATATCCGGCTGGCGCGCGAAGCGGACCTGATCGTGGTTGCGCCCGCCACCGCTGACCTGATGGCGAAGATGGCGCATGGCATGGCCAACGACCTTGCGACCGCGGTGCTGTTGGCGGCGCGCGCGCCGATCCTTGTCGCGCCCGCCATGAACCCGGCCATGTGGGCCAATCCGGCCACCATGCGCAACGCGGCGCGATTGAAAGCCGACGGCATCGCTTTCATCGGCCCGCGCGACGGCGAGATGGCGGAGAAAGGCGAGGCGGGCACCGGTCGCATGGCCGAACCGCTGGACATTCTGGAAGCCGTCGCCGCCATGCTCTCGCCCGGTGAGAAACCGCTTGCGGGGAGGTCCGCGATTGTCACCTCCGGGCCGACGCATGAGCCGATCGACCCGGTGCGCTACATCGCGAACCGTTCATCAGGCAAACAGGGCCATGCAGTGGCAGCCGCGCTGGCGAAGCTGGGCGCATCCGTCACGCTTGTCACCGGGCCGGTGCGGATCGCCGATCCGGGGGGCGTCAGGACGGTCCATGTCAAGACGGCGCATGAGATGCTTACGGCAGTCGAGGCCGCGCTTCCCGCCGACATCGGCGTGTTTGTCGCCGCCGTCGCCGACTGGCGGGTGGAACACGCGGCTGGTGAAAAGATGAAGAAAGGTGCTTCCGGCCCGCCGGTTCTCACCATGGCGGAAAATCCCGACATTCTCAAAACCGTCGGGCACCATGCGCTCCGTCCGAAGGTCGTGGTCGGCTTTGCCGCCGAAACACAGGATGTGACGCGTTACGGCGCCGAGAAGCTCGCGCGCAAGAACGCCGACATGATCGTCGCCAATGATGTTTCGCCCGGAACCGGCACGTTCGGCGGAGACGACAATGCGGTGACGCTGATCACGCGCGAGGGCGCAGAGACGTGGCCGCGCATGGGCAAGGATGCGGTTGCCGACAGGCTGGCGACACTGATTGCAAAGCGGCTGTCATCGGGTTGAGCACCGACCGCGCCAAGCGTCACGCAACTGTCACACAGGTGTCACATGCATCGATTATTCATGATGCATGGATGAATCATCGGCCAGTTTCGCCTTCGCCGCCCTGTCCCAGCCGCACCGGCTGGAGGCGCTCCGCCTGCTTGTGAAGGCAGGGCCGGATGGCATGGCCGCTGGCGACATCGCCGACGCTCTGGGCGCGCGCCAGAACACCATGAGCGCCAATCTGGCGGTGCTCTTGCGGGCAGGCCTCGTCACCAACATGCGAGAAGGCCGCATCATCCGCTACCGCGCCGACATGGAACGCATGCGGGCGCTGATCTCGTTTCTCATCATGGATTGTTGCGGCGGCAGGCCGGAGCACTGCGCGCCGCTGCATGATCTGCTGAACCCATTGCCCGTTTCCCAACCCAACCTGTGTGACTGCTGAGATGAACGACCACATCTTGAACGTCCTGTTCCTGTGCACCGGCAACTCCGCCCGCTCCATCCTCGCCGAAGCGATCCTCAATCGGGAAGGCATGGGTCGCTTCAGGGCCTATTCCGCCGGATCGCAGCCGAAGGGCGAACCGCATCCTTTCACGCTCGATTTGTTGAAGAAGCTCAACTTCGACACGTCCTTTGCGCGCTCCAAAAGCTGGGAGGAGTTTGCGCGGCCCGGCGCGCCCGCGCTGGATTTCGTCTTCACCGTCTGCGATTCAGCGGCGGCGGAAAGCTGCCCCGTCTGGCCCGGCCAGCCCATGACGGCACATTGGGGCATTCCCGACCCGGCGGCGGCCGAAGGCACGGAGAGCGAGCGCCGCCTTGCCTTCGCGGACGCCTACCGTATGATGAATGCCCGCATCTCCGCCTTCATCAACCTCCCCATGGCCGCGCTCGACCGGCTGAGCCTGCAAAAAAAGCTCGCAGAGATCGGCAAGGGCGGCGCGGCATGAGCACGTTTCCGCAACGGCTTCTGGCCGAATTCACCGGCACGGCGCTGCTGCTTGCCACTGTCATCGGCTCCGGCATCATGGGTGAAACGCTGGCTGGCGGAAATGTCGCCATCGCGCTTCTCGCCAACACCATCGCGACGGGCGCGATCCTGTTCGTGCTGATCACGGCGCTGGGGCCTGTTTCGGGCGCGCATTTCAACCCGGCTGTCACGCTGGTGTTTGCCGTCAAGCGTGAGATCAGCCCGTCGGATGCCCTCGGCTATGTCGCGGCCCAGGCTGCGGGCGGACTTGCCGGGGTGCTGGCCGCGCATGTCATGTTTGCCGAACCGCTTCTTCAGATGTCCGCAACGGCCCGCACCGGAGCCGCACAGTGGACGTCGGAATTCATCGCCGCCTTCGGGTTGGTGCTGACCATCCTCATGGTGGTGAAGGCGCGCGCGGAAGCCGTGGCGATGGCCGTCGGGCTTTACATCACGGCGGCCTACTGGTTCACCGCCTCGACGTCCTTCGCCAACCCCGCTGTCACGCTGGCGCGCGCCTTCTCCGACACATTCGCCGGTATCAGGCCGGTCGACGTGCCCATGTTCGCACTCATGCAGATCATCGGGGCGCTGGCAGGCCTTGCCGTCGCGTCGATCCTTCTCACGGAAAAACAAAAGCCATGACCACCGTCATCCACCACAACCCCGAATGCGGAACATCGCGCAACACGCTCGACATCATCCGGGCCTCCGGCACGGAGCCCGTGGTGATCGACTATCTGAAGACCGGGTGGACGCGGCCGCAATTGCTGGCTCTGTTTGCCGCAGCCGGCCTGACGCCGCGCGAGGCAATGCGCGTCGCCAAGAGCCCGGCCGAACAACTTGGCCTGACCGACCCTTCCGTGACCGACGAGGCGATCCTTGAAGCCATGCTGGCCCATCCTGTTCTGGTGAACCGCCCCATCGTGGTGACGCCGAAAGGGGTGCGCCTGTGCCGCCCTTCCGAAGCGGTGCTGGACATCCTTGAGCAGCCGCTGGCATCCGATTTCACCAAGGAAGACGGCGAAATTGTCAAGGCGGCGCGCACCATCGCACCATGATTGTACTTTATTGCTGAACGATGCGTGCCCGATGCACCTCTTTCCTTGAACGGAAGTCTTGCCCATGTCTGCGCCATCTCAATTCAAGGATGGAGCGCCCCCATGTCAGTTCGTCCGGTAAAGCAAATCTCGCAGACCAAGCCAACGCTTGAGGGCGCGGGCGTACGCCTTGAGCGCGCCTTCGGCTTCGGCAATCCGGAACTTGCCGATCCGTTCCTGCTGTTTGATGATTTCCGCAACAACCGCCCGCAGGATTATGCGGCGGGGTTCCCGTGGCATCCGCATCGCGGCATCGAGACGATCACCTATGTTCTCGCAGGCAATGTCGAACATGCCGATTCGCTCGGCAATGTCGGAAATCTGGGGCCCGGCGACGTGCAATGGATGACAGCCGGTTCCGGCATCATGCATCAGGAAATGCCGAAGGGCGATGCGCTAGGGCGCATGCACGGCTTTCAGCTTTGGGCCAACCTGCCCAAGGACCTGAAGATGACGAAGCCGCGCTATCAGGACGTGAAGTCGACGGAAATCCCTGAATATTCGGAAGATGACGGCACGGTGATCCGCGTCGTCGTCGGCGCGTTCGGCTCGAAGAAAGGCCCGGTCGACGGCATCGCCGCCGACCCGCAATATCTTGACATCTCGATTCCGGCCAACCGCACCAAACGCTTTCCGGTCGACACCTACCGTTCGGCCTTTGCCTATATTTTCGAGGGTTCGGCGACCTTCCGTGATGCATCGAAACCGTTTGGCGTGCTGGTCGAGAAAGAGGTCGACGGCGAGGAAATCCATATCCGGGATTTCTCCGGCAACCGCACGCTGGTGGTGTTTGACGCCGGTGACGAAGTGGTGGTGACGGCCGGACCGCAGGGCGCGCGCTTCCTGCTTGTCTCGGGCGCGCCTCTGAAAGAGCCTGTCGCCTGGTATGGCCCCATCGTGATGAACACGCAGGACGAGTTGCGCACAGCAATCAATGAGCTCAACCGCGGCACGTTTATCAAGGAGCAGCCCGTGATGTGACGGGCTGTCAGGGCATCAAGGAGCAGCCCGTGATGTGACGGGCTGTCGGGGCATCAAGGAGCAGCCGACGATGTGATCACCGGCGTTGTTCCGGTCCTTCACCCTGAGGTGCGACCCCGGCATCGTACGGGGGAGCCTCGAAGGGCGAAGGATCGGTTGCTTGAATCCTCCCGTTGCTGGCATATGGCGCACGTCAAACATCACGAGAGCATGCTGCGATTAAGTGGAAACCAGTTAATCGGAAACGGCATGCTACAAGATATTGATTTTGACCATTTTGTTTTCGTTTTGATGATTCCATCAAAACACAAAATGATCCAGCCGTGGCACAGTCTGGAGGGCACCATGCCGAAAGAAGCGACCCTGACCGGCGGCTGCCTCTGTGGTTTCATTCGGTTCGAAGCGCGTGGCGCGCCCGGTCGTCCGCACAGCTGCTCGTGCTCGATGTGCCGCCGTCACACGGGAGCCTACACCGCAAATTGGGTCGAGTTTCCGCGCGAGGCCGTCGCATGGACGGGCGAGGGCGGCACGCCATCGACATGGCGCTCGTCTGATTTCTCTTCACGCGCCTTCTGCCCGCGCTGCGGCTCTTCGCTCGGTGCAATCGATGATGCGCCGGTGATCGGCCTGCTCACTGGTGCATTCGACCGCCCGGCCCTTGCCGCCTTCAAGCCCGTCAGCCATTCCTACAAGGGCGGCCGCCCGAAATGGTGGCATGTCGAAATCGGGTGACGGCCTTTTCCCGCCACGGGCGCACCGCCCGGGCGGGTGATTTTCACGCTCGATTTCCGCCCCTGCCTGCGCGATAGAGGATTGCGCAGAGGGAGGCGTGTTGATGGCCGCACACAGTCATGCAGGCAGGGTCAAGGTTGCGCTGGTCGGCATCGGCAAGATCGCGCTCGACCAACACGTGCCGGCGCTCGCCGCCTCGCCGGACTTCGTGCTTGCGGCGACCATTTCCCGCAAAGGCGCCGTGCCGGGCGTCGCCGCCTTCACCGATTTCGCCCGGTTTCTTGACGAGAGGCCCGATGTGCCGGTTGTCTCGCTCTGCCTGCCGCCGGTGCCGCGTTATGAATATGCGGCAGCCGCCCTGAAAGCGGGCCGCCATGTGATGCTGGAAAAGCCACCCGGCGCGACACTGGCCGAAGTGCATGCGCTTGAAGCGATGGCGAAGGAGCGCGGACTGACGCTCTTTGCCACATGGCACAGCCGCATGGCGCATGCGGTGGCCCCGGCGAAGGCGTGGCTGGCGGGCAAACACATCAATCGGGCGCACATCACTTGGCGCGAAGACGTGCGCAAATGGCACCCCGGCCAGGACTGGGTGTTTGAACCGGGCGGCATGGGCGTCTTCGATCCGGGCATCAACGCATTGTCGATCCTGACCGAGATCTTGCCGCAACCCGTGCATTTGACATCGGCTCGCCTTGTCTTTCCGGAAAACCGGCAGACGCCGATTGCGGCCGAACTGACGTTCAGCGGCCATGTGACCGCCGATTTCGATTGGCGTCAGGAAGGGCCGCAGACCTGGGACATCGAGATTGAGACGACCGAAGGCAGGCTCGCCTTGCGCATGGGCGGCAATGTGCTGGAGATCGACGGCAAACCCCATGCGGGCGAAAACACCATCATGGGCGAATATCCGGCGCTCTATGCCCGAATGGCCGACCTGCTGGGAACGGGTGCATCGGATGTCGATCTTTCGCCGATGGTGCATGTGGCCGATGCGATGACGCTCGGCCGCCGGGAGACGACCGCGGCATTCCACTTCTGACGGCACTCATCATCATTGGCTCAGGGAGGGGCGGATGCTGACAGGCAAACATTTGATCGGGGGCGAATGGATCGGCGGCGATGCGACATTTGCGTCCTCGCCGGCCCTTGGCCCGGCGCGTGATTTCGCCACCGGAACGGCAGCCCATGTCGATGCGGCCTGCCAAGCGGCCGAAGCGGCCTTTCCCGCCTATGCCGCATTGCCCCGCGCCGCACGCGCCGCCTTCCTCAACCGAATCGCCGACGAGATCGAGGCACGCGGCGCAGCCATCACCGAGATCGGCACGCAGGAGACGGGCCTGCCAGCCGCCCGCCTCGACGGCGAGCGCGGGCGGACAACCGGGCAATTGCGGCTGTTTGCAAGCCACATCCTGAAGGATGACTGGCTGGACCGCCGCCATGACGCCGCCCTGCCCGACCGCCTGCCCGCGCCACGCCCCGATTTGAAAATGCTGCAACGGCCGATCGGGCCTGTCGCCGTGTTCGGCGCGTCGAATTTCCCGCTCGCCTTTTCGGTTGCGGGCGGCGACACGGCATCGGCGTTGGCCGCCGGTTGCCCCGTGGTGGTGAAGGGGCATTCGGCGCATCCGGGAACAGGCGAAATCGTGGCGCAGGCAATCCTTGCGGCAATGGAGGCGAGCGGTGTGCCGGTCGGCGCGTTCTCGCTCGTGCAAGGCGGCACGCGCGATGTGGGCGAGGCGCTGGTGCGGCACCCGTTCATCACCGCCGTCGGCTTCACCGGTTCGCTTGCAGGCGGGCGCGCCTTGTTCAATCTCTGCGCCGCCCGCCCGGAACCGATCCCGTTCTTTGGCGAATTGGGCTCGGTCAACCCGATGTTCCTGCTGCCTGCCGCCCTTGGCGCGCGCGGCAAGGCCATCGCAAAGGGCTGGGCGGCGTCGCTCACCTTGGGTGCGGGGCAATTCTGCACCAACCCGGGCGTCGCCGTCCTCATCGACGGGCCGGATGCGGACATGTTCGCGAAGGCCACCGAAACGGCGCTTTCCGCCGTGCCTGCGCAAACCATGCTGACCGACGGGATCGCCGCCGCCTATCGTTCGGGCCGTGAACGGCTGGCTTCCAACCGCGCCGTCGAAACGCGGTTCAAGGCCGAATGCGGCGGCAGGCAGGCATTGCCGGCGCTGCTGGAAACAACCGGCGGGGAGTGGCTCTCCGATGCGCGCCTCGGCGAGGAGGTGTTCGGGCCGCTCGGCCTCATCGTGCGTGTGCGCGATGCGGGGGAAATGCTGGAGCTGGCGCAAGGTTTGCACGGGCAATTGACCTGCACGTTGCATCTGGAGGCCGCCGACATGGAACTGGCGCTGCGCCTGATCCCCATCCTTGAACGCAAGGCCGGGCGGCTGCTCGCCAACGGGTTCCCGACCGGCGTGGAAGTGGTGGATGCGCAAGTGCATGGCGGGCCCTATCCGGCGTCCACCAATTTCGGCGCGACCTCGGTCGGCACCCTGTCGATCCGCCGCTGGCTGCGCCCCGTCGCTTATCAGAACATGCCGGATGTGCTGCTGCCGCAGGATTGGGCCTGAGGGAGGCGATGGATTCAGGCTGCTCCCTGCCCGACGGAAAACCATGAGGACATGACAATGACCATGACCACGCGCCCTTACACCGGCATCTGGCCGGTTGCGCCGACCCCGTTCAACCCGGATGGCAGTTTGGATCTTGAGGGCATGAAACGCGTCCTCGACCTGATGATCGAACAGGGCGTCGACGGCATCTGCATCCTCGCCAATTTCTCGGAACAGTTTCTGTTGTCGGATGATGAGCGGGAGACGCTGACACGGCTGTGTCTCGCCCATGTTTCCGGCCGCGTTCCGGTCATCGTCACGGTCTCGCACTTTGCAACCCACATCGTGGAGGCGCGCGCGCGCTTCGCGGCCTCGCTTGGCGCCGCCATGCTGATGATGATGCCGCCCTATCACGGCGTCAGCCTACGGGCGGACGAGACGTCGATGATCGAGCATTTCCAGCGCGCGGGAGATGCGGGCGGCATTCCGATCATGCTTCAGGATGCGCCGATATCGGGTGTGCAACTGACGGTGGCGCAAATCATCACGCTGGCGCGGGCCGTGCCGCAATTGCGCTACTTCAAGATCGAGACGCAGCAAACGGCGGCCAAGTTGCGCGGCCTGATCGCCGCCGGTGGCGACCTCATCGAAGGGCCGTTTGACGGCGAGGAGGCGATCACCCTGATGGCCGACCTCGATGCAGGGGCGACCGGCTCCATGACCTCCGCGATGATCCCGGACCTGATCCGTCCCGTCATCGTCGATTTCCGCGAAGGTCGGCGCGAGGTGGCGAAGGCGGGCTATGCGCGTGTGCTGCCCGCCATCAATTTCGAGAACCGGCAATGCGGCTGGCGCTCGGCCAAGATCGCCATGAAGCATGGCGGGGTAATCAAATCGGATTTTGTCCGCCACCCGACAAAGGCGGTGCATCCGGCGACAGAGGCGGAACTGATGGAATTGCTGCGCGAGATTGATCCCCTCGTGCTGCGCTGGGCGCGCTGACAGCCCCGCGGGGGGCCGGGTCGACCCGCGCAGGCGACGGAACGGGCGCCCTGTGGGCAAGCCCGCTCCGCCTTGACACGCCTGCCACCCCCCAATAGACACCGCGCGCATCCGGTCCGGACATCCCGCAGGGGTGGAAACCGGGGGCGCTTGCAGGCAGACGATCCGCCAAACTTGCAATTGGCAGCTGTTGTTGATTCACTCACCGGTGTTAGCGGGGCTCTCGCGGCACCGGCATGGAATGGCAGGAGGAAGCCTGGTTATGAGTTTGAGAATTTCCGGCAAGCACATGGATATCGGTGACGCGTTCCGCACGCAGATCACCGAACGCATGGCAGAAGCCACCGCCAAATATTTCGCGCATGGCTATACCGGCAGCGTGACCGTCGAGAAGTCCGCCGGGCGCTTTTCTGCCGATTGCAAGCTGCACCTCGCTTCCGGTGTCGATCTGCAGGCCAAGGGCGAGGCTCATGACCCGATCGTCGCCTTCGAGAAGGCGGCCGAACACATTGAGAAGCGGCTTCGCCGTTACAAGCGCAAGCTGAAGAATCACCATGCCGAAGGGCTGGCCGCGACCCCGCTCGCCGGCGACGACTATGCCTATCGGGTGTTTGAACCTGTGGACGAGTCGGTCGAGGAAGTGGCCGAGGATTATGCGCCCGCCATCATCGCCGAATCCCACAAACCGGCCAGCGTGATGTCGGTTGCCGATGCCGTCATGCAGCTCGACCTCACAGACGATCCGGTTTTCGTGTTCCGAGCCAAGGGTTCGGGCCAGATCAACATCGTGTACCGGCGGGCCGACGGGAATATCGGCTGGGTGGACACCTCGGCTGCCGCTCAAGGCTAATTGAATTGACAAAGACGGCCGCAGAGCCGTCCGGAGGGCGACAACGCCATGCCTTTGAATGACATATTGAAGCCGGAGGCCGTGTTCACCGGCCTTCGCGCCATATCCAAGAAACAGTTGCTGCAATTGATCTCGGAGAAGGCCGCGCTCCTCACCGGCATGGGTGAACGCGAGATTTTCGACACGATCCAGCAGCGAGAACGGCTGGGCTCGACCGGCGTCGGCAATGGCATCGCCATACCGCATGGCAAGCTGAAATCGGCCAAGCAACTGACGGGGCTGTTCTTCCGGTTTGACCAGCCGGTGGAGTTCGAGGCGATCGACGACCAGCCTGTCGATCTGGTGTTCCTGCTGCTCGCGCCTGAATCGGCAGGGGCTGACCATTTGAAAGCCCTGTCCAAGGTGGCGCGCGCCTTGCGCAGCGGCGAAAACCTGGACCGCATCCGCGCCGCGGCGGATGCGACCGGCGTCTTCGATGTGCTTTGCCCGCAGGAAGCGTCCTACGCCGCCTGACCGGCGCCACTGGCACTGCTCACTCGTCGGAGGTGATCGCAATCCGCTTGATGAAACGTTCCGGTTGCGGGCGGTCGAGGTCGATCGACAGGAGACCGTTCTTCAATTGCGCCGCCGTCACCCGCATCCCGTCGGCGAGCATGAAGACGCGGCTGAACTGCCGGGCGGCGATGCCGCGATGCAGGAACTCACGCGGGGTGTCATCGTCGGCCTGCCTGCCGCGCACGATCAATTGATTTTCCTCAACCAGCACTTCGAGGTCGGCGTCGGAAAAGCCTGCAACCGCAAGCGTGATGCGCAGCGTTTGCGCCGCTTCGCCGCCGCCGATCCGCTCGATATTGTAGGGCGGGTAGCTGTCGCCGCTCTTGGCGATGCGTTCCAGCTTCTTTTCAAGCGCATCGAACCCGACAAGCAGCGGGCTGGAAAAGGGCGGAACGCGCGTCATGAGGCGGCCTTTGCAAATCATCTCCGGTTGCGGCCTGTGATCCGCAAGCGACATCAAGGGGCGGCCAATCTGCATGGCATTCGCCGTCGCGCCTGTTATGGTTGCTGCACCGGTTGATTTCAACCTGTGACATCACGTGGTCCGCACAACTCCGATCCGAAGGTCTGGCGTTTCATGAGCATCGAACACCGCATCATCATCGACACAGACCCCGGGCAGGATGACGCTGTCGCCATCCTGCTGGCGCTCGCTTCGCCGGAGATCGAGGTCTTGGGCATAGTGGCCGTGGCGGGCAATGTGCCGCTCCACCACACCGAAAAGAACGTGCGCAAGATTTTGGAACTGGCCGGACGCACCGATGTGAAGGCATTCGCCGGCGCGTCACGTCCGCTGCTGCGCCCGCTCGTCACGGCGGAATATGTGCACGGCAAGACCGGGCTTGACGGCCCGGACCTGCCCGAACCCGAAATGGCGCTGCAAGTGCAGGACGGCGTGGACTTCATCATCGAGACGCTGCGCCGGGAGCCGTCAGGCAGCGTGACGCTGTGCCCGCTCGGCCCGCTGACCAACATCGCGCTAGCGCTCATCCGCGCCCCGGACATCGCGCCCCGCATCCGCCAGATCGTGCTGATGGGTGGCGGCTGCTTCGAGGGCGGCAATGTGACACCGGCCGCAGAATTCAACATCTATGTGGACCCGCATGCGGCGGCGACCGTGTTCCAGTCGGGCGTGCCCATCACCGTGATGCCGCTCGACATGACGCACAAGGCGCTGACGACGCGCGCGCGCGTGGAGCGCTTCCGCACGGCCGGAACGCCGGTCATGAGCGCGGTTGCCGCCTGGATAGATTATTTCGAGCGTTTCGACGAGCACAAATACGGCACCGATGGCGGGCCGCTGCATGACCCGACGGTCATCGCCTGGCTGATCAAGCCGGAGTTGTTCCAGGGCCGTGACTGCAATGTCGAGATCGAGACCATGTCGGAACTGACCATGGGCATGACCGTGATTGGTGGGGCGTGACGAACAGGAAGAAGAACGCCCATGTCATCGGCAAGGTCGATGCCGATGGCTTCTTCGACCTGATCTACGAGCGGGTATCGCGGTTGTGACGGGTGATCTCATGAAAACGGATTTATCCTGCCATGAGTTCAAGCCAGGGCAGTGTCTCAGTTTGAGGTCACTTTCATCCTGAGGTGCTTTTCCCTCGTGCTTCGAGGCCCGCAAATGCGGGCACCTCAGCATGAAGGAAAATCAAGCGCCTCACCCACCGCCCATGATGATGTCGAGAATGGTCGTCTGCTTAGGCGGCGGGTTGGAACCGGTGGTCGTCGCGTCAGGCACCGCGCCGAGGCCCGACGTGTCGGGGCGTCCAGCTGCGTCCTGTGCCAATTCCCCGGCTATGATGTCGAGGATCGTCGTCGGTCCGTCCTCGGTGCCCACGAGCGGCTGCGGCGCAAGCCCCTTGTGGGCGGCAAGCATGAATTCACGCCAGGCGGTGGCGGGCAACGAACCGCCGGTCACGTCCTTCATCGGCGCGCCGTCATCATTGCCGAACCAGACACCCGCCGTCATGTGCGCGGTGTAGCCGATGAACCACGCGTCCTTGGAGTTCTGCGTGGTGCCGGTCTTGCCCGCCGCCGGCCAGTCGAAGCCAGCCTTGCGCGCCGTCCCGTCACTGACGGTGACGGCCATCATCCGGTTCATCTGGGCGGCGATTCCGGCATTGATGATGCGGGCGGTGGCGTCCGACGTGTTGTCATAGATCACCTTGTCGTTGCCATCCGTCACGCGCGCGATGAGGCGCGGCGGCGCCTGCAGGCCGCCATTGGCGAAGGCGGCATAGGCCGCTGTCAGTTCCAGCGGCGTCACTTCCGATGTCCCAAGCGACAATGCGCCATTGGCCGTCAATGGCGAAGCGATGCCAAGCCGCATTGCCGTTTGCACCACACGCTCAGGGCCGACCTGCATGGC
>JALOTE010000027.1 GCA_025458045.1 Rhizobiaceae bacterium
CGGATGGGCGGCGATGATCGGCTCGACACAGGCAAACGGGTCATCCAGTTCCGGATGCATGAACACGCGACCCATGATGTTGGCGACCATCACGCGCGCGCCGTTTTTGGCTTCAAACACGGTGACGCCTCGCCCCGGCGTGCCCGCCGGATAATTGGCGGGCCTGAGAAACCGGTCTTCGCGCGCGGCGAAATCCAGCGCTTCGCGCTGGTCCCAGACATGGTTGCCCGTGGTGATGACGTCCGCGCCGGCGTCGCGGGTTTCCTTGTAGATCTCGTAGGTGATGCCGAAGCCGCCGGCCGCGTTCTCGCCATTGACCACGACGCAGTCGAGCTTCCACGCGTCGATCAGGGCAGGCAGCCGGTCGATCACCGCGATGCGGCCGGTGCGGCCAACCATGTCACCCAGAAAAAGAAACCGCATGCCGCCCCGCTTGATCTGCGCCGCTGCTTGCGTCCGATCCTTCGAGGCTTTTCCCCTTCTTGCCGAGGTGCCCGTTCTGGCGGGCCTCGAAGCACAGGGGAAAAAGCACCTCAGGATGAAGGATGTCCAAAAACAGCGATAACTTTGACCTTCCGATGCCGCTTAGCCTTGGAACGGGAACATCCGCAAGCCGGACTCTGTGAGGATGGCATCAAGCGGCCGGTCATGCGGCTCGTCAGGCACTGCCGGGACCTGCTGGCAATCGAAAGCCAGTCCGATGAGCCGCGGCTGGATGCCCTTTCCGCCAAGCCGCGCAATCGCCCGGTCATAGTGTCCTGCGCCATAGCCGATCCGGTGGCCGCGCACGTCAAAGGCCGACAAAGGCACAAGCATCACCGCCGGGTCGAGGATTTCGCAATCGGGCGGCGGAGCGAGCGTGCCGAAGCCCGCCGGAACCAATTGGCCCTTGCGGTCAAATCGGCGGAACACGATCTCTGTTTTCGACAGCACGGCGGGAAGACACAATTGCGCGCCCTTGGCACGCAACGCCGCCATCAGCGGCCGCGCGTCAATCTCGGACCGGATGGGCAGAAAGCCGGAGAGTATCGTTCCCGGCGTCACGTCGAACAAGGCGCAGAGCCGGTCCGCCTCTTCCGCGATCCGCAGGGCTGTTTCGATGCGGTGGGCTTCGTCCAGCGCGTCGCGCCGTGCCAGCGCTTCAATCCTGAGTGCGGCCTTGGCATGGCGTGACGCGTCATTTGCCAGGGCGGAATGTGCTGAACCGGGCGTTTCACGTGAATCAGGCATCGGTCCGCTTGGCCCATTGCAACCGGAAACCGGCGAAAGGAAATCTGGACGGGAAGCGCGATCCACGACAACCGGTGGAGAGGTTGATCCCGGGACCTACAACGTAGGTGGGCGCCATATGCCCCGGGCCACGGCCCGAAACAGGGACAGCTCCCTTCAGGATCAATAAGGCCCCGGGGAAATGTTACTCCTGCCGGGAAGCGCAGACCGCACCGTCAACATAGACCTGCCGGAACCGCCGCGCCAGTGGCCTGCCAAGGCAAAAACGATGCGGACCCCGCGTTGATGCGGCACAGGCACGCCGTTGTTTCCCATTGGGAAAGGATGCCGCATCGATCCCCCCTTGTCATACCTTCGCCACATGCTCATATTTTGCGCATGCACGCTGGCGCCCCGCCAGCGGCGTGCGCGGGGGACAACCATCCGCGCCACCGGACGGGGCAGAAGCTTGAAAGGATTTCTTCGATGGCCAACCCCAACCTCAACCGTTACGGGCAGTCGGTTCAGTCCGGCGCCCAGACCGGCGTCGTGATCGACGAGGGCCTGCGCGCTTACATGCTGCGCGTCTACAACACCATGGCGCTCGGCCTTGCCGTCACCGGCATTGCCGCGCTCGGCACCGCCAACCTCGCAACCACCACCGATGCGGCCGCTGCGGTCGCCACCATGCCGAACGGCACCATGCTGACCTCGCTTGGCGCGGCGATCTATCTGTCGCCGCTGCGCTGGGTGATCATGCTCGCGCCGCTTGCCGCTGTCTTCTTCCTGTCGTTCCGCATCCAGTCGCTGAAGCTTTCGACGGCCAACGCCGTGTTCTGGGGCTACGCCGCGATGCTGGGCGTCTCGCTGTCCTCGATCTTCCTGGTCTTCACCGGCCAGTCGATCGTGCAGACATTCTTTGTCACGGCAGCCGCCTTCGGTTCGCTGTCGCTCTATGGCTACACGACCAAGCGCGACCTGACGGGCATGGGCTCGTTCCTGTTCATGGGCGTGATCGGCTTGCTGATCGCATCCATCGTCAACATCTTCCTGCAGTCGTCGGCGATGCAGTTCGCCATCTCGGCGATCGGCGTTCTCGTGTTTGCCGGCCTCACCGCCTATGACACGCAGGACATCAAGAACATGTATTACGATTCCTTCTGCAGTTCCTCGGCAACCGCGAATAAGCGGCAAACCGCAACTGCTCCAACAGACCGGAAACGGCGCCTTCGGGTGCCGTTTTTTGTGGCGGGGGCAGGATTGACCGGTGGATCAGCGCCCGGCGGCCGTTTATGGCGGGGCACCAAGGAGTTTGCCCGACAATGCTGATCCGAGACTGCCAGCCCGCCGACATGCCCGCCGTCACCGCCATCTATGAGCATGCCGTGCTGAACCATGCCGCGACCTATGAGCTGGAACCGCCTTCGCTCGAAACAATGAGCGCGAGGCGCGAGACGATCCTCAGGCGCGGCTTCCCCTACATCGTGGCGGAAGACGCGGGCATCGTCCTGGGTTTCGCCTATGGCAACATGTTCCGCGAGCGGCTCGCCTACCGCTTCATGGTGGAAGATTCGATCTATCTTGCGCCCGAGGCGCAGAAGAAGGGCGTCGGCTCGGCCTTGCTGGGGGAGTTGCTCACCCAATGCGAGGCGCGCGGCTTCCGCCAGATGATCGCCGTCATCGGTGACGCGGAGAAGTCACTCGGTTCAATCGGCGTGCACACACGGCTGGGGTTTGCCGTGACTGGCCGCATCAACGGGTCCGGCTACAAGTTCGGCCGCTGGCTCGACACCTTGATCATGCAGAAGGCTTTGGGCGAAGGCCGGGACAGCCAGCCCGACCATCTGAGCATGGCGGGCGTGTTGCAGCCGTGACTGGCTTTTGTGCCGGTGCTTAGAACCTGCCCTTGCGGGCATTGGCGAGTTTCAGTTCCTTCTCGAACACGGTGAGCACGGCTGCCACTTCGTGCCCGCGCTTGAGGATGCGCCCGTCGGCGCCGCGCACAAGAAAGGCACCCTGCTTGCGGGCAAGATCGGGGTGCTTTTCCACGCGGAACACCGGCATTTCGCTTGCCCGCTTGAACACTGAAAACACCGCCCTGTCCGACAAATGGTCGAGCGCGTAATCACGCCATTCGCCCGCGCCAACCATCAGCGAGTAGCTGCGCAGGATCGCATCCAGTTCGGTGCGATGGAAAGTCACGACACGCGTCTCGCGCGCGGCGAGCGCCGCATCCAGTGCGATGACTTCTCCGCCGGACCTGTCCAAACGCGGGCTCCCCCAAATCACGTGACCGTTTCATGACGTTGGCGCGACAGACCCGCTTTGGCAAGCGGCACATTCAACCCTTCGCCTCGTCCTTGTCGAGCGAATGGCGCATCATCAGCGGGATCTGGCTGAAGGTGAAAATCAGCGTGATCGGCATCACCGCCCAGACCTTGAACGCCACCCAGAAATCGGTCGAGAAGCCGCGCCAGACCACTTCGTTCAGGATGGCGAGGAAGAAGAAGAAAAGGCCCCAGCGGATGGTGAGCGTGCGCCAGCCCGCTTCGTCCATGCGGATCGCCGAATCAAACACCAGTTTCAGGAAAGACCGCCCAAACCAAAGCCCGATGAGCAGCGCCGCGCCAAACAGCGTGTTCACGATCGTCGGCTTCATTTTGATGAAGGTGTCGTTGTGCAGCCAGAGCGTCAGCGCGCCGAAGACAAAGACAACAACGCCTGACACGAGCGGCATCACCGGAACGGTGCGGGCGATGGCGTAGGAGACCGAGAGCGAGATAGCGGTCGCGGCCATGAACAATGCGGTCGCGATGAAGATCGGCCCGCCAAGCGCCCCCAACGCCGGGAAGGACGCGGCGATCTGCTCGCCGCGCGCATTGGCAAAAAAGAACACGATCAGCGGCCCGAGCTCGAGCGCGAGCTTCAGGATCGGGTTGAGCGCCGGCTTTGCACCATCGGCGGGGCCGCCTTGTGCGGGCTGGTCGGTCATGCGGGATCAGCCCTCCCAACGCTCCACAGACCGGACTTCCGGGTCTGGCGGTCCTGCATCACACCATGCCCAGGGCGGCCATGTAGAGGTCAAGCATGGCTTCCTCTTCCTGGCGTTCGGCCTGGTCCTTCTTGCGCAGGCGGATGATGGTGCGTACCGCCTTGGTGTCGAAGCCCGACCCTTTCATCTCGGCATAGACGTCCTTGATGTCGTCGGCGATGGTCTGCTTTTCCTCTTCCAGCCGTTCGATGCGCTCGATGAAAGCGCGCAACTGGCCTGCGGCAACCGTCTGGCTGGTGGTTTCGTTCAATTCGGTCTCGTCGGCCATGCTGGCTGTCCTTGTCGCGGAATCGGTGTCTGTCGAGGCTGCTTCTTTGGACGCCAAGGCTGCAAGGTCAACGCTTGGCTGCCCGATTGCCGGAAATAATCGATCCCGGTCGCCACCTTGTGATCGCGGGTCATGGGGCGCGAACCCGCGGGCGGGCGTCATCCATGCGACTTGAATGCGATGTCGAAGGCGGCCTTTTGCTCCGCCGTCGCCTCGCGCTGGTTGCGCGTGCGCCATTGCTCATAAGGTTCGCCATAGACGATTTCGCGGGCGGCATCCTTGCCAAGGTCCATGCCTTTCTCGGCGGCCGCCTCGGCATACCAATTGGCAAGGCAGTTGCGGCAGAAGCCTGCGAGGTTCATCAGGTCGATGTTCTGGACGTCGGCGCGGTTCAGCAAATGGGCGCGCAGGCGGCGGAACACGGCCGCTTCCAGTTCAAGCGTGGTTTGCGGATCAGTGTCCATCTTTCCGGCTCCCGGTGAAATTGACCCGATTGGCAGGCTTCATTGCGCGCGCGACCCGAAATGCCGCACCGTGTGCATGTCGGGCATGGCGTTGACGGTTTCAATGGCGGGCGCAAGCCGCGCCGTCCATTGCTCAACGCCTGACGCATGCGTGATCAGATCCTGACGCACCTCGATCAGCGCATGGGCGATGCCGCGCGCGGTGCAATGCGTGTGCATCGTGTCACCCTTCAAGGCCCCGTCATAGGGCTCATTGTCGCCGATGACGAGCCCGGTTTCGTGTGCAAGCAGGGCGATCAGCGCGTCCGTCGCCCGCCGGTCGAGATCGGACAGCAGCCCGCAATGCCAGGGGCGGACAGCGCCGCCCGCAAGCATCGGCGTGAACGAATGCAGCGAGATCACAAGCGGCGGCGCGCCGGTTGCCTGCCACACCGTGTCGATCATCCGGTTGATCGCGGCATGGTAGGGCCGGAAGAATGTCTCCAGCCGCCATGCCCGCTCGCCCGCCGTGAGATCGGCATTGCCGGGCACCACCGTCCGGTCATAGATGCGGCGGATCAGTGTCGGGTCATCCTCGCCGCGATTGGCGTCGATCAGCAGGCGGGAAAACCCGGCGAGAACGGCAGGCGCGCCCAAGCGTGCAGCCAGCGCGCGGGCGAGCGGCTCGATGCCGATGTCATAGGCGATGTGGCGGTCCAATTCGGAGGCGGGAAGGCCCAGCGTGCCATGGCTTTCCGGAAGCCTGCGCATTGCATGATCGGCGACGATGACAATGCCGTGCCCAAGCGCGCCATTGATGGTTTCAAACGGTTCAATTGCGGTTTTCTCCGGCACGCGCGCCCTTCCAATCCGGCAATCCGGCCCGATCCTTCGCGTTGACATTGCCCGTCATCCGGCCGAAAAGAAAGGCATGCTGAACCGCTTTGCGCCCATCTCCGCTCTCATTTCCGGTTGCGTCGCCGGATTGTTCGGTTTTGTTGCGCCCGCCCATGCCGATCTGCGCATCTGCAACGATACGGATGTGCTGGCCGGCGTCGCCATCGGGTATCGTGCCGAATCAGGCTGGATCACCGAGGGCTGGTGGCATGTCGAGGCGGGCGCCTGCAAAACCCTGATCGAAGGCGCCCTGCAATCGCGCTATTATTATCTCTATGCCGAGGACGCGCAGCGCGGCGGCCGCTGGACAGGTGCCGTCAACATGTGCATCGCCGAACGCGAATTCAAAATCGTCGGCTTCGAGGATTGCTTCGCCCGCGGCTTCCAGGTTGCTGGCTTCCAGGAGCATGACACCGGCAACCAGTCGAGCTGGATGATCCAGTTGACCGACCGGCAGGACCAGACCGGCGCTGCCGCCGGCAATGCGCCTGCCAACGCCTCCGCACCCGCCACAGGAAATTGAACGCCCGACGCCCTCCCCCCAGGCGCACCCTTACCGCCGGTCGATCCGGCCCGATTGAATGGAAAGCCGAACGCCCATGAAACGCGCCCGCAAGGTGAAGATCCTCGCGACCCTCGGACCCGCCTCGTCGGAGGAGCACCAGATCCAGAAATTGTGGGAATCAGGCGCTGACGCGTTCCGCATCAACATGAGCCATTGCAGCCATGATCTGATGCGCACGCTGGTGGGCCGCATCCGCGCGGTGGAGGCCCGCGTCGGGCGGCCGATCGCCATTCTGGGTGACTTGCAGGGGCCGAAGCTGCGTGTCGGCACCTTCGCCAACAAGGGCGAAGACTTGAAGCCTGGCCAGTTTTTCACGCTGGATGACAATCCGGCACCGGGTGACGCGACCCGTGTGCATCTGCCGCATCCCGAAATCCTGTCCTCGGTCGAGCCCGGCCACCGCCTGCTGATCGATGACGGCAAGATGCAGCTTGTCTGCGAGGAGACCGACGGCAAGGCTCTCACTTGCCGCGTTGTCTCCGGCACGCGTATCTCCGACAAGAAGGGCGTGTCGCTGCCGGATACGACCTTGCCCGTCGGCGCGCTGACCGAGAAGGACTACAAGGATCTCGATGCCATTCTGGCGTCCGACTTCGACTGGGTGGCGCTGTCCTTCATCCAGCGCCCGGAAGACTTGGCCGAAGTGCGCAAGATCGCGCGCGGCCGTGTCGGCCTGATGAGCAAGATCGAGAAGCCGCAAGCCGTGCAGCGTCTGGCCGAGATCATCGAACTGTCCGACGCGCTGATGGTGGCGCGCGGCGATCTGGGCGTTGAAATGCCGCTGGAAGCCGTGCCCGGCATCCAGAAGCAGATCACGCGCGCGGCGCGCCGCGCAGGAAAGCCGGTGGTTGTGGCAACCCAGATGCTCGAATCGATGATCACCGCGCCGGTGCCGACGCGCGCCGAAGTCTCCGATGTCGCCACAGCCGTCTTCGAGGGCGCGGACGCGGTGATGCTGTCGGCAGAGTCGGCGGCCGGCCAATACCCGTTCGACGCGGTTGCCACCATGAACCGCATCGCCGAAAAGGTGGAGCGCGACCCGACCTATCAGGGCATCATCGCGGCACAGCGGTCCGAGCCCGAAAAAACCGGCGCGGACGCGATTTCGATGGCCTCGCGCCAGATCGCCGAAACGCTCAACCTGTCGGCGATCGTCACCTATACGGCGTCCGGCACAACGGGCCTCAGGGCATCACGCGAACGCCCGAAGACGCCGATCATCACATTGTCTCCGGTCGTGTCCACAGCCCGGCGGCTGACGCTCGCCTGGGGCTGCCATTGCGTCGTGACGGAAGACGCCGCCGACCTCGACGACATGGTGGACCGTGCCTGCCGCATCGCGTTTGACGAGGGCTTCGGCAAGCCGGGTGACCGCATCATCATCACGGCCGGCGTGCCGTTGCGCACGCCCGGATCCACCAACATGCTGCGGATCGCCTATATTGGCGGCGACGGATTGGGCGGCATCTGACGGCCTGTGCAAAGACCCTCCGTGCAAAGCGCGTCAGCGCGCGACAATTTCAACGCGACGGTTCAAAGCGCGCCCGGCTTCGTCGGTGTTGGCCGCAACCGGTGACGCCATGCCGACTCCCGCCCAGGTCAGGCGCGAAGCATCGACGCCATAGCGCGCCGCCAGCGCTTCGATGACGGATGCCGCACGGCGCTTCGACAAATCCAAATTGTAATCGATCGCGCCTTGATTGTCGGTGTGGCCGACAACGAGGTATTCAACACCGGCATTGGCGTTGAGAAAGGTAGCGATCTCGGCCAGTTGCGGCTCGGACTCCGGCCTGATCGTCGACTGATCGGTGTCAAACAACACGCCATAGAGCGCGATGCGGCCTGTCGCGGAGATGTCACCGCCGATTTTTTCAGCCGTCACGGTCTCCATGTTCTGCTCGCGCTGCTTGCCCTCGAGCACCGTGACGATGGCGATGGTGCGCCCGTTGAACGCCCTGCAGTCGCCCGAATCCTGGCTGACGGCGGCAGCGAACACCGAGACATGCGCTTCCGGCGCGCCCGAGCCGGTTTTGAGCAAGGCATACCGTTGGCCGGTGTTGCGCGCGGTCAGCACGCACCATGCAGGTGAATAGAGCTTTTCCGGGATGTCACCGCGCTTGTAGATGTAGTTGATCAGGCCCTGCTGATTGCCGCCGCTGTCTACGGCATTGCCTTTCGCCCCGCCGCATTGTTCCTCCTTGCAGGCGAAAAGCGGTTCGGTGCCGAGTTCCGCCCGGTAGCCCTCGACGACCTCAAGCGGGCTGCGGCCCTCGGGCAGAAGATAGACAAAGCGGGTCAATCGGCCTTGCAAGGTAAGGGTCTGCTCGGGCACGCGGAGTGCGTTGTTGTATTCGTCCATCCCGTCCTGCAGCTTCAGGCTGCCCGCGACAAAATCCACCTCGTCGAATTCCGCCTGCTTGAATTCGAGTATGACCGATCCGGCATAGCGCTTCAGCCATTCGAGATCGGCACCCTTCTCATCGGCGGCGGGAACTGCGGTTTGCGCAAGAGAGGGCGACAAACCTGCCGCAATGGACAAAACGCTGATGCCCAAGGCGGCGCCCACGAAGAGGCGGGACAAAGATGACAAGTTCACGAACATGACCTCGGCTTCATGGCTGACGTGACGGCATGGTGCAGACCACGCCGCAACGGTCAAGAGTTTTGCTGTGTTTCACCCGCCCGCGCCGAACATCCATTTGGCATAGGCATAGTAGACCGGAATGCCGATCAGCAGGTTGAACGGCAGGGTCACGCCGAGCGAGGCTGTCAGATAGATGCCCGGATTGGCTTCCGGCAAGGCAGCGCGGCAGGCGGCCGGCGCGTCGATGAAGGAGGCCGACGCGCAGACTGCGCCCAGCACAAAGGCACCGCCGAGAGAAAGCCCGATCATCCATCCGAGCGTGACACCGACGAGGCCGAACACCAGCGGTGCGATGATGGCAAAGCCCGTCATGAACACGCCGACAGAGGCGAAGCCCTTGATCTGGCGCGCGGCCGTGATGCCCATTTCAAGCAGGAACAGCATCAGGAAGCCGCGGAACAGGTCGCCATAGAACGGCTTGATCTGTTCCCATTGGCCCTGCGTTGCAATCCCGCCGATCAGCATGCCGCCCGAAAGGAGCAGGATTCCGCGGCCGCGCAGCGTGGAGAGCAGCAATTCACGCGTGGAAATGCCGCCATTCTCCCTGCCCATCGACCAGCGCGCGATCAACAGCGAGATGATGACGGCAAACTCCATCAGCGCCACCACCGCGGTCATCGTGCCTTCGGCGGGCGTGCCTTGCGCGGTGGCAAATGTCATGGCGGTGAAGAAGGTCGCCGACGAGACCGAGCCATAATGGGCGGCGATCGCCGCGGCGTTTGCTGCATCAAAGCCGGCGCCGAGCCTCAAAACCGCAAAGCAGATGACGGGGATGGAGATTGTCAGCCCGATCGTCACCATGATGAGCGAGGCGATGTCGGCAAATTCGACCTTCGCCAGCTCATGTCCGCCGACAAGGCCGATGGAAAACAGGAGATAGATCGACAGAAGCTTGATGACGGCTTCCGGCAGTTCAAGTTCGGATCGGATGAAGCCCGCCGCAGCGCCGAGCGCGAAGGCAAGCACGATGGGTGAGAGAAGGTTGGTCAGCAGCAGGTCGAAGCCGGGCATGGCACAGGTTCCGGTGGAAAGTGTTGGACGGTGCGTGAACGCGGTTCACGTGAGCGACCCGCCCCTAGACCGCGCTCAATCATTTGCTAAATGAGTTTTATGCTACTCATCATGAGAAAAAATCATGGAGAACGATCATGCCGCTGCGCCCGGATCCGCATGTGCTTGACATTGACCTGCTGCGCGCCTTCGCCGCCATCGCGGATACCGGTTCGCTCACCCGGGCCGCGGCGCGCACCGGGCGCACGCAATCGGCGGTCTCGCTGCAATTGCAGCGCCTCGAAGCAGCGGCGGGCGCAACCCTCGCAGACCGCAAGGCGCGACCCGTCACATTGACCGATGACGGGCGGACCTTGCTGGCCCATGCGCGTCGCATCATCGACGCCCATGACAGCGCGCTTGCCGATCTGCGCGGCACGAAGCTTGCCGGTGTGGTGCGGCTTGGCACGCCGGAGGATTTCGCGACCGCGCATCTGCCTGATGTGCTGGGGCGGTTTTCGGCTGCGTTTCCTGATGTGGCGCTGGAAGTGACCTGCGACCTGACGCTGAACCTGATCGAAGCCTGGCGCAATGGTGCGTTCGACATGGTGCTCGTCAAGCGCGAGCCGCATGGCGCCGCGGCTGACGGTGTCGCGGTCTGGCGCGAACGCCTTGTGTGGGCGGCGGGGCCGAAGCTGATCACGGGCAAACCGGTGCTCCCGCTTGTCGTTTCGCCGCAACCCTGCGTCTATCGCAAGCGCGCCACATCGGCGCTGACACAGGCCGGGCTCGACTGGCGGATCGTCTACACTTCGCCGTCGTTGGCCGGCACGCAGGCTGCGGTCCGCGCCGGGCTGGGTGTCACTGTGCTGCCGGAAGGCATGGTGCCCGCCGATTTCAAGGTGCTGGGTGAAGACGCCGGGCTGCCCGACCTGAAAGAGACCGAAATCGCGTTGATGGCACGCGATCCGTTGTCACGCCCGGCCCAGGCGCTGCGCCGCCAACTGGTCGCCGCGCTGGAGGCCGGTTCAGCGGGCCTCACGCCGGATTGGAAACCGGAGTAAAGGGCTCAGTGCATCCCGTCGGCGAGGGCGACCGTTCGGTTGCGATGCGGCCGGTTTCACTGCGCGCCACCGCCTCCAAATCTTGCGGCACACCTGACAAATGTTCGATTGCGGCGGCGGTCAGTGTGGCTAGCGCATAGTCCGGCTTGTGGCCGACGCCCGGTACCATCAGCAGTTCAGCGCCGGGGATCGCCTTGGCCAGCGGCAAGGCGTGAATCCACGGTGACACGACGCCGTCCTTGTCGCCGGTGATGATGATGGCGGGCGCCGTGATGTCCCGATAGCGTGGCGCATAGGCCGTCACATGGGCGTGCAGCCCTGTCAGGTCGGTTGAGTTGTGCATGAAACGGTCCGGTGTCAGCACCAAGGCGATTCCGGTATTGTCGAGATAGGTTTCGGGCATCGGGTTGGGCGAAAAGACACAGCGCGTCGCCGCAGCGAGCCGTTGCATTCCGGCCGGCAGCGCCAGCGTGCGGGTGAACAGCCAGCCGATGACGGGCGCGCGCGCGAGATGGTTGTACCAGTTTGTCCTGCCGCTCGGCCATGGGTGCGTGGCGGGCGCGGACACGATCAGGCCCGCCACCTTGTCCGGGCGCTCGACGGCGAGTGCTGTTGCCACCGCCGCGCCGAAGGAATGGCCTTTGATGATGGCCTTGTCGACGCCCAGCGCATCGAGCGCACGGGCAAGCAGCCGCGCCTGCCCGGCGGGCGTATCATGTCCTGTGCCGCGCTCCGACCAGCCATGCCCGGGCCGGTCAATCGCGATCAGCCGGAAGCGGCCGCCAAGGTGCAGGCGCGCAGGGCCGAGCACATCGCGGATGTTGCTGCTTGCGCCATGGATGAGGAGCACAGCGGGCGCTTCGCGCGGCCCTTCATCGACGAGGTGCAAACGGACGCCATCAACGGTGAGGAATGTGCCGATCGGCGGAAAGCGCCGCTCGATCCGCTTGGCGAGAATGACAGTGGCGAGCGCGCCGGCAACAAGCAGCAGCAACACCAGTCCAAGCATGATCAGCGCTGTCGGGCCGACGATGGCGCGCAGCATGATCAGAGCTTCTCGCCTGCGATTTCATCGGCCAATTCACCGACGGCCGTCTGCGTGGCGCGCATCATCGGGTAAACATCCAGCGCGCGCTCGAACGCCTTCAGGGCGAGTTCCTTCTCGCCACGCGCGCGAAGGATGTTGCCCATGCCGGACAGGGCGCCGAAATGCCGCGGCTCAAGCGCCAATGTGCGCTCGATGTCGGCCATGGAACGGGCCATGTTCTCCATCATGAAATGCAGCGTCGCGCGTCTGTTCCAGCCTTCGGCGAAATCAGGCGCAAGCAAGACAACCTGATCCAGCATGTCGAGCGCGGCGGCAAATTCGCGCCGTCCCGTGGCGCGCTGCGCCCATTCCATCAGCAGATTGATGTTGGCCGATCCCGAATCGCTCCAACTGCGCCAGATCTCACTGGTGATGCGTTCGGCCGCGGCCTCGCTGCGCGCCTTCTTCAAATCGGCAAACAGCCTGTCAAGCGTCTCGGCCTGCCGCTCGGCGAAAACCGCGGAGCGCGTGAAGTCCGCCCCTGCAAATGCCGGTTGCACTGGCAGCATGGCCAGCCCGAACGCGAATGAGAGGCAACAAAAAACCGCACGCATGGACCCGAAGATAGATGCGCGCGGGCGAAGGTCAAATGCCGAAACCGTGAGGCCGCACCTTGCGGCCCGCACGCTCGACCAAAATCAGCACTTCATGTCAGCCCTGGCGGGCCTTGTAGCGCGGGTTCAGCTTGTTGATGATGTAGATGCGGCCCTTGCGGCGCACGAGGCGGTTTTCGCGGTGGCGCAGTTTCAGGGTTTTCAGCGAGTTCTTGATCTTCATCGGCTTGCCCCGCGCATGGCGGGCCTCAATCATCGGAATTTGCGGCGGTCTCAACAAAACGGCGCGGGAATGAGCCCGCGCCACGGTTGGTTGGGCGAATATGCCGCGTTGAACCACCTGTCAAGGAAAAGAGTCAGCGCGGGTGCGGCGCGATGACCGTCACATGCCCCATCTTGCGGCCGGGCCGGGCTTCCGCCTTGCCGTAGAGATGCAGCATCGCCCCCGGTGTCGCAAGCCAGCGCGGCACGTCGTTGACATCGTCGCCGACAAGATTGTGCATCACGGCATCGGAATGGCGCGCCGTGTCACCCGCCGTCCACCCTGCCACGGCGCGGATATGCTGCTCGAATTGGGACACCGGGCAGGCAGCCTCCGTCCAGTGGCCGGAATTGTGAACGCGCGGCGCGAACTCATTGGCGACCACCGAACCGTCCGCCATGACGAAAAACTCGACCCCGGCAACGCCGACATAGCCGAGCGCGTCGAGCAGCGTCCGCGCGGCGCTGCATGCAGCGGCGGCGCTGGCGGGGCCGATGTCCGCAGGAACGATGGACTGGCGCAGGATCCCCGCGTCATGGCGGTTCTCCGGCACATCGAACGCCGAGAATGACCCATCGGCAAAGCGTGCCGCGATCACCGAGACCTCACGCTCAAATCCGACGAAGCCCTCATAGATCGCGGGTTGCCCATCCATGGCGCTGAACGCGGCGGCGATATCGCCTGCACCCCTTACGCGTGCCTGCCCCTTGCCGTCATAGCCGAGACGACGCGTCTTCAAAATTCCGGGGCCGAGTGCCGCAAAAGCCGTCTGCGCGTCGGCGATGCTGTCCACCGCGGCCCATGGGGCGGTGGCGATTCCGAGCGCGTTGAAAAACCCCTTTTCGCTCGCGCGGTCCTGCGCGATGGCGAGCGCCTGCGTTCCGGGCCGAACCGCGCAAGAGAGATCCGCTGCATCGAGGGGTGCGACAGGCACATTCTCGAATTCATAGGTGATGACCGCCGCTTGCCGCGACAGCGCTTCGAGCGCCGCCCTGTCATCGTGTCGGGCGATGACCACGCCGTGGGCGGTGGCGGCAGCCGGGCAATCCGCGTCAGGGTCGAGGATCAGCGTCCTCAGGCCCAAACGGGCCGCCGCCATCGCAAGCATGCGGCCCAGTTGCCCACCGCCGATGATGCCTATCGTGTCTCCCGGCTCAAGGACGCGATCTTCGACGTCATCAGAGGCTGCCGTGGTGTCACTCATCCTTCGGCCGCTCCGCAACCGATGATGTCTGCGCCGCGCGGTAGGCGTCGAGGCGGGCAGCCACATCCTGATCCGACAGTGCAAGCACGGCTGCGGCCAGAAGCGCGGCGTTGATCGCGCCCGGCTTGCCGATCGCCAGCGTGCCGACCGGGATGCCGCCGGGCATCTGGACGATCGAATGCAGCGAATCGACCCCCGACAAGGCTTTCGATTCGACGGGCACGCCGAACACAGGAAGCGGCGTCAGGGCTGCCGCCATGCCCGGCAGATGAGCGGCTCCGCCCGCGCCTGCGATGATGATCCTGAAACCTGCCGCCTTGGCGCCCTTCGCAAAAGCATAGAGCCGTTCCGGCGTGCGATGCGCCGAGACGATCAGCGCCTCGTGGGCGATGCCGAGAGACTCGAGGGTCTGGGCGGCGTGTTTCATGGTCGCCCAGTCGGACTGGCTGCCCATGATGATGGCGACGGGAGGGTTCATTCCAGATGGCCCGCGGATCGACGATTGACGTGCCTTAAACCGATCAGGCGATGATGTCAGGCAAGACTTCGGCTGAAAGCCGGGCGATCATGTCCTTGATCGCCAGTTTCTTCTTCTTCATGCGCTGGACCTGCAGCTTGTCGCAGCCGACGGCCTCCATCGCATTGATCGCGGCATCGAAATCGGTGTGTTCCTGGCGCAGCCGCGCCAGAGCCAGACGTGCTGCCGCTTTTTCCTGCTCGTCAATCATCGAGTGCCCCATCGCGGCCCGACCGTTTGTGAGGCTTCTTGCCGAACCCGCGCACCTGATTTCGACGCAATCGCTGCCGGAATGCAAGGCGAATTGACGCCAACCATCAAAAACCCGCCGCAATCTCAACTGAGCATTCATGACACGGCCAAACCCGACCGAAGTTCGACCTGTCACAGTCTCGACATGAAGCGGGGAGTGTGAGACGCTTCCCTCCCCGGTGAATGGGTGAACGGGAGGTCGGGTCAGCCGGGGAGACTGCAACGGGCATACCAGAGGAGGTCCTTGCTCATGTCCATCGAGTCGCACATTGCCGAACTGAAACGCAAACATGGCGAACTTGAAAAGAAGATTGCCGATGCCGAACACCGGCCTGCGGCAGACCCTCTCGAACTGCGGCAGCTGAAACGACGCAAGCTGCTCCTGAAAGATGAAATCGAGCGCATGAGGACAGCCACCCGGCACTGACGCCGGATGCGGTGCTGGCCCGGCAGAGCTGACGCCATCTGCCGCCGCGCTTGCGATTGAACAGAACGAGTGAACCAGAAAGAAGCGTCAGAAACCGCCGCTCCCGACCCGAAGCGGCGGTTTCTTCATTGCAGGCCAGCGATTCAGTTGCCGCGCGGATCGAGACGGGCCGCCTCCGGCGTCATCGCCCGTTCCATCGGCATCGGCCGGAAGGCTTCCTTGGCGCTCGGCGCGGCGCGGCGGCGGATGCGCCAGACGACCAGCGCGACAACCAGACCCTGAAACAAGGCGGTGGCGAGAAAGATCGCCTGCGGGCCTCCCGCCTGCATCATGGCTGACGCAACCAGAGGCCCGGCCATGGTCCCGATCCCGTAGAGCAGCAGCATGCCCGACGCGATCTCGACGAAGTTGCCGTCGCGCGCATGGTCATTGGCGTGGGCTGCCGCAATCGAATAGAGCGTGTAGGCCAACCCGCCATAAAGCGCGGTCGCAACCAGAACCGCGCGCGGCTCGACCGGATTGAAGGCGAAAGCGGCGAGGCTGACCGCCGCGCACAGCCCGGCCGCGCCGCCCAGCACGAAGCGCCGGTCCATCCGGTCGGAGATGCGGCCGGCCGGCCACTGCGTCAGCGCTCCGAAAATCATCGAGGCGCTCATCATCAAGGCAATGTCGAGATTGGAGAGCCCGATGCCCGCGCCATAGACCGGGCCGAGCGTCCCCCATGCGCCGTTCGCGCCACCGATCAGGAAGATGCCGACGGCGGCGACGGGAGAATTGGTGTAGAGCGCCTTCAGGTCGAGGCGCGTTTCGCGCAGCGGCTGCGGCGCGGAGGCGGTCGACATCGCCGTCGGGATGAGTGCGAGGCACAGGAAAATGCCTGTCACCATGAACAGGCTCTCGCCGCTGACATCGCCCAGCGGCAACAGCATCTGGCCGATTGTCAGCCCGCCATAGCAGACCATCTGGTAGACGGCGAAGACCTGGCCGCGATTGTCGTTGGTCGATTTCTCATGCAGCCAGCTTTCCACCACCATGAACGCCCCGGCAATGGCGAAGCCGGTGACAAACCTGAGCCCGATCCAGGCCCAGATCTCGACGATCAGCCCGGTCAGCAGCGCCACGATCGCCATCACGGCCGCAAATGACGAGAAGGCGCGCACATGGCCGACCTTCTGCACCAGACGCGGCGCAAGAAGGCAGGCTGCGACGAAGCCCGCCGCCCATGAGGTCCCGAGCAGGCCGAGCAGCACTGTCGGGAACCCTTCCTGCGCACCGCGCACCGGAAGCAGGATCGAGTGCAGCCCGCTGGCGATCAGCAGGAACAGCGTGCCGCGCAGCAATGCGAAAACGGGCAGAAGCGAGGACATGGCGGACTTTCCGGCTGGAGGCGGCGCAATCTCGTTCAGAATTTGAACAATGACTCGGCCGATGCCCGCGTGCCTTGCTTGGCGGAGATGGCCGCTTCAAGGCGGGCGATCTCGGCCTTCAGTGCTGCAATCGTCTCCTGCAGCTCGCCAACCGACATCAGGCTCACATCCTGCCCCGGCACGAAGGCCGGTTTCGGCTTTTTCACCTCATCATCGAACATGACATGCGCTCCCTCTTTCGCCGCAACCACAGCCCCGCGCTGACCTGCGAAACACACATACCGACTGTGCCTCGCCACCGCACGGTTCCGCCGGTTTGAAACCAGCACCCAAAATCAACAATGCGTCCAAGATGAAAGGCGTGGCAAGCGGAAGGCACGGTCAAGCCGCCCGCGCTCTCGGTCCTGACCGAAGGGCACAATCATGCCCGGCTCAGATGATGTTGCGTTCGAGAAACGGCCGTCCCGCCGCGATGCGCGCGAACATGAAGGCGGAAACATCAACCGGCGGTTCCAGCCCAAGCATCAGCGCCGCGCAGGCTTCACCCGCCGCATAGGCCTGCTGGACGCCATGACCGGAGAAGCCCGTCACGGCGAAGAGCCCGCCCGCGCCCAGCGGGCCGATGATCGCATTGTGGTCAAAGGCGTTGGTGTCGTAATGCCCGACCCATGCCGTTTCCAGTTTGACCGCCTCGAAGGCGGGCACGCGGTGAGCGAGTGCCGGCCACAGCACATCCTCGAACAACGCCCAATCCGGCCCGAAATCCTCGTCGGCGGCCCGCGCGTCATCGGCGTCGTCGGGCGACCAACCGGCAAGGAAGCGCGCTCCTTCGGGCCGGAACCAAACGCCGGACGGATCGGCGACCAGCGGCAAGGTGGCAGGCACGCCCCGGCTGGAAAACACGAATACCGTGCGCTTGCGCGGTTCGACCGGAAGCGCCACGCCCGCCAGTGCCGCGACATCGCCCGATTGCGGTCCGGCGGCGATCACGACGCGGGCGGCGTCGAGCACCACGCCATCGGCCAGCGTGATGCGCCATCCGCCAACCGCTTCCCTGAGCCCGCTGACGGTTCCGGTCAGGGCAACCACGCCTGCCGCTTTGGCCTGATCGCGCAGCAGGCTGCGCAGGGCGTGCGGATCAAACCAGCCCTCGCCTGTCATGCCGAAACTGCCCGCCGAAAGCCCTTCCGGATCGAGCCAGGGAAACCGGGCTTGCAGCCGCCCCGCCTCGATCCACTCGATGTCGGCGCCCGCCTCGGCTTGCACCGCGCAGGCGGCGCGATGGGTGTCACGCCCGGCGGCACTCGACAGGATGAGGTAGCCCTGCTCGCGCAGCGACACGCGCTGCGCTCCCAAAGCTCGCAAAAACCCAAGCGTGCGCTGGCTGAGGCGGATGTTCTCGATCCGGCTGAATTGCTGGCGGATGCCCGCCGCCGACAGGCTGGTGGCGGCGCGCAGGAAAGCCGGATCCCGCTCGATCAGGACCACGGAGCCTGAAAAGCCGAGCGCTTTGAGATGATGCGCGACGGCCGCACCGCTGAGCGACCCGCCGATGATTGCGATGTCAAAACGCTGCACGAAACACCCCTCCGCACGCCAACCGGTGGCACGGGCGCTTCATATTGCCAAGGGGTCTGTTTCCGGTTCCGGTCGTGCCGGTGGCGGGCAAGGAGTCCACCCTGCCCGGACAGGTCAGCCTTTGCTGGCGTCGGTCTTCACTTCGGCCGAAGGAGGAGGCGGGAAGGCCGGGTCTTTCAGTTCGCCGCGGATCAGTTTCAGCGCGTGCTGGAGTTGGAGGTCGTCCTTGGCTTCCGGCGGCACATAGGCGGCCGAGCCCGAGCCTTCCTCGTCCTCGTTCTCGCCCTCGATATGACCTTCCAGTTCCGATTCGCCGCGCGTCACGTCGCGACCGGTCAATTCCGGCGGCAGCGGCTGTTCCACCTTGATGTCGGGCTCGATGCCCTTGCCCTGGATCGAGTTGCCGGACGGCGTGTAGTAGAGCGCCGTTGTCAACCGGAGCGACCCGTTCTCGCCGAGCGGGATGATCGTCTGCACCGACCCCTTGCCGAAGGAGCGCGTGCCGAGCACGGTCGCACGGCGGTGGTCCTGCAGGGCGCCGGCGACGATCTCGGAAGCGGAGGCCGAACCGCCATTGACGAGCACGATGACCGGCTTGCCATTGACAAGGTCACCCGGCCGCGAATCATAGCGCTGGATGTCCTTCGGGTTGCGGCCACGTGTCGAGACCACCTCGCCGCGTGTCAGGAAGGCGTCGGACACGTTGATCGCCTGGTTGAGCAGGCCGCCCGGGTTGAGGCGCAGGTCCAGCACCCAGCCCTTGATGTTTTCCTCGCCGAGTTCGGCGGTGATCTTGTCGATTTCCGCCTTCAGATTGTCATAGGTCTGTTCCGTGAAGCTCATCACGCGCAGATAGCCGATATCCGGCCCCTCGACGCGGGCGCGCACCGCTTTCACCTTGATGATCTCGCGCACGATTGTCACCTTGATCGGCGCATCGGCGCCTTCCCGGATCAGCGTCAGCTCGATCGGCGTGTTGACCGGCCCGCGCATCTTGTCGACGGCTTCAGGCAAGGTCAGGCCGCGCACGGCCTTGCCGTCAATCTCGGAAATGAAATCGCCCGAGAGCACGCCCGCCTTGGCGGCCGGCGTGCCGTCAATCGGCGTGATCACCTTCACGAGTTCGTTTTCCATCGTAACCTCGATGCCAAGGCCGCCGAACTCGCCGGAGGTCTGCACCTGCATGTCGCGGGCTTCTTCCGGGTCGAGATAGGAGGAATGCGGGTCAAGCGAGGTGAGCATGCCGTTGATGGCGGCGCGGATCAGTTCCTTGTCCTCGGGTTCGCTGACATAGCTGGCACGCACGCGCTCGAAAATGTCGCCGAACACCGACAATTGGCGGTACGTGTCCGAACCGGCGGCATTGGCCGTTGCACCCGTGATGCTCTGCAAACCCGCCAGCGCGGTTGCGCCCAGCAATGCGCCGGTGGCCAGATAGGAAACCTTACGTATCATCGCCTTGCAATCCCGAAGTTAGTGCCTGCCACCATGCGGCCGGATCAACGGCTTGTCCATCCTTGCGCAGTTCAACATAGAGTTCCGGCTGTTCGAGGGAAGAAGAGACCGCAACACCCGAAGCCGCCCGCTCGCCCATCACACCCAGAGGCTCCCCCGCTAACACGGTCTGGCCCGGGCGCACACCCAGTTTCGCCAACCCTGCGATCACCATTCTGTAACCATTGCCGGCATCGAGAATGACAAGGTGATCATAGGAGCGGAACGCGGCGGCATATTCGACCACGGCATCGGCGGGAGAGGTGACGATGGCGCGTGATCGCGTCCGAAATGTGTCGCCCGCGGTCGCAACCCCGGCCCCGTTGACACCGCCGAAACCGAGAACGCGCCGCCCCGAAACCGGCATGGGCAACGCGCCTTTCAACGCGCTGAACGCCGCCGAAGGCCCGAGCGAGGGCAAGGCGCCCGCCGGCAGACGCGCTTTCTCAATGGCGGCGCGGCGCTGGTCTGCCAACTTCTGGACATCGGCGATGTCACGGTCGATCCGGTCGAGCAGGGCTTTCAGGCTTTCGACACTGCGCAAGGTTTCGGCAGCCCTGCGGTCCTCGTCGGCGATCGCGCTTTGCGACAGGGCGGCAAGCGCCTTTTTTTCGTCCAGCAGCAGATCCAGCCGATTCTGTTCGGCCAGTTGGGCGGCAAGGCCGCTCTCGAGATTGCCGCGCGCGCGCGCCGTGTCTTCGCCAAGCTTCACGAGCGCGGCGAGATCAGCTTTCAAGGCTTCTGTTTCGCCCCGCATTGCCGGCACGACGGCACCAAGCAGCACCGCGCTGCGCACGGAGGCCAACGCATCCTGCGGCGTGACCAGGATGGCGGGCGGCGGGTTGCGGCCGAGCCTTTGCAAGGCGGCCAGAACCTCGGCGAGCACCGCGCTGCGCCCGCGCAACGAGGCCCGCACAGTTTCGCTTCGGTCCCCCAGGGCAACCAGCTCCGCTTCGCGCGATGCGATGTCGGCGGCGATGCGGCGTTCTGTCTCGGCGGCTGCGAGGAGGGCCGCCGCAATTGATGCCTCGTCCTTTTTCAACCCCGCCACTTCGGCAGCCAGCGCTTCGCGCTTTTCCGCCGACAGGCTGGCGGCGCGTGTCAGCACCTCGATTTCGGCAAGCGTTTGCGCGCGGCGGGCGGCAAGGTCGGCGGCGGCCGGGTCGGATTCACCCTCCGTCGGCACGGCTCCCTGCCGCTGCGCCGGTGCCGCAGCCACACTCGTTTCGGCCCAAGCGCCGCCCGCCGTGATGATCAGCGCGACGGACAGGAGGGCGGCGGCAAGGGCGGAGCGGACAGGCATGGGCACCGGTGTAGCGCGCGGGCGTTAACGCGGGATTTACCACGATTGTCCCGGATCGCCCTGTCGACCTTATGCGCGGTGGTAAGGGTGGCCCGAAAGGATCGTCGCCGCGCGGTAAAGCTGTTCCGCCAGCATCACGCGGACCAGTTGATGCGGCCAGGTCGCCGGGCCGAACGCCAGCACATGGTCGGCGCGCGTCACAAGCGCCGGATCATGCCCGTCGGCTCCGCCGATGGCGAAGACGACGCGCTTTGCCCCTTCGTCGCGCATCGCGGCAAGCAGGCTTGCGAAGGCTTCGGAACTTCTCGGCTTGCCGGTTTCATCAAGCAGGACCAGCCGGGTGCCAGGCGAATCAGAGATATGGGCGAGAAGATGCGCCGACTCCTCGCGCTTGCGCTGGGCGGCATCCCGCGCCGTGCTTTCGGCGCGTTCAGCAATACCGGAAAACTGCAGTCCCAAGGCTACGCCGACCTTGGCGAAACGGTCCTCGTAGCGCGCCGCAAGCTCGCGCTCCGGGCCAGCCTTCATGCGCCCGATGGCGAAAATGGCAACCTGCACCAGGCGTGCTCAGCCGGCCGAAATCGGATTGGCGCTCAATGCAGGCGGCTTTCGCCTTCGGCATCGAGATCGGGCGCCGCCCACATCTTCTCAAGGTTGTAGAAGCTGCGCACTTCCGGGCGAAAAATATGGATGATCACATCGCCCTGGTCGATCAGCACCCAATCGGCATTGGTGAGGCCCTCGACGCGCGGCACGCCAAGGCCCTTGTCCTTCAACGCCGTGATCAGGTGTTCGGCGACGGCCGCGACATGGCGGTGCGACCGTCCGGAGGCGATCACCAGACGGTCGGCCATGGCCGACTTGCCTTCGATGTCGATGGCGACGATGTCCTCGGCCTTGGAATCCTCCAGGCTGGCGAGGACGGCTTCGAGGGTTTCCACCACGGCGGCATTGGTTGCCCGGCGGCCTGTTGCGCGCGGCTTGGCCGCTGGCGCGTTCTGGATGGTTGTCAAAAGGGCCCTTTCCCCTGTTTTGAGACGCACAACGCGCCCAAGCTCAAATTTACGCCCGGATGGGCCATCGTTCAAGGCAAATGTGATGACGGGATTGTTACAGCCGGGACGATGACCGCGCCGCCCTGATGGCGCTCGACGAGAGCGACGAGCGCGGACCGTGGATCAGCGTCCAGGCCGGCGCGGGACGCCGCGCGAGCGATGGCGCATCGTCCTCATCGACCCGTGCCCACCCGAACGTGATCGCCATCGGCGACGACACATAGCTGAGCGTCGCGCCGGGCCGGTCAATGACGGCGATCGGCATCATGTGGGCGATGTCGCGCCAGCGCTGCCAATGGTGGAAATGCTTCAGATTGTCGGCCCCCATGACCCAGACAAAGCGCACATCCGGGTTGCGCGCCTTCGCCAAAGCCAAAGTGTCGGCGGTGTAGCGCACGCGGTGGGCCGCCTCGAACGCCGTGACCCGCACCCGCGGGCCGGGCGCAAGCGCCCGTGACAGCGCGATGCGCTCGGCCAGCGGTTTCAGCTCACGCGTGGATTTCAGCGGATTGCCGGGCGTCACGATCCACCACAGCGCATCAAGCCCGAGGCGGCGCATGGCAATCTCCGCCACAAGCGCGTGGCCCGCATGCGGCGGATTGAACGAGCCGCCGAACAGGCCGACAACCATGCCCGGTTCGGCATTCGGCATGCGCAGGTCGGCGCGCGCGACACCTTCAAGATCCGTGCCGCCCATCGCCGGACTGTCAGTGGGCCAACCGGTCAAGGCCGGATCTGCCCGCTGCCATGCACGCGGTATTTGAACGAGGTGAGTTGTTCGACCCCGACCGGTCCGCGCGCGTGCATGCGGCCGGTGGCGATGCCGATCTCGGCACCCATGCCGAACTCGCCGCCATCTGCAAATTGCGTCGAGGCATTGTGCAGCAGGATGGCTGCGTCGATCTCGTTCATGAAGCGCGCCGCCGCGTCGGCGTCGGCGGTGATGATCGCCTCGGTGTGGCCGGACCCGAAGCGCCGGATATGCGAGATCGCCTCGTCGATGCCATCAACCAGTTTGGCTGCAATGACGGGCGCAAGGAATTCATGGCCGAAATCTTCGGAGATTGCCCCCACCGTCCCCGCGACCTTGGAGAGTTCGCCTTCCGCCCGCACTTCGCATCCGGCCTCGACCAGATCCCCGATCATCGGCGCGCCATGCTTCACATAAAAGCGCCAGTCGATGAGCAGGCATTCGGCGGCGCCGCACACGCCGGTGCGCCGCATCTTGGCGTTCATCACCACGCGCCGCGCCATCTCCGGATCGGCATGCTGGTGCACATAGACATGGCAGATGCCTTCGAGATGCGCGAAGACCGGCACACGCGCCTCATCCTGAACGCGGGCGACCAGGCTCTTGCCGCCGCGCGGCACGATCACGTCAATCGCGCCGTCAAGACCCGCCAGCATCAGGCCCACGGCGGCGCGGTCCGTCACCGGCACAAGCTGGATGGCGGATTCAGGCAAGCCCGCGCTTTTCAGCCCCTGAACCATGCAGGCATGGATGGCGCGCGACGAATGGATCGAATCCGATCCGCCGCGCAGGATGACCGGGTTGCCGGCCTTCAGGCACAAGGCGCCGGCATCCGCCGTCACGTTCGGACGGCTCTCATAAATGACGCCGATGACGCCGAGCGGCGTGCGCACGCGTTCGATCTTGAGCCCGTTCGGGCGCTCCCACGCGGCGATCACCTCGCCCACAGGGTCTTTCAGGTCGGCGATGGCGCGAATGCCGCCGGCCATGGCGGTGACGCGCTTCCGGTCGAGTTGCAGCCGGTCGAGGAAAGAGCCGGAAACACCGTTGGCCTCCGCCAATGCGACATCGGCGGCGTTCTCGTTCAGGATCGCATCCATCCGCGCCATGATGGCGTCGGCCATGGCGATCAGCGCTGCGTGCTTGCGGTCGGTGGATGCAAGCGCCAGCGGCAGCCGCGCGGCGCGCGCGCCTTCGGCGATGGCGGCCATCGTCGCTTCGACGGATGCGGGGGCAGGGTGATGCAAGGTCATGCAGGGATATCCGGTTTTGCGAGGCTCACCACCAGGTCATCGCGGTGCACCATGGCGGAGCGGGCAGCATAGCCGATCAGCTTGGGGATGTCCTGCGTGCGGTGCCCCGCGATTGTTTCGGCATCGCCCGAATCATAGGCGGCAAGCCCGCGGGCGATTTCACGGCCCGACGAATCGAGGATCGCCACCGTGTCTCCGCGCTCGAAGCGGCCCTCGACCTTGCGCACGCCGGCGGGCAGCAGCGATTTGCCGGAAAGAAGCGCCGCCACCGCGCCCTCATCCAGCGTCAGGCGGCCCTGCGGTTCCAGATGTCCCGCGATCCATGTCTTGTAAGCGCGTTCCGGTTTTTCAGCCGGCGCAAAGAAGGTGGCGCGCGCGCCATTCATGACAGCGGAAACGGGACCGTCCGCCTTGCCATTGGCGATCAGCATGGCGGTTCCGGCGAGCGTCGCGATCTTGCCCGCATCGATCTTGGTGCGCATGCCGCCGCGCGAATAGATCGAGGCCGCGCCGCCCGCCATTGCCTCGATCTCCGGCGTGATGGCGTTGACAAAGGGAATATGTCGGGCGTCCGGGTCGGATGCGGGGGGTGCGGCGTAAAGCCCGTCAATGTCGGAAAGCAAAATGAGAAGGTCACCGCCCATCATGGTGGCGACGCGGGCAGCCAGCCGGTCATTGTCGCCGTAGCGGATTTCGGAGGTGGCGACCGTGTCATTCTCATTGATGATCGGCACCGCGCCGAGTTTCAGCAATGTGCCGATGGTGGCGCGCGCATTGAGATAGCGGCGGCGCTCTTCGGTGTCGCCCAGCGTCAGCAGGACCTGCCCCGTTTTGAGGGCATGGGCCGACAAGGCCTCATCCCAGGCGCGTGCCAGCAGGATCTGCCCAGCCGCCGCCGCCGCCTGGCTTTGCTCCAGCCGCAACGGACCGCGGCCCAATTCCAGCACCGTGCGGCCAAGCGCGATCGCGCCCGACGAGACGACGAGGACATCGGCGCCCGCCCTGCGCAGCATGGCGATGTCGGCGGCCATGGCGGCGAGCCATGCCGATTTCAGGCCGGTTGCCGGGTCAACCAGCAGGGCCGAGCCGATCTTCAGCGTGATGCGCTTGAACGCGGATATGGGTTTCATGCCGGTTGTCATGGGGTGGGCTGCGGTCACGCCTGCTGTCATGTCTGCCAGCGCGGATCGGGCGTTTCGGCTTCATCCCCGTCACGCGTGCCGACGATGCGGGCGGCGAGCGCGCGCAGCAAGGGCTCCAGCCCGGCGCGGGTGGCTGATGACAACAGGAACGGCTTGCGCCGCGCCACCTTGTGCAGCGCCGCAAGCTTCTCCTCGCGGGCTGCGTCATCCACCGTGTCGGCCTGTGACAGCGCGACGATTTCCGGCTTGTCCGTCAAGCCCTCGCCATAGAGTTTCAGTTCCTTGCGCACGGTCTTGTAGGCTTTGCCCACATCATCCTCGCGCGCTGAGACGAGATGCAGCAAAACCCTTGTGCGTTCGACATGGCCAAGGAAGCGGTCACCCAGACCGGTTCCTTCATGCGCGCCCTCGATCAAACCCGGAATGTCGGCAATGACGAATTCGCGGCCGTCAACCGTCGCGACACCGAGGTTCGGGTGCAGCGTGGTGAACGGGTAATCGGCGATCTTGGGCCGTGCCCGCGTGACGGTGGCAAGGAAGGTCGATTTTCCGGCGTTCGGCAGGCCCACCAGCCCGGCATCGGCGATCAGCTTCAGCCTCAGCCAGATCGTCATCTCCTCGCCCTCAAGCCCCGGATTGGCGCGCCGCGGCGCCTGATTGGTCGAGGACTTGAAATGCTGGTTGCCAAAGCCGCCATTTCCGCCCTTGGCGATGACAAAGCTCTGGCCCACTTCCGTCATGTCGCAGATCAGCGTCTCTCCATCCTCGGCATAGACCTGCGTGCCCACCGGAACTTTCAGCACGGCATCCTTGCCACGGCCGCCCGCGCGGTTGCGGCCCATGCCATGAATGCCGGTCTCGGCCTTGAAATGCTGCTGATAGCGATAGTCGATCAACGTGTTCAGCCCGTCGACGGCCATCACGACCACATCGCCGCCGCGCCCGCCATCACCGCCATCCGGCCCGCCGAACTCGATGAATTTCTCGCGCCGGAACGAGACGCAACCCGCCCCGCCATCGCCGGAACGCACATAGACTTTGGCCTGGTCGAGAAACTTCATAATGGTCCGGTTCTTGTCGTTTGCACGGCTCTCTACAGGATGCGGCAGCCTTATGCGAGGGGCGGGCGCACCGTCTGCATCTTCACCGTTTCGAATCGGCGGCAAAGCAGGCTAGGGAGGCGTGTTCCACCGCGCCAGAGCCTCCGTCTTCCATGCTTGTCCTCCGCTCCCTCCTGTTCAACGCCGCCTTCTATCTGTCCACGCTGGTGCAGATGCTGGTGCTCTGGCCTTATTATTTCAGCGTGTCGCGCGCCAAGGCGTGGTCGGTGCCGAACAACTGGTCGCGGCTGAACAGCTGGCTGCTCGAAAAAATCTGCGGCACGCGCGTCGTCTTCAAGGGCGTCGAGAACATTCCGGACGGACCGTGCATCATCGCCGCAAAACATCAGTCGTCATGGGACACATTCGTTTTCGTTCCGCATCTGAAAGACCCGGTCTACATCCTCAAGCGGCAATTGATGTGGATCCCGTTCTTTGGCTGGTATCTCGCCAAGATGAACATGATCGCGATCGACCGGGCAAGCCGCGACGAGGCGCGCAAGCAAGTGGCGGAAGGGGCGAACGCCGCCAAGCGCGACGGCCGCCAGATCGTGATCTATCCGGAAGGCACGCGCCGCGCGCCGGGTGACACGCCCGCCTACAAGCAGGGCGTTGCCATGATCTATGAGGCGACTGGGCTTCCCGTCGTTCCGATCGCTCACAATGCAGGGCTGTTCTGGCCGCGGCGGAAATTCCTGCGCCATCCCGGCACGATGACGGTGGAATTCCTGCCGCCGATCCCGCCCGGCTTGAAGCGCGACGACATGTTCAAGCGGCTGATCAGCGAATTGGAAGCCCGCTGCGACGCGCTGCTGGTCGAGGCCGCCACCGCGCCGGACGCGCCGCCCTTGCCCGAAACCGCGCTGCGGCGGCTGAACGAACTGGGTGTGACGCTCAAGCAGTGAGCATCGTCTTTTCGATCCGGTGGGCGATGCCTTCAAGCAGCGCGTCATGGATGCGCATCGCCCTCAAATGCGCGACCGTGTTCATCACATAGTCCGGGTTCTCGCCGGACACGCCTTTTGCGCCGATCACTATGTGCGCGGCCTCATCCACATCGAGCCGACCGGCATATTGGTCATGCGCCTGATCAACCACATAGGTCACGGCTTGCACAGTTGTGCCAGTCACTAGCCGGACCATGATTTCGCGCTCGCGATAGACGTTGGTGACCAGTTCGCGGGCGCGCAGATAATCGACAACGGCATCACGCCGGTCGGCGGTCACGCGGAAGGCGATGCCCTT
>JALOTE010000178.1 GCA_025458045.1 Rhizobiaceae bacterium
TTACCGTCTTCAGGCGCGGTTAACGCCCGGCTTGATCAATGGCTAAAGTTTGAATGGCGAAGGTCGCATCGGGCGATTCCCTGCCGGGCAGCCCGCCAGGATGCAGGCGTCGCCGAGGCTTCTGCGGGCGGCGGGGAGGGATCTTTATGCAAAAACCCGCTTGCCTTTTCAAAAGTCTGGTCGGAGCGGCAAGATTCGAACTTGCGACCCTCTGGTCCCAAACCAGATGCGCTACCAGACTGCGCTACGCTCCGCCGATGCTGGCGTTACAGCCGCGAAAGCGGAAAGGCAAGCAGGCTTCGGGCCAAATCCAGTCGACTCCAAGGGTGGTCCGCAGGGCTGTGCGCCCTGCGAGCCAAGCCTTTTAAGTGGTTGAGCCGGTGTGTTGCAGTTTGGAACGCCGTTGAACCGCTCGACGATCATGTCAAGAAACGCGAATGTTCCTCCTGCCGGAGGCGTCAGGCCCTGCGCGATGTTGTAGCGCGCCTTGACACCGGCAATGGGCAACGTCCGCGTGCCAAGAACGCTGACGGTCACAGGCTGCGTGGTCGTCCCGGTCGGGATCGCTCCGCTGCGCGTGAAATTGACCGCAACGTGGTCCGAAAACAGGGTGATGTTGGTTGTCGGGCCGTTGCCGGCGACACCCGGAAACACCGCGCGGACGGTACCGAAAACCCCGCCCTGGATTGCAAAAGCGGGCGCGCAGGCTGCCGCCATCGCGACCGTGTTCGGATTGGGTATGACCGAAAAGCTGCCGCGCCACTCGGCGGCGGCGGGTGCGGCGAAGGCGACGGTGGCCACCGCGGTGGCGAAGGCGAGTGAGCGCATTGACATGAGGGTTCCCCGGTTTTTGTGAGGTGGCCCCCGATTCCCGCAACGGCGCCGAGAGACCCGACGGTGACGCTAGCGTCAACGTCCGCACTTGTCAAAAAAGGCTCAGTGAATATTGCATGACAAGCACGATGAACCGCAGGCCCGATGCAGGTTTGGATAGTCTTGCTGTCGAGTGACTTGGTCTGGAAGGACATGGTGTTGAAAGAGTCGGTGTCGAACGCAGTGGCCCGCGATTGGCCGCTTGCCGTCCAATGGAGCGAAACGCCTTCGCTCGACCTCACAGCATCCGAAGAGCTGTGGCATGCGCGCTGGGCCGCGATGGACGGCCAACCGCCGCAGCGTTTCCGCGCGATGAAACTCGCGGCCATGCGGGCCTTCTGGGAGACATCCCTGAATGGCGGCGATCGCGAGCACTTGGGCCGCGACTGGTCGCGCTTTGCGGCATGGTGCCTGGATGCGGCGCTGGCAGAGGCGTGGCGGCTTCCTGCCAACCGCAAGTTTTTGAAAGATGCCGGCGACGGCGTGTCCATACCCGGCCTGTTCGTGCTCGGCCTTGGCAAGCTTGGCGGCGAAGACCTGAACTTTTCATCCGATGTGGATTTGATCGCGTTCTTCGATACGGGCTCGCTTCCTGTTCCCGAAAGCGAGGGCAGGGCCTTCGTCTGCGCCCGCGTGCTTCGCGACATGGGCAAGTTGTTGGGCACCGGTTCGGGCGCGCCGGTCTGGCGCATTGATTGGCGGCTGCGGCCTGACCCGTCGGTGACCGACATCGCGATGTCAGCCGAAGCCGGGCTCAGCTATTTCCACTTCCAGTCGGAACCTTGGCGCAGGCTTGCGATGATGAAGGCCCGTGTCGTGGCGGGGGACATGGCGGCAGGAGCGCGCTTCATGCAGGAACTGACCCCGTTCCTGTGGCGGAAAAGCCTCGATTTCCGCATGATCGACGAAATCGCCGGCCTCAAATCCCGCATCCGCAATGAAAGCCCCGATATCGCCGACCATGCGGGCGAAAGCGACCGCCTCGATGTCGCCGACGCGTTTCACCTGAAACTCGACCGCGGCGGCATCCGCGAGATCGAGTTCATCGCCAACGCGTTGCAACTGGTCTGGGGCGGACGGCAACCGGTGTTGCGTGTCACGCATACCGTGACGGCACTGCGCGAACTGGCCCGCGCCGGACATCTGAAAGCGGATGTCGCGCAGCGTCTGATCGATGCCTACCATCTGTTCCGCGCCATCGAAAATGCCATTCAAGGGCTGGCCAACGAGCAGGTTTACCGTGTGCCGGCCAATTGGAAGGCCGTCGCCAGGCGCATCATTGCGGAGCGCGCTTTTGTTCACGCGGCATTCCAGAACTTGTTCCGGGACCGCGATGAAACGGCAAAGCCGTCGCCACCTTCGCCGCAACTCCAACTGCATGTCGATCAGGAAACGGCCGCGATCCTCGCTGAATGGCGCAACGGCTTTGCCCGCTATGGCGTCACCGGTGACGCACGTCTGGCACTTGCGTCATTGCCGGACGCGATCCTCTCGGTATTGCCCGCCAACAGGCCTGCGGGCGAAGCGATCAGCGCGCTTGACGCGTTCTTCCGCAAGCTGCCGCCCGGCGGGCAGTATTTCGCGCTTATGGCGAGCCAGCCGCAATTCCTCGCCGACATTGTCGAGCCCATCGTCACCGGCGGCTGGGCGGCACGCCTGCTCGACCAGAGCCCGCATGTCGCCGAC
>JALOTE010000028.1 GCA_025458045.1 Rhizobiaceae bacterium
GTCGACGTCAACCACCATGTCGCGCCCGGCTACAAGGCGGACGTCCTGCTGCGCTGGGGCGACAAGGTGTTCGCCGATGCGCCCGAATTCGACCCCATGAACCAGACGCCGGAGGCGCAGGCGCGCCAGTTCGGCTACAACAATGACTATGTCGGTTTCATCCCGCTCGACGGCGCGACGGATCGCGGCATCCTCGTTGTCAACCATGAGTACACCAACCCGGAATTGATGTTCCCGGCCTGGGCCACCATCGGCAAGAACGACAAGGGCGAAGACACGGTGAAGATGGGCGAGTGGACGAAAGCCCTCGTCGACATCGAGATGGCCGCCCATGGCGGAACGATCATCGAAATCCGCAAAGCCGACGGTCGTTGGGTGCCGGTGCTTGACAGCCCTTACAATCGCCGCATCCATGTCGGCACAGAAATGCAGGTCACCGGCCCGGCGGCCGGCCATGCGCGCCTGCAAACATCCGCCGATCCGACCGGCACCAAGGTTCTCGGCACCATCAACAATTGCGCCGGTGGCGTTTCGCCCTGGGGCACCTATCTGATGGCCGAGGAGAATTTCCACGGCTACTTCGTGGGCGAACTGCCTGCCGACAGCATCGAGGCCGCCAATTACGAGCGCGTCGGCGCGCCGGCCGGGTCCTACAATTGGGGCAAGTTCCATGATCGTTTCAACGTTGCCAAGGAGCCCAACGAGCCCAACCGATTCGGCTGGATCGTCGAGGTTGATCCGCTTGACCCGAACTCCGTTCCCAAAAAGCGCACGGCGCTCGGCCGCTTCAAGCATGAAGGGTGCGAGACCATCGTCAACAAGGATGGCCGTGTCGTCTCCTATTCAGGCGACGATGAGCGCTTCGACTATGTCTACAAATTCGTGTCCGCCGGAACGTTCAACCCGGATGACCGCGCCGCCAACATGGACCTCCTCGATGCGGGCACGCTTTATGTCGCCCGTTTCAACGAGGATGGCTTCGTCGACTGGCTGCCGCTCGTCCATGGCGAAGGGCCGCTGACCGCGGAAAACGGCTTTGCCTCGCAGGCCGATGTTCTGATCGAGGCGCGCCGCGCCGGTGACATGCTGGGCGCGACCAAGATGGACCGCCCGGAAGACGTGCAGCCGAACCCCAAGACCGGCCGCGTCTATGTGATGCTGACCAACAACACGCGCCGCAAGGCTGGCGACGAGGACGCCGCCAACCCGCGCGCCGAGAACGCCTTCGGCCACATCATCGAGATCAGCGAGACCGACGGTGATTTCGCCTCGACGCGATCCCGTTGGGACATCCTGTTGAAATGCGGCGATCCGGCGGTTGCGGAAGTTGGCGCAACCTTCTCGACGGCGACCACGCGCAATGGCTGGTTCGGCATGCCGGACAATTGCGCCATCGACGCCGAGGGCCGCCTCTGGGTTTCAACCGACGGCAACAATGAGAAGGCGACCGGCCGCACCGACGGCCTATGGGCGGTGGACACTGAAGGCGCGGCGCGCGGCACGTCCAAGCTGTTCTTCCGATGCCCGGTCGGTGCGGAAATGTGCGGGCCATACTTCACACCGGACGACGAGGCGCTGTTCCTCGCCGTGCAGCATCCGGGTGATGCGGGGCTCGCCACGTTCGAGGCGCCCGCGACGCAGTGGCCGGATTTCCAGCCCGGCATGCCGACGCGACCGTCGGTCGTGGTCGTCACCAAGGATGGCGGCGGGAAGATCGGCTGAGTGCCGCATGTTTCGCACGCCAGTTGACTTTGGCGCGACCGACCTCTAGCAGGCTGCCAGCACCGGGCGGAAACGTCCGGTGTTTCATTTGACGTGTCCCGTGGAACCTTCCGCATCGCCGCGTGAAGGCTCCTGTCAGGCCCCGAAAACGGGGGCCAGAGGAGGGCGCGTTTCCTGGAACCCCGGCCACGGGGTTCGCAACGTTTGAGGAAATGCGATGAGCAAGCGCGAATCGGCCAAATATAAAATCGACCGCCGTCTGGGCGAAAACATCTGGGGCCGCCCCAAATCCCCGGTCAACAAGCGTGAATATGGCCCGGGCCAGCATGGCCAGCGCCGCAAGGGCAAGCTGTCCGACTTCGGCGTGCAGCTGCGCGCCAAGCAGAAGCTGAAAGGCTACTACGGCGACATCTCGGAAAAACAGTTCCGCAAGACCTATGAGGAAGCCGACCGCCGCAAGGGCGACACCGGCGAAAACCTTATTGGCCTCTTGGAGTCGCGTCTCGACGCCATCGTCTACCGTGCGAAATTCGTGCCGACCGTGTTTGCGGCCCGCCAGTTCGTCAACCACGGCCATGTCATGGTCAATGGCAAGCGCGTCAACATCGGCTCCTATCTGTGCCGCACTGGCGATGTGATCGAAGTGCGCCAGAAATCGAAGGAATTGGTTGTGGTTCTGGACGCCGCACAGTCGGCCGAGCGAGACGTGCCGGATTATCTGGAAGTTGATCACTCCAAGATGGTCGCCAAGCTCGCCCGCGTGCCAGGCCTGTCGGATGTGCCCTATCCGGTTCAGATGGAACCCAATCTGGTCGTCGAATTTTATTCGCGCTGATTGCTTTCCTGCGATACGTGGCACCATTGTCAATCCGCCCCCAACGGGGCGGATTTTCCATATCCTGCTCCGATTGAGGCTGTGATGGCTGCGCCTTGCCCGCTTTGTGGCGGAACCGAGCACGAAAAGGTTTCCTCGCGCGACCGCCACGGGAATCCGCTCGTCTCCGTGCTGTGCCTTGGATGCGGGGTGATCACCAATGATCCGATTCCGACTGATGCGGAATTGGCGGCATTCTACACACGCGACTACCGCAAATCCTACAAGGGTGCGGCCATTCCGAGCAAACGGCAGGTCTGGCGGAACTTCGGACGCTTGGTCGCGCATTTCGAGGCCAACACAGGCTTTTATCGCGCCCCGATCACCGGGCTCGATCTTGGCGCAGGCAGCGGCGAATTCCTGTTTCTCGCCAAGGTCAAGGGCCTCCACTTCATCGGCGTCGAGCCGAACGAGGATTATGCGCACTACTGCCGCGACATGCTCGGCCTTGATGTGCGCACGAACCTGCTGGAAGAACTGACGTTCCCGGAAGCAAGCTTCGACATGATCCGCCTGTCGCATGTGCTGGAGCATATGCGGGATCCAGTGCGATCGCTGAAAACCCTGTCCTCATGGTTGAAACCGGGGGGACTGCTCTACATCGAAGTTCCACAAACCGACGATGAGGCGCGGCGCAAGCTGCGCGGGCGCATGTTTCACTTCGGGCACATCTTCAATTTCGATCCATTCACGCTGCGTTTGGCCGCGGCGCGTGCAGGACTGGTCGAAGCGCCGGACGCCGCAGCACGGCTCGCTGGAACAACCGGAACATTCTTCGTGAAAGGCGACGCCGTGTCGCCACCGCCGGACGCCTGCAGGGCAAATGCCGCGCGCGCCCGCTCTTTCATGGCCGATCACAATGCACGGACGGTGCCCGCGCCCAAGGACGGGAATGCCGTCTCGCGGTTGGTGTCCACGCTTGCCGCGCGTTCGGCGGAAGCGCTGGCTGCCCGCCGTTTCAAGACCCACCGCGCCATCGCCGAGCATTTCGGCGCAAGGCTGGTCGGCTGAGATGGGTGACGCGGCACTCCTGGCCGGGGAGGCTGGAGATGTCGCCCGCCTTCGCGCACTTTACGCCCACACCCCTGACAGTGTCTCCTTCCAGAAACTGCGCAAGCGGCTCAACCGGCAGGTGCGCGAGGCCATGGCGGCGTTTTCCATGGTGCGGCCCGGCGCGCGGTGGCTTGTGGCGCTGTCCGGCGGGAAGGACAGCTATGGGCTGCTCGCCATCCTGCTTGATTTGCAGGCGCAAGGCCTGCTGCCGGTGGAACTGATCGCCTGCAACCTGGATCAGGGCCAGCCGAATTTTCCCAAGCACATCCTGCCGGACTACCTCTCTGGTCTCGGCGTCCGCCACCGCATCGAATATCGCGACACCTATTCGATCGTGACCGAAAAGCTCGACAGCGCGGCGACCTATTGCTCGCTCTGTTCACGCCTGAGGCGCGGCCACCTTTACCGTGTGGCACGCGAGGAAGGCTGCGAGGCGCTCGTGCTCGGCCATCACCGCGACGATGCGCTGGAAACCTTCTTCATGAACCTGTTCCATGGCGGACGGCTCGCCGCCATGCCCGGGAAATTGATAAACGATGAGGGCGACCTGCTGGTGCTGCGCCCGCTGATCCAGTGCGCCGAGGATGATCTGGCGCGTTTCGCCGAGGCGATGGCGTTTCCGATCATCCCCTGCGATTTGTGCGGCAGCCAGGACGGGCTGGAGCGCAATGGCATGAAAGCGATGCTGGCCGACATCGAGCGCCGGTTTCCCGGCCGCAAGGACACGATGGCGCGGGCGCTCGCCCATGTCCGCGCCGGCCATTTGCTTGATCCGAAGCTGTTTGATTTCAGCGCCTTGCAGCCGAAGCGCGAAGCAGTGATTCCGCTGCTTGATGTAGTGATTCAGGAAGGCTGAGCGCGCGTATCGTCCAACACAGGCCAGCAGAACTCGAAGATCGGCATAACCGCCATCGTCACCTGCACCAGCGTGTCGAGGAAAGCAGGTGATGTGATGGCGTCGTCCGGCACCGGCTTGTTTGCGAAAAAATGCTTTTGCCGCATCAGGCGCTGCAGGCGCGGGTCCGTGACATGCTGGAAACCCGGCGGGACGCGTTTCAACTCGTCCTCAGGCACAAGCGGCAGGCCGTTGGCCAGCAATTCATCCTCGATTGAAAGGAACGTGTCGGGGAAAGCGAGAATCTTCCGGCGCAGCGCATTGAGGGTGGCGGGGTCGGTGAACCAGATGCCTGCGCCGACAAAGCACTCATCCGGTTTGATGTGGATATAGGCTCCGCCCGCCTCCTTCTTGGTGCCATTGCGTGTCAGCACGGCCGAGGCGTGGGTGTTGTAGGGGCTTTTGTCTTTGGAAAAGCGCGCATCACGATTGACGCGGAACATGGATGCCGCGCCCGACCCTTTGAGCGGAATGCCGAGGGCGGCAAAACGGTCTGTTGCCGCCGCGATCAGCGCATGCATGGGCGCTTTCACGTCGCTGTCGTAGATGGCGCGGTTTTCGGCAAACCACTCGCGCGTCTGGTGGAAGCCGAGCGCCCTCAGGAAGGGCAGGGCCTTCGGTCCGAACCCTTGGAAGCCGTTCTCCACCCGTCAGGCCGCGCCTTTGACCGACACGCCGTTATCTTTCAGCATGGTCTGCAATTCGCCCGCCTGGAACATTTCGCGGATGATGTCGCAGCCGCCGACAAATTCACCCTTCACGTAAAGCTGCGGGATTGTCGGCCAGTTGGAATAATCCTTGATGCCCTGGCGCAACTCGTTCGACGTCAGCACGTTGATGCCTTTGTAGTCGACGCCGAGATAATCGAGGATTTGCACGACCTGGCCTGAAAACCCGCATTGCGGAAAACCGGGCGTGCCCTTCATGAACAGGACGACGTCCTTGGATTTCACTTCCTGATCGATGAAGTCGTTGATGGCGGTCATGCTGGTGTCCTTTGCTTGGCTGGTCAAGACGGCCCTTTCACTCCAGATAACGCCGGTTCAGGCGCGAAACAAGAACGCCGCGATCACTGCGTCGCCTCGCAGCGCGTTTGGCCGCTGGTCAACACCGTCGAACTGGCAAAATCATAGCGGCTTTCATGCGCGATGACGCCGTTCAGCCCATCGGCGGTGAAGTATCCATAGTCGACGCAGTTCTCCGCTGTCGCCACTTCCTTCTGCTGCCAGAAGGTGATGCCCCACGAATCAAAATCCGGCTCGTAGGCAGGCACGTCCAGCACTTTCGCCTGATCTGTCAGGCGGAACACGACCAAGTCGATTTTCGGGCCGGTCGAGCGCGACAAGATGAGATGGTCGGCGGCAAGGCCGGTCAGCCAGAGCGCCTCTTCAGGCTTGCCGATGGTGAAATCGGGCGCGACATCCTTCGTCAGGCAATCCGGCTTGCCTGAGGCATCGCGTCTGTTCATTTGCAGGATCATGCCCGGCATGTCGGGCGTCTCGATGCCGATGACGCGCCACCCGGTGTTCAGATCGCAGATCGGGTCCTGGCCGGTATCGGCCGCGACACCTTCCAGCCCCGGCGGCACCTGATCGGCCGGGGCGGCGGGCGCGTCGTTTGCGGTCTGGGCATGCGCCGTCAGAGGGATGGCGGCGAAAAGCGCCGCCCCCCAGAACGCTCGCTTCAGCTTGGATGCGGGCGTCATGAGCGGCGCTTCACTTTGGAGCGGGCGCGGCCGGTCGCCTTGCGGCTCTGCTGCTTTTTCGCCGGAGTTGTGCGCGCCTGCTTGCGCGCGGATTTTCCGAGCAGCAGTTCCTCGATTTTCTTGATGGTGGCGTCGCTCCGGTTTACCCGCTTGCGCCGCCGCGTCGTGCGCACCCCGGTTTTCTTCTTGATTTCCGACAGGACGCCGCCCACGACGCCATCGACAATTGATTTCAGGATGTCGGCCATATGTCTCCCCAAACCTGTTTGCGTGCGTGGAACGGCGCGCGATGATGCCATTGTTAGTCCGCAACACCGCGCGTGATCAACTGCCAAGCCGGTTTGCCGCGGTGGCGCGATGACAGACAGTGTCATCGGACGTCGCGAGATCGTGCATTTCGCCGGCTTCGAGCCCCTCGACGCGCAACGCCACCATGAACGATTTGCGCGGGCCCTGACTCAAAGTGCAGGCGCATGGGGCTTCAAGGTCGAGCCCGGCGGGCTTGAGGCCGACGGCCGGTTTGCCTTGCAGGCCAAAGGTGATGGCTGGGGCGTGGACTCCGCGCTGATGATCGTCGAGCATGCGAGCCTGATCGCCGCGCTGACGGGGCGCAGCTTCCCCCGCGTTCTGTTGGACGGGTTCCACGCCGCAGGCTGCGTTGTGGTTCAAGGCGGCCTCTGGCGCTATCTGCGTGTTTCTTGGCGTTTCGCCCTGTTCTTCCTGTTTCCTTTTCTCCTGATGGGGTCCGGTCTCGCTCTGGCCGGACTGGCCGCGGCCTTGCCGTTGATGGCCGGCCTGTCGCCTCTATGGCTGCTTGCCAGCCTGCCGGTTGCTCTGGCCGCTTTCCACTTCGGCTTCCGTCCGCTGGCTGCGCGGTTCCACACCGAATTGCTGTTTGCCGACTGGGTGATGGCGGTGGACGTGGCCGGGTGGGGTGAGGAGCTTGAACATCCGCTTTTTCAGCGCGGGAAGGCAGCGATCCTGGCGGCGCTGTCACGCGAGGCGGACGAGCATGTCTTCGCTTCGCATTCCATGGGAGGCGCGGTGCTGCTGCATGCGCTGGGGGCCATATTGGAAACACAACCCGATGCATTGGACGGACGCAATGTCACGCTTGTCACCATGGGCGGACCGGGCCTGCAATGCGCGCTGCTTTCCGGCGCCAAAGTGATGCGGCGGCGCATCGCTGCGATTCTCGCGCGCCCGGCGCTGGCGTGGATCGACGTGCAATGCCTGACCGATGCGTGCAGTTTCTACAAGGCGCGCATTGCGCGCGACACGGGCAACGGCCATCTGCGCGAGCCGCATGTGACGCGGATCAGGGTCCGCGACATGGTGGACGAGACCCGCTATGCGCGGATCAAGCGGGACATGCTGCGCATCCATCGCCAGCCCGTCCTTGGTTCGGACAAGCGCGCAGGATTTGACTACATGGCGCTGATCGCGGGGCCGCTTCCGGCCGACGCGTTCACAACCGATGTCAGAGCGGCTTGGGCGGATGCGCTGGCCAAGGCGGCGGGTTAGGGTTCAGTCCGGGGCCGAGGTTTGCAGGGCGAGGGCATGCAGCACGCCGCCCATGCGTCCCTTCAGCGCTTCATAGACCATTTGATGCTGTTTCACGCGGCTGATGCCGCGAAACGCTTCCGAGACCACGACCGCAGAATAATGATCGCCATCGCCCGCCAGATCGCGGATGTCGACCTTGGCATCGGGCAGGGCCTCCTTGATCATCTTTTCGATGTCGGCGGCGTGCATGGGCATGACAGGATTCTCCTTGAACACCGTTCAAGTTATGCGATCAGGCGGCGTTTTCCAGCATCTTTTCGCCCATGAAGGCTGGAAACCATGCTTCGTGGGCCGTTTTCAGTGTGGCAACCGGGACAGTGAACGCCCCGGAACCCGATAAGCCGCCGCCGGCAATGCCGCTGCATGTGATGGCCGCTCCGCCGGTGAAGCCAAGTCCGGTAAGGAACAGGCCTGCATCCACAGCTCGCGCTGCAAGCTCCTGACCGAGGGTGGATGCGGGGTCGTTCGGGATTGTGACGATGTAAGTCGCCTGATCCTCGCCAAACAGCAGCGCGTCGGCTGCAATCCCAAGGTCGGGCAACACGATTCGCGCGCCAATGCCTGAAGCAATCGCCATTTCGGCCAGAGCAACAGCAAGGCCGCCCGAACTGACATCGTGGCAAGCCGTCACCACGCCGTCGCGGATGAGGGTGCGGACGAAGTCGCCCGCGCGTTTTTCCGCCGCCAGATCGACAGGCGGCGGCGGGCCTTCCGCACGCCCATGCACGTCCCGCATGAACATGGATTGGCCAAGGTGGCCGATTGGCGGGTTTCCTGCGATCAAGAGAATGGCGTCGCCATCTCCGGCAAAGGCGATACGGGCCGAGGCGCGCCAATCGTCAAGCAGACCGACACCGCCAATCGCTGGCGTCGGCAGGATCGCCTGCCCGTTGGTCTCGTTGTAAAGGGAGACATTGCCCGACACGATCGGGAAATCGAGCGCGCGGCAGGCTTCGCCTATTCCTTTGATGGCTCCAACCAACTGCCCCATGATTTCAGGGCGTTCAGGATTGCCGAAATTCAGATTGTCGGTTGCGGCAAGCGGCAATGCGCCAACCGCGCACAGATTTCGCCAGCACTCCGCGACGGCCTGCTTGCCGCCTTCATAGGGGTCTGCCTCCACATAGCGCGGCGTCACGTCCGAGGTGAAGGCAAGCCCTTTGCTGGCATGGCCGTCAACCCGGATCACGCCGGCATTACCGCCGGGCCGCTGCACGGAATTGCCTTGGATCAGCGTGTCATATTGTTCCCAGACCCAGCGCCGCGACGCGCCATTGGGCGAGCCGACAAGCGTCAACAGGCTTGCGGCAATGTCGCTTGCGGGAAGCGTCGCGGACGCGGCGCGCTTCGGCGATTCCACCCACGGCCGGTCATATTCCGGGGCCTGGTCGCCCAGGTCCTTGATCGGCAAATCGGCCTTGACTGCGCCGCCATGCAGGATGCGGAAGCGCAGATCATCGGTCGTGCGGCCGATGATGGCGAAATCGAGCCCCCATTTGCGGAAAATCGCTTCGGCTTGCGTTTCCTTTTCAGGCCGCAGCACCATCAGCATGCGCTCCTGGCTTTCCGAGAGCATCATCTCATAGGCGGTCATGTTGGATTCGCGGACGGGCACGCGGTCAAGATCGAGTTCGATGCCAAGATCGCCCTTGGCGCCCATCTCGACGGCGGAGCAGGTGAGGCCCGCCGCGCCCATGTCCTGGATCGCGATGACCGCGCCGGATGCCATCAGTTCGAGGCAGGCTTCGAGCAGGCATTTCTCGGTGAACGGGTCGCCAACTTGCACTGTCGGCCGCTTCTCGTCGATCTGGTCGTCGAATTCGGCCGACGCCATGGTGGCGCCGCCAACCCCGTCGCGCCCGGTCTTCGCGCCAAGATAGACGACCGGCAGGCCGACACCTTCCGCCTTTGAATAGAAGATCGCATCTGTCCTAGCGATGCCCGCCGCGAACGCATTGACGAGGCAGTTGCCATTGTAGCGCGCGTCAAACTCCACTTCGCCGCCAACCGTCGGCACGCCGAAAGCGTTGCCGTAGCCGCCGACACCTGCGACGACCCCGGCGACCAGATGACGGGTTTTGGCGTGGTCCGGCGCGCCGAAACGCAGTGCGTTCATGGCCGCGACCGGCCGTGCGCCCATGGTGAACACGTCGCGCAGGATGCCGCCTACTCCCGTTGCGGCACCCTGATACGGCTCGATGTAGGACGGGTGGTTGTGGCTCTCCATCTTGAAGACCACGCAATCGCCATCGCCGATATCGACGACGCCCGCATTCTCGCCCGGCCCTTGGATGACGCGCGGACCGGTCGTGTGGAGCGTGCGCAGCCAGCGCTTCGATGATTTGTAGGAGCAGTGCTCGTTCCACATGGCCGAGAAAATGCCGAGTTCGGTGTAGCTCGGTTCACGCCCGATGAGCGTGAGGATGCGCTGATACTCGTCCGGCTTCAGGCCATGGGCGGCAATCAGTTCCGGCGTTATGGCGGGTTCGGCGGGCAGGGCGGCCATGGTTCGTCCCTCAGGAGTGCGGGGAAAGACGCAAGCGATGTGGCGGGCTTTAGCCGTTTCGCCATGGCCCGTCACGCGAAACAAGGGTGTGATCCAACGGCTATTCGCAGGGTGAACAAACGGTTCATGCGCGGTTCAGGCATAGGGCTGCAAGGTTCGGTGCACAGGCAGCGCTGGCTGGCGCCGTGACGAAAGGAATGCCGCAATGTTCGACGATGCAACCGCCCCCGTGATCCGACTTGCCGCCGTGGCGGCGACCGCCTTCGCCATTGGCGTGCTGGCCGCCGTCCATGCGCCCGCACAGGCGGCACAACAGCCTTCGGCGGTGCCGCCCTGCACGCCCGTCGCCGGCGTCCCGTGTGCGAGCGTCGCGCCGTTGCCCGCCATGCCGCGCAGCGCCGGGCCGCTGGTTCAAGGCAAGGTGAAACCGGACGCGCTGCCGCGCGGATTTGATCCGAAATCGGTGCAAGGCGATCCACGCAGCCACCGCTCCACCTTCACCTTTTTCAACAGAAACTCATCGGGCTATGATGCTCGCCTGCGGATCTTCTCCAAGTCGCGCAACTGGGTCTGGCCGGGCCCGCACAGTGCTTGGGTGATGCGCCCGGACCGTGTGCAGCGCGTGGTGCGCATCTCCTGCATCAGGGGCGAGCGCGTCTGCTACGGTGCGTGGCGCGCCTCGAACCCGCATCATTATTGGGGGGTCGGCGCGTGGGGCAGCCAGCCCTGCTGGAATTGCTGCTACACCTGCAATGGCGGCTACGCCGCTGTGAATTTCGTCCGCTGAACCCGAAACGCGCGGCCCGGACTGACCGGGCCGCTCTCATTCCGAGCGGCCATAGGCTGCCGCACCCGAATCAATCAGCCGGCGCAGGGTGCGCAGCGCCGTCTCGAAGTCGGCGCGCCCGCGCACGGCCGAAACACTGACCCTCACGCGGTGATGCGTGCGGGCGTCGCGCGTCGCCTTGAACTCATCCTCGTCGTCAATGAGGATCCCCTCGGAGTAAGCGGCGCTCTTGAAGGTGCCTGACAGCCAGGGTTCCGGCAGTTTCAGCCAGACAAACGGCGCGGTCGGGCGCGCCTGATAGGTCAGCCCGGCAAACACCTCATCGACCAGCGCCACGCGGGCGGCGATCTCGTCAGCATTCATGTCGCGGATTTGCGCGGCGGTGCCTGAATTGACGAGGCGTGCCGCTGCCTCCGCTGTCACAAAGGTGGTGCCACCCGTCATCAGCCGTTGAGCGGCAATGACCCGGTTGGCAAGATGCGGCGGACAGGCAACCCACGCCGCACGCAAGCCTGCGACCACGGATTTCGACAGCCCGCCGACATGGAAGACGCGCTCCGGCATCAGCGCAGCCAGCGGCGTCATGTTGGTTGTGCTGATTGACGCGTAGATCGCGTCCTCCAGGACATAGACATTGTGGCGCGCCGCCACCTCGACAAAGGCCGCGCGTTTTTCGACACTCATCACGCCCAGCGCCGGGTTTGCCAAATCCGGCATGACAAAGACGAGCTTTGGATGTTTCTGGGCGCAGACGCTGTCAAACTCCTGCGCGTCGATGCCGTCGGAATGGGTATCGACGGTGATGATGCGGCGGCCCATCATCGCGGCTGCTCGCGACACTGACGAATAGGTCAGCGTCTCGAACAGGATCGCGTCGCCCGGCGCCGTCATCGCGTTGATGACCGCAAGGATGGCCGCATGGCCGCCCATTGTCTGAACGATGTTGACCGGGTCGGGCTGCCAGCCGTTGCGGGCGAGCCAGCGCGCACCCGCCTCCCGCCAATGCTGTGGCTGGCCGCGCACATAGTCGAGCAGCGGCGGAGCGCTTTCGGCCACAACCTGCGACAGCATGTCGGTGATGAGGCCGCGCCCAAGGGCCGGGGCTGCGGTCGAATCCAGCTTGAGCGCCGTCGGCACCGTCAAGTGCCGCAGCCGGGTGCCCGGATCGAGCGTGGGGGAGGGGGTGAACGTCGCACCCTTGGCGCCATCGGCCTCCACCGGCAGGCGCGCGCTGCGCACATAGGTGCCGCGCCCGACTTCGCCCGAGACCAGCCCGCGCTCGCGCACGATGGAATAGGCGCGACTGACCGTTCCGATTGTCACCCCGATGTCGAAGGCGAGATTGCGTTGCGGCGGCAGCTTTGCCCCCTCGGGCAACTCGCCCTCGTCAATCGCCTTCTCGATGGCGTCGGCAAGGCGCGCATAGAGCGGCCCGGCATGGGCCTCCAGATCGGGCAGCCAATTTGTCATCATGGCAAGTATTCCAATTGAAACAATTCAAGTCGCATTGCATCACGATTTTCGGTGCCGATCAAGATCGCATCGCCCGTCAATGCCGATACAGAGGGACAAGCACATGCGTTCGCGGTTCATTCAGGTAGAAATGTCGATTCAGGGTGTAACGCCGTCGCTGCTCACACTCATGCTGACTGCTATCGTACGACAGGGTGAGGCAATGTTGCAATTGTCACAATTGTTCGATGAGCGGTGGCGACGCCAACGCACACGCCGCGCCCTTGGGGCGCTGTCGGACCATGAGTTGCACGATATCGGCCTGACGCGCGGCATAGCGCGTTTTGAATCGTCGCGCCGCTGGTGGGATTGAGCTTCGGCCGCTTCCGTTTGTATCAGCCAGTGGTGGAACAGGTGTCGTCGCCGTTCGCCCAGCGGTTCACGTCGGCGCGGATGCGGTCGCCGAGCGGCTCGCCCATGAGGGGCCCAAAGGCCTGCATCCGCGCCGGATTGCCTTGGGCTTCCACCACGGCGAGCGGCAGGCCGTTGGGGTTCCTCGCCGGCACGATCAGGATGCGCGGCTTGCCCGTCATGGATGTCAGTTCCGGCGACAGGCGGTAGCGCGAAAAATCCTTGTCCTTGGAGCGGAACCAGCATTCGCGCGCGCCAAGCGCCACGCGCTCCATCACCGGGAGTGCTGCGCGCTGCGGCGAGGCGACGGTTTGCGTGGTTTTGACCTCCGGCTGGCATGCGGCAAGCAGCGCGCCGCACGCGGTCAGGCCAAGAAGCGCTGCGCCGCGCATCAGGCGGCAGCCTTCGTTGCGGTCAAGCCGAGCGCGCCTTCAAACAGCCGCCGCCCGTCATCGCCACCGTGGGCGGCCTCGATCAGGTTTTCGGGATGCGGCATCATGCCGAGCACATTGCCTCCGGCGCTGACGATTCCCGCAATGTCGTTCAGCGAGCCGTTCGGATTGGTCCCCTCGGCATAGCGGAACGCAACGTGCCCTTCGTCCTCGATGCGGGCGAGCGTGTCACTGTCGGCGTAATAGTTGCCATCATGGTGGGCGACAGGGCAGCGGATGATCTCGCCTTGCCCATAGGTGCGGGTGAAAAGCGTATTGGCATTCGCCACTTGCAATTTCACTTCGCGGCAAACGAATTTCAGCGACGCATTGCGCATCAGCGCGCCCGGCAGCAGGCCGGCCTCGACAAGGATTTGAAACCCGTTGCACACCCCGATCACCGGCGTGCCGCGTTTGGCATGGGCGCGGACAGCGTCCATCACCGGCATGCGCGCGGCAATCGCGCCGCAACGCAGATAATCGCCATAGGAAAAGCCGCCGGGGATGACGATCAGGTCCACGGGCGGGATCTCTGTCTCTGTTTGCCATACGGTGACGGGCGCAACACCGGTTATAAGTTTCAGCGCGGCGATCATGTCGCGGTCGCGGTTGAGGCCGGGCAGGACGAGGACGGCTGTTTTCATGCGGGCGCTCCCGTCAGGCGTTGAGGATGCGGCGCGCGGCATTGCGCCCGGAAAGGTAAGCGCCATGAACGGTGCCGAAATAGGGCGAGGCGGCTTCGCCTGCGAAATACAATGCACCGACGGGCTCCGCCAATGCGGCAAAGGCATCGGGCGCGGTGTCAGGTGCGGGAAAGGAATAGGCCCCGCGCGCGAACGGATCATCGAGCCAACGGCTGGCAAGGACGCCGGTGACCGCAACGTCACCCCCCGCCGCCTGGATGGAGGACTGCAATTCGCTCGCGACGGCCTCGTCGCTCATCCCCGAAGCGGCCCGCGCATCATCGCCTCCGCAATAGGCAAGCACGGCGGGCCGGCCGGCGATGCGGGTCAAGTCGATCAGATTGCGGAAGACGCGGCCATTGCCTGGGGCGAAGGCCAGATTGAGCGTGTCAAAGCCGGGCGCCTCCTCCAGCGTGACGATGGCTTTCGCAAATGCGCCAAAACCGATGGAGCCGATCCGGTCGGCCACGTCGCGCGGCAGAGCCGGGTCGAAGCGGACATCGCCGCTTTTGAGCACGCCCAGCGGCAATGTGCAGATGCAATGGGCCGCCTGAAAGCGCTCACCATCGGTTGCGACTTCCACCTGGAACGCGCCGATCCGGATGTCCCGCACGATGGATGACAGGCGGATGTCGAGACCGGTCGCGAGACCGCGCGGGATCCGGTCGTAGCCATTGGTGACAAGCAAGTCGCCGCCGTCGAATGCTTCGCCGATGGTGGCGGCACAGCGCGACAATTCGGCCGGGGTCGCCGCAAAGTCACCGCTGAATTCGCGGTCGATCCAGACGCCGATCACGCCTCTGTCTTCCGGCGAAAGGCCGTCATAGCCTATACCCGAAAGGAGCGGGCCTTGCAGGGAGCGGCGCGCCGCGCGTCCGCCGCAGCCATCCGAGATCGCGCCCATCGTCTGCTCAAACGCATCGTAGAGCGCGGCGGCATCCGCCGTGTTGGGTGAACCGTCGGCATTCACGATAGCCAGATCGTCATGATCGAAGGGCAGGGTGCGCGTGCCCGACCCCTCAGCCAGCGTGACAAGCGGGTTTCCATCGGTGCCATGGATCCAGTTTGCGCCCAGTTCGGCGGGAAAGCCGAGCGAACGGTCGGTATGGATGCGGCCGCCAATGCGGTCGCGCGCTTCCAGCACCAATACGCGCCGGCCGTTTTGCCGCAAAAGGCGGGCGGCCGTCAGCCCGGCGATGCCGGCCCCGATGATGATGACGTCAGGGTTGCGGCTTTGGGCGGGCGCGGGAAGCGCCGCAGCGCTTGCGATCACGGCCGTTCCGCCCAGCACGGCGCGCCGGGTCAGAACGGGGTGTGGGAACCGCTCTCGAGCGCTGGCCATGCGGTGTCAGCCCTGGACCGTGATCGCGTAGTTCTCGATCACGGTGTTGGCGAGGAGTTTTTCGCACATGGATTTCAGGGTGGTTTCAGCGTCAGCCGATGTCGCCGCATGCAGCGTGACATCGAAAACCTTGCCCTGGCGGACCGCATCGACGCCGGAAAAGCCAAGCCCGCCAAGCGCCGATTCGATTGCCTTGCCTTGCGGATCGAGCACGCCGGCCTTGAGGGTGACAGTGATGCGGGCCTTGAATTTCGTCATTTCTGGCAAGCCTTCAGTGGCGGGTGCGGCCGGGCCGGGATGCAACCATGAACGGGCCATTTGCGGCTGGCGACGGCTCGTTTTCGTTCATGATTCCCAAACGGCGCGCAACTTCCGTGTAGGCTTCAACCAAGCCGCCAAGATCCTGCCGGAAGCGATCCTTGTCCATTTTTTCCTTGGTGTTGATGTCCCAGAGGCGGCAATTGTCGGGCGAGAACTCATCGGCCACAACGACGCGCACCATGTCGCCTTCATAGAGCCGGCCACATTCCATCTTGAAATCCACAAGCTGGATGCCGACGCCAAGGAACAGGCCGGACAGGAAATCATTGATGCGGATCGCAAGCGACATGATGTCGTCGATTTCCTGAGGGCTAGCCCAGCCGAAGGCGGTGACATGCTCTTCCGTCACCATCGGGTCATTCAGCGCGTCGTTCTTGTAGTAGAACTCGATGATCGAGCGAGGCAGCATCGTGCCCTCCTCGATGCCGAGGCGCTTCGATAGCGATCCGGCGGCGACATTGCGCACCACGACCTCAAGCGGAATGATCTCAACCTCGCGGATCAATTGCTCGCGCATGTTGAGCCGCTTCATGAAATGGGTCGGGATGCCCATGCGGTTCAAGAGTAGGAAGATGTGCTCGGAAATACGGTTGTTGAGCACGCCTTTGCCGTCGATCACCTCTTTTTTCTGCGCGTTGAAGGCGGTCGCGTCATCCTTGAAGAACTGGACCAGCGTGCCCGGCTCCGGGCCCTCATAGAGAATCTTGGCCTTGCCTTCATAGATGCGGCGGCGGGTTTTCATGGGAATTGTCCGTGTTGGAGTGGCGCGGACGCAAGACTGCGCGCCGCAGTGGCTGTGGCCCTCGCGGGCTCCTTATCTGAGCGCCCGGCAAATCTCAACGCTTGCCCGCCCCTCATCCACGCATGGATGGCATGCGCCAATGGCCGCAGAATGGTTGTATTTCGGGCCGCAACGCCATATTTCCGCGCTGAGACCGCCCCAGCGCCAAGGATTCGGACAATGAGCTTCCGTGAACGTGAAAAAGCATTTGAAAACAAATTCCTTCATGACGCCGAATTGAAGTTCAAGGCGGAAGCCCGCCGCAACAAGCTGCTTGGCCTTTGGGTCGCCGAACGCCTTGGCAAGGCTGGTGACGATGCCGCCGCCTATGCCAAGGAGGTCGTCGCATCGGATTTCGAGGAAGCGGGCGACGCCGATGTGGTGCGCAAGGTGCTTGCCGACCTGTCCGCCGCCGGGCACCAGATGGGCGAGGATGAGTTGCGCTCAAAAATGGCCGACCTGATGGACGAAGCCATCGCGCAGGTTCAAAACGGGTGACACTTCCTGCGGTTCCAAGCCTGCGTGAACGCCTGTCGCGCGATGAGACGGTGTTCACCGCATGGTCGCATATCGCGTCGGCGCATCTCGTTGGCGTGATCGCCGCATCCGGCTACCGGGATGTGACGCTCGACATGCAGCACGGTGCGCATGATGAGCGCAGCGTGTTTGACTGCATCGAAGCCATCCGCCGGGCCGGATCTTCTGTGACCGTGCGCGTGCCGGTCGGCCGCTGGGACATGGTGAGCCGTGCCTTGGATTTCGGCGCGGGCACGGTCATCGCGCCCATGATCAACAGCGTTGAGGACGCACGGACATTCGCCGCTTTCGCCAAATACCCGCCCGTCGGTCAACGCTCGTGGGGGCCGGCGCGCGCGATGGAACTCGATGGTGACGACGCAGGCTATTCCGGCTCGACGGGGTTTCTCTCCACGCAGAACGCGCGCACGCTGGCCTTGGCGATGATTGAAACCAAGGGCGCGCTCGCCGCGCTTGACGACATCCTGGCCGTGGATGGCATTGACGGCGTGTTCGTCGGCCCGGCGGATCTGTCTATCGCGTTGAACGGCGGACGTGCTGTTGACCCGTTGGGGGACGCCGTGACCGAAGCTGCGCGTGCCATCGCAGCAAAAGCGCGCGCCGCAGACAAGGTTGCCGCGATTTTCTGTGTCGATGCCGCCCGCGCCAAGGACTACGCCGCCATGGGCTTTCATTTGCAGGCGTTGATGACGGATACAGGATTGATCAATGCCGGTGCTGCCTCCGCCCTTGCTCGGGCCCGCGCGACTTAAGCCTTCAACCCCGCCAGGAACCGCGCAAACACCATCGTGCCCTCCGGCCACGGACCATGGCCGGATTCGGCGTTGATGTGGCCGACATCACCCGCATCCATGAACAACGAACCCCAGGCATTGGCGAAATCGCCTGCTGTATCGAGGTCGCAATAGGGGTCCGTCCGGCTCCCGATCAGGATTGACGGGAAGGGCAGCGGATCGCTCGGGATCGGCGCGAAGTCATGCGTGAGGCCGGGCAAGACCTCCGGCCGGTTCCAGTCCGACATCCCTGCCAGGAATGCGCCCGCCACTCGCCCCGCGAGCCTTGGCGCAGCATGCGCGACGGCGGCGACACCGATGGAATGTGCGACAAGCACGACCGGCTTTCCCGAATGACCAACGCCATCGACAAGGGCCGCAACCCAGGCTGCACGCGATGGGGCATCCCAATCGGGATGGGTCATCCGCCGTGCTGTTGAAAGCCGCGCCTGCCAGCGGCTCTGCCAGTGCTCCGGGCCGGAATTGCCAAGGCCAGGCACGATCAGGATGTCGACGTCTGAGACTTTCATGCGCAGCGCTCTAGCGATTCAGCGCGATCATGCAAAGTCCAGCTCATTTTGTGTTTTGATGGAATCATCAAAACAAATCAAAACGATCAAAATCAATATCTTGGAGCATGCTGTTTCCGATTGACCGGTTTCCACTCAATCGCAGCCTGCTCCAGGCGCAACGGCGGCATGATTGTGGCGGGCAGGGTGCGGGTAGGCCGGGGACTGTGGCTTTCAAGGCGTGTTCTTGACAATTCACACTCACAAACTTGTCAGGCGGCTCGTCAAAACCACCACAGATTCAATGCGTAAGAGCGGTTGTGGGATATGCACCACACCCAACCTAATTGGAGACCATCATGAAATTGATCCGCACTCTTGCCCTCGCTGCAACCGTTGCGATCGCCGCAGGCACCGCAGCACGCGCCGCCGACAAGGACATCGTCGACACCGCAGTCGGTGCAGGCTCCTTCAACACGCTCGTTGCCGCCGTGACCGCGGCCGGTCTCGTCGAGACGCTGAAGGGTCCGGGCCCGTTCACCGTGTTCGCCCCGACAGACGAGGCATTCGCCAAGCTCGGCTCCACCGTTGACGACCTTCTGAAGCCGGAAAACAAAGACAAGCTGACCGCCATCCTGACCTATCACGTCATCCCGGCGAAAGTCATGTCGGCTGACCTGACCGACGGCCAGGAAGCGGCGACGGTGCAGGGCGAGACAGTGGTCATCGACCTCGACGGCGGGCCGAAAGTGGACGGTGCCAACATCGTGACCGCCGACATCGCAGCGACCAATGGCGTGATCCACGTCATCGACGCCGTCATCCTGCCGGATGCCGCGAAGTGATTTCAGCCACGCGCTGAAACGAAGGCCGGAAGCCCCCGCTTCCGGCCTTCGTTTGGGCCGAAATCAATGCCGGAACTGTTCGTTGAGGATGCGTTCCTCCCACGAATGGCTTTCGTCGAACAGGATTCGGGCGGAAAATTCCTGCCGCTGGACAATATCGACACGCAGCACGGATTTCACCTCATTGTGGTCGGCGACGGCGTTGACCGGGCGCTTTTCCGGTTCGAGCGCCTCGAACACGACACGGGATTTGTTGGGCAGCAGCGCCCCGCTCCAGCGCCGCGGGCGGAACGGGCTGACCGGTGTCAATGCCAGAAGCGGCGCGTCAACCGGCAGGATCGGCCCATGCGCCGACAAATTGTAGGCGGTCGATCCGACCGGGGTTGCAACCATCACGCCGTCGCAGACAAGTTCCGACAGACGCACCTTGCGGTCGATTGTCACCCTCAGCTTGGCTGCCTGATAGGACTGGCGCAGCAGCGAGACCTCGTTGAAGGCCATGGCCGTGTAAGCCTTGCCGTCCATGCTGACCGCCGACATTTCAAGCGGGCGTATCGTCTCGCTTGTTGCGGCGGCGATCCGCTCGGGCAGGCCCTCGACACGGAACGCGTTCATCATGAAACCGACCGATCCGCGGTTCATGCCATAGATGGGAACGCCGGATTTCAGCGCGCCATGCAGCATTTGCAGCATGTGACCGTCACCGCCCAGCGCCACAAGCACATCCGCATCGTCGGCCGGGACAGCGCCGTAACGGGCTTCGAGCAAGCGCGCGGCGTCGCGCGCGGATGAGGTGTCGGCGGAAACAAAGGCCAGTTTCATGAGGGACCGCGGCATACAGCGTTTGCGCGCACAGTGGGCATGCCGCACCCAACATGCAAGAGGGAGCACGCAGGCCGAAGTGTTACGCGACGGACTATTCAACCTGGCGGGCAGAAACTCGGCGGCTTGCCGTGAGTGTCAGGCAATCCGGCGCGTCACCCCGGCAAGGCCAGGTCCCTCGTCGAATGGAACGATACATGCGACAACGATGGTGAGATTGTCCTGTGCGGGGTCGCGGCGCGACAAAACCGCATCCCGCAGGCGGCTGCACATCGCTTCGGCGGGAACCGAAGGGGCCTGACCGATCACGGTTTCGATCTCGGCGGCGGACAAGGTCTCGATCCCGTCGCTCGCGGCGATGATCCAGTCCCCGGTGGCGAGCGTGAGCCATTCCGTCCGTTGATCCACGCGGTCAACCGTGTCGCCCGTCACAGCCGACATCAGCACATTGCGGGACGGGCTCGCCATCGCCTCCTGCACGGTGATGTCGCCGCGCCGCGCGGCCGCGTCGAGCATGGGGGCCATCGAGTGGTCGGCGTTCAGCCGCTTGAGCCGTCCGGCGGACCAGACGTAAAGCGGGGAATCTCCGACGCTCAGCCAGCGCACCATGCGGCCATGCACATGCAGCAGGATCAGCGTTGTCCCCATTCCGGCATGTCCCGGATTGGTTGCGAGATGCCGCCGGATCGCGGTGTTTGCGGCATCGAGCGCCGTCACAAACGCGTCGGACGCATTGGCATCACCCGGTCGCAGTGCGTCCAGCGCGGCATCGACGGCAATGCGTGCGGCCGTACCGCCCGCCACTTCGCCGCCCATGCCGTCGGCAAGGATGCAAACATGGCCGCCGCGCCCATAACTCAACAGAGCGAAACGGTCCTCCTGTTCGCTGCGGATGCCGAGCGCCTGCGTTGCCGCAAGAAGCGGTCCGCCGCTCAGCATGGCGCAAGGTCCGCCGGAGCCGGCCTGGCCGGTGCCACACGGGTTGGCACAAACAGGCGTTTGCTAATCGGCAACGGACAAGCCCTCCGGCGTCAACTTTGCAATCCATGCGTCAATGGAGCCTTGACCGAAGGATTTGCTCGATCCGCCGATCACGATGGACCCGTTGGGCAGCACGTCGACCGCGTTGATCACATCCTCGCCGCCGCCGCCGGGAAGAGTGGCGAAAATGGTCTCCCGCAGGGTTCCTGAAACGCGCAGAAGCCAGCCATCACGCGCCACACCGACATTGGTTGAAGTCCAGCCTGCCAGAACGGCCGAACCGTCAGGCAGGGCGCGCACGGCGGTGAAACCTTCGAGACCTGGCGTCGCAAACATCTGTGGCGGCAGCTTGTTGTCGGTTGTCAGCATCATGGCGATGGCATCCGATCCGCCGGACCCGAAACTGGCGGTTTCGCCCACCATCAAAGCCGCGCCGAACCCAAGCGCGGCCACGCCCGTCAAGCGGTCGGCGCGCTGGCCGCCGGTCTGCCGGTCGATCAGGGTTTCACCCAAGGCATCTGTCTTGACGATCCAGAACTGGGTATCGTCACCGGCGCGCGCTTCCCCGGCGGCCACAAGGCTGCCATCGGTCAGTTCGGCCAAAGCGTTGAAACCGCCGCCCGGCCCGGCTGCAAAAAGGCGATGCCACGTGATCTCCCGCATTGCATCGAAGCTGACGAGAAGGCCTTGATCGGCAAGGCGGCCGGCCGCGACAAATCCACCCTCGGCGCGCGCGGTCAACGCGGTGACCTCCGCAGGCATGGTGTCGGCTCCGGGCAGGTCCAGTGTGATGTCCGCAATCGGCTCAAGCTCCGCGTTGAACTGCCGCAAGACAGGCACAGCACCAAGGGTCGCTCCGGCTGCGATGACGGTCCGGTCAGGGTTGACCAAGAGGGCCGTGAACGATCCGGCCTGATCGGTGCTGCGATGCTCCGCAAGGAGCCGCCCGCCTTCGGAATAATGCGCAATCCATGGTGTGGTCCCGGCGCCTGCCGCTTCGGACTCCTCATCCGTCAGCCCGCCTGCGACCAGCACCGAACCGTCGGGCATGGCCAAGACCGCGCGGACGGAGTCCGTATCCGCCCCTCCTGCGACTGTCACGTTCCAAGGGCGGGGGATTTCCGCCAATCGGCTTCTTGCCGCAGAGGCGCGCGGGTCATCGCCATGCTGTTCGATGAAGCCTGCATAGGCTGTCCGGCTGTCCGCTGCCATCGCCGCTGACCATGCCGAATCCGCGATGCGCGCTGCCTCACGCTGGCTGATCACCACCTTGGCGGCCGCACCTGCAAGCGCCACCGCAACAAGCGCAAGGGTCACGAACAGGCCGGTGCGGCGACGTGGCTTTGCCGGGGCTCCGGGCGCCGGGTCAGGCGGCGCCAATGTCCGCCCATCGGCAGCCATGCCTTGAGCCGGCTCGAGGCGCGCCGCCTGCAAAACCGTGCCGGAACGCCCGTTGAGCAGCGCGCGCCATTCCCCGATCGATTGCGGCCTTTGCTTCAGGCGCAAAGCCATGCCCTTGTCGATGGCTGAAAGGAAGTTCGCGTCATATCCCGTCGGCGCGATCAGGGTCAGCGGACGCAACGGGTCGGCGTCATCGCTGCTGACCTCGCTGTCACGCGCATAGGAAGGCGGGCATTTAAGCCCGGTGATCGCCCGGTACAACGTCGCCGACAAAGCGTAGACGTCGGTCCAAGGGCCCTGCTTGCCTTCAGCGTAATACTGCTCGGGCGCGGAATAGCCGTCCTTCACAACGAGGCGCAGGCTTCGACTGCGGTTGTTGACCGTATGCTTGGCCGAGCCAAAATCGAGCAGAACGGCCTCACCGGTGTCGCGCAGGTAGATGTTGTCGGGCGCAATGTCACGGTGAATGACACCAGCTTGGTGCACATTGTCGAGCGCGTCGGCCAGCGGCGCGATGAGTGCGCTCAGTTCCTTCTGTGTCGGCGGACGGCCAAGACCGGTCAACCAGGATTCGAGTGATTGGCCTTCCACAAATTCAAGCACCATGTAGGCGGTGTTGTTGACCCCTTTCAGGATTTGCAGGACATTGACAATGCCCGGGTGCCGGAACCGGGCGAGTGTTGTCGCCTCCTCGACAAAGCGGCCAAGCGCCCACTCGAATTCGGTGGCGTTCGCTTCCGAAGTCGGGAGCACCGCCGACCCGTCGCGCTGCACGAAATCGGACGGGAAGCACTCCTTGATGGCGACTTGGCGGCTGAGGTCATTGTCCCAGGCAAGATAGGTTATCCCGAAGCCGCCTTGCCCCAGAACGCTCCTGATCGTGTATTGCTTGAGCTCGGTCCCCGCCGGGAGGGCCGTTTGCGACGTCATTGCTGCCAGTCCGCCGTTGTGCACATGTGAATCGCGCGGGTTGACACTGTCAGCCAGTCAGGTTCCAATCAAGCACAAAGGCAAGTGCCGTGCCGGTCTGTATTTTCTTCTTTTGAGTCTCTCCAGTGGCAGACCATGGTGACAGGACAGCGAGGCGGGTAAGTGCTTTGCCTTGCCGTCGGTGTGCCGGACCATGATTCACATGGCAGCGTGTCACGCGATCGCATGACAGATCATGGCGGATTTTGTCGGTATCGAGCGGATGTGGCACTTGCATTTGCAACGACTTGTTGTTTTGTTTCCAAGCCATGGGCATGATGGCCGATACTGTCCAATCCAAGTCAAGGACCAGCGATGATGGCGACAAATCGACGTTTTGGAATAGTTTTGACAGGTGCCCTTCTGGCCGCCACAACAACGACAGCCCCGGTTTTGCCGGAACGTTTCGCGTATGTCGGCGCGGCGCAGGCGCTTGATTTCAAGAAACTGGCCAACAAGGCCAAGAAGGATTTCGGGAAGGCGGCCAAGACACTCAAGCGCAAGGACGTGCAGCGCAACATGGCGCTCGCAGTCGCCGTTCCGTTGATTGCGGGCGGCGCGCTTTCGGGTGAGGTCGCGCCAATCATCGTCGGCACCGTCCTGCTTGGCGCGACGCAGACCTTCAAGCTGGACATGCAAAAGCGCTACGCCTCCGACTGGGGCTGGTCGGGGTGTGTCCAGTGCAACAAGTCGCGGATCGTCGTGCCGCCCGGCCGCAAGGTTTCGGCGGAGCAGCGCAAACGGGTCAGCGAGACTGTGGCGGCCGAAGTGAAGGAAACGCAAACCGCGCTGGCCGAACTCGGCTTCTACAGCAAGGCGATCGACGGTGATTTCGGCCCTGGCACCCGCGCCGGCGTGAAAGCCTACCAGGCGTCAATCAACGAGCCTGAAACCGGCGCGCTGACGGCGCGCCAGCGAGCCATGTTGCTGGCAACAGCTGCGGGTGGCACACTTGCCGCGATGCATTTCCGCGAGCAGTCGGCGGCCTATCAACAGGGCGAGCCAAGCGCCGGAACCGGCTTGATCGAGACGGGCGTCACCACAACGCCATCCATCGCGGAATATGATCTCGCCAACAGCCAGCTCCAACGCTTTGCTCAGGAATATCTGAGCGGTCCATTGTCCGAGGTTGCTTCAGCCGTTCTGTTGTCCGATGGACAGGTTCAGTTGCGCATGACGTCGGGAGACAAGCCGGACATCGTCACGGGGATCGAGTCCGTCTCGCTTGAGGCGCACGCCTTGTCGGACCAGTGGATCCGCGTGCTTCACACGGACCCGGTCAGCGGCGCGAAGACCGTGTTGAACGTCAATGACGGCTTTGCCAGCGCGAGCGATGCGGCTGCATGGAAGGATGCCGCCAGCGGTCGCGTCACGCTTCTGGCCAAGCTCACCGAGCGCCCTGCCGCGACGCCGCAAACCATTGTAGCCGAGGCACCGTCCGCCGCGGAGCAGGCCGAGCCTTCTGTCGTGGCGGCCGCACCCGGCACTGCGGCGGAGGCGGTTGCGCCCGCGGGCGTATCATCCGAATCTGTCGCAGAGGCGGTGGAGGTGGCGGTGACAACAGCCGAACCGACCGTCGCACCCGCTGCCGCACCCGCTGCCACATCTGCGTCCGGGCCGACACTGGAAATCGCGGCCGTTCCCGAAACCGTGGCGGCGGAAGCCCCCGCTGTCGTGGCAGCCGGACCTCAAGCCCAGCCCGCCGAGGCCCTTTCTGCAGAATTGCCAGACACACCGGCAACGCCCGCGGCGCAGATTGCCTCCGGCGCGCCCGTGCTGACCCCGGC
>JALOTE010000126.1 GCA_025458045.1 Rhizobiaceae bacterium
CATCGCGAAGACGCGCGCCGGGCCGCCGGTGCCGCCGCCGAATTTCGGCGCGCCGACAATCAATGTCGCGCCCGTCACCGGCACCTTGTCGAGATTGGCGATGCATTCGATGCCGTAGCGCCCCGCGGGCAGCCAGGCGTAATGCGTGGCGAAATCGGCTGATGCGCCATGGTCGAGCGACAGTGTGTCGACCGCGATGCAGGCCGCATTCGTCGTCTCCAGCAGCATCTTCGTCGCCTCGATATGGAAGCCCGGATAATGCTGGCCGCCCTTGTCATCGGCATTGCGGAACTGGGGTGTGGCAACCTTATCGCCCCAGCCCGAAAGCATGGCGACGCAGGCCTTGTCGGGGAAAGCGCCATTGGCATCCGTCCACGCCTTCAGATCATCGGGCGTCACCTGATAATCGGCGTTGGCGGCGGCCTTTTCACGCACATCGATGACACAGAGCGGCACGATCAGGTCGCTGACCGGAATTGCGTCCACCGAGAGGCCGTTCTCGGAAAAATGCAGCGGCGCGTCGATATGGGTGCCGGAATGCTCGCCGATGACCAGTTCGTTCAGGTTGTAGCCATTGGCCTTGAAGTCGAATTGCTTGTTGAAAGCGATGCCGGGCGCGCCGCCATAAGTCGGGAATTCGGGCGAAAGCGTGTGCGTCATGTCGGTGTTGGCGCCGGTGGCGGCGAAGGCGGGCTTCGGCGCGACGACCGCGGACAGCGCCCCGGCTGCGGCCAGCCCCGCCGCCGCCTTGAACAGCGAGCGGCGCGAGAGCATCCGCTCCTTGACCGATTGGATCACGCAGGCATCACACATGGCAGTCCCTCCTTGCTGTTGATCTGCACGTCACGCGGCCCAAACGGCTGCGCTGTCTCCCGAATGTCATCCGTCTGTGTCGCCGCCTCCAGCCTCGCTGTCGCCCGCGCCATCACTGAGGAAAGCGCGCAATTCCTCTGTCCGTGTCCGCGTCAGCCGGGCGAGGCACATGAAGATCAACATGCCTTGCGCCGAACCCCCCGCCATCTGGTAGCCCTCAGCCTCGCATTGGCTGTCACGGTAGCCGATCCAGGCACGCTGGCTCGCCCGCAATGTCTCGAACCAGCCGGCATAGCCGTCATATTCGCGCTCACTGGCCTGAATGACGTCCCGCACCTGCCGCCAGACACGGTTCAGTTCGGCGTCGGCGTTGCGGAAATCCTGATCGGCGCAGAGCGCCATGCCTTGCTGCGGCAGTTCATCGGGGTTGCCGCAATCGAAATCCTGCGACCATGCGGGCGCGGCCAGAAGCATCAATCCTGTGGCCGCCAGAAGCGGGCGCAACGGGCCGCGCATCACAGCTTGCCCATCACGTCTTGCCGGAAGCCATCGACGACGCGGTCGCCGCCGAAGGGCACCAGCGTCACCTCGCGGCTCTGGCCGGGCTCGAAACGCACGGCAGTGCCGGGCGCGATGTCAAGGCGCATCCCCCTTGCCTTGGTACGGTCGAACCTGAGGGCCGGGTTGGTCTCGAAAAAATGATAATGCGATCCGACCTGGATCGGTCGGTCTCCCGCATTGGCGACCACGAGCGTGACGGTGTCCCGCCCGGCGTTGAAGGTGATGTCGCCCTGAGGCGTGATGATTTCACCGGGGATCATGGGTTTTCGTCCTCACCGTATCGGCTCATGCACGGTCACGAGCTTGGTTCCATCGGGGAACGTCGCCTCCACCTGCACGTCATGGATCATCTCGGCGACGCCCTCCATCACCTGCGCGCGGGTGATGACATGGGCACCGGCCTCCATCAGGTCGGCGACGGCACGGCCATCGCGCGCGCCCTCCACCACGAAATCCGTGATGAGCGCGATGGCTTCCGGATGATTGAGCTTGACGCCGCGTTCCAGCCTGCGCCGCGCCACCATCGCCGCCATGGAAATGAGGAGCTTGTCTTTTTCGCGCGGTGTCAGTTGCATCACAACATCCCTACAATCGCCAAACCTTGGGCAGGCCCGCAAGTCCGAGTGCCTGCCGATTGAGCAGATCGACAGCCGGGATCAAGGCCCGGCGCAGCGTCAGCCCGTCCGTCGCGGCAAACCTTGCAACAAGCTTGCCAGATTGCAATGCGCCCGCGGGGTGAAACGCGCTTGCAGCGAAGGTTGCGCCATCAACCAGAGGAAGCGCGCGCAGGGGAGCAAGCCAGCGTGCTGCCTCCGGCGTGACCAGCACGAGGCTGGCAAAGGCTGTCATGCCGCCAAGCCGCGCCGGACCGGCCGCCGTGACGGCCGGGTCGCCCGCCAGCATCGTCTCTTCGGCATGGATGAGCGTGCCGCCGCACCGGATGCGCCAACGGTCTCTCAACGCCATCTGCCGGACAGTTTCGCCCATGGCAGCGCGGCCGAGAATGGCGGATTCCAGCACCAGGAGCCGCCCGCCCGGCGCGATATCGGCATCCACGATGCGGGTCAGGGCGGCGCGGTCAAACAGGATCGCCTCCTGTGGCAGCCAGGCGAGCGCCGCGCCATCGGCCACATGCAGCGTCGCGCGGCTTTCGGCAAAGCCGTCATCGGCCCTGTAGAGCTTTTCGCAGGCTTGCGTGGTCACCGACAACGATGAATCGCGCGAAGCCTCCGCGCGCCATGCGAAACGGTCTCCGCCCGTCATGCCGCCGGATACATTGATCAGGACCGCTTCCAGATGCGTGCCGTCATGGGTTTCGGGCACGCGGATCTTCGCCTGCCCTTTCTGGTACAATGTATCGAGCCGCGTGCGCCCGCCCTTCACCGACACGCTGATCGCGCCTTCGCCTTCGGCGCGCTGCATGCGGATAGGGTGCACCGCGCTCATTCAAACGCCCTCTCCACATGCACCGGCCAGCCCGGAAAGGGCGGCACGGCGATGATGTCGAAGCGGATCGACAGCCGCGTCGCATCCTTCTGGCGACCATGCCAGAGCGCGGCGGCATTCATGATGCGGCGTTGGGCGGACGGCGTGACGGCATCCATCGCCTCGACAAGGGTGCGCCGTGCCTTGACCTCGATGATGGCCACCAGATCACCGCGCCGCGCGATGAGGTCGATTTCACCCGACGGACATTTCCAGCGCCGCGCGAGGACGCGCCAGCCCTTCAGTCGCAGTGCGAATTCCGCGCGCAGCTCGGCAACATGGCCGCGCTGTTCCGCCGCGATGCGGGTGCCGGCCGCCATGGTCAAGCACCCTCTTTCAGCGCGTTCAGCCGGCGGAACAGATCGCCCTTGGCAAGCCCCGTCTGGCGCGCCGCCTCGGCCGCCGCCTTGGAGGCCGGCATGTGGGTGGCGAGGTCGGCGAGCAGTGCGTCGACGTCGCGCCCCGCCCATGCGTCGGCGGCCGCCGCAGCAGGCGGTGCGACCAGCAGGACGATTTCGCCGCGCGGATCGGCTTCGGCATGACGCGCCGCAAGCTCGGCCAAGGGGGCGGCGACCACCTCTTCAAACGCCTTGGTCAATTCGCGCGCGACCGCGCCCAAACGATCCGGCCCGAAAATTTCAGCCATTTGCGCCAGCGCCGCAGCCGTGCGGTTGGGCGATTCGAAGAACACCAGCGTTGCAGGCACGGCAGCCAGTTCCCTCAGCCGCGCCGCGCGCGGCCCGGCCTTGTGCGGCAGGAAGCCGGCAAAGAAAAACGCGTCGGTCGGCAGGCCTGATGCCGAGAGCGCGGCCAGCGGCGCGGATGCGCCGGGAACGGCAAAGACCGGCAGCCCCGCCACCCGCGCCGCGCTGACGAGCCGTTGGCCCGGATCGGAGACGAGGGGCGTGCCCGCATCGGAGCAGAACGCGACGGATTGGCGATTGCGCAACGCTTCGATCAGCCGCGCGCCCGCCTCATCGGCATTGTGCTCGTGGTAGGGGAATGTCTTGCGGGTGATGCCGTAGCGGTTCAGCAGCACGCGTGTCACGCGCGTGTCCTCGCAGGCGACGATGTCGGCTGCGGCAAGCGTTTCCAGCGCACGGATCGTCACATCGCGCAAATTACCGATCGGTGTCGCGACCGGATAGAGGCCGGGCGCCAGCGCGGGCGCCTGAAAGACGGCGCTGCCTATGGTGTATGTGCGGTCTGCCACGCGGAACCCTGAATGGTTTTCAGCCAAGCCTGCGCGCCATCGGCGGTGCACGTCAAGCGCAATGCGGATCGGGCCGCCTCACCCCGCCTCGAACGTGGTCAGCCATGGTTGAACACCACGGTCTTCGTCGCGCTCATGTGCCGGAGGAACTCCATGCCCTTCTCGCGCCCGTGGCCGGAGCGGCCAAACCCGCCGAACGGCAGTTCCACGCCGCCGCCCGCGCCATAAGCGTTGATGAACACCTGCCCGGCACGGATGCGCTTCGCCATGCGGTGCTGGCGGCCGCCATCACGCGTCCAAACGCCTGCGACAAGGCCAAAGTCCGTGGCGTTGGCGAGCCTCGCCGCTTCGGCCTCATCCTCGAACGGCGTCACGGCCAGAACCGGGCCGAACACCTCGTCGCGGAACAGTTCGCTTTCGGGCGGCACGTCATCGAACAGCGCGGGGGGCACGTAATGCCCGCCCGAGGGAGCGCCATCGGCGATGCCGCCTTGTGCCGCCAGCCTCGCGCCTTCGGATCGCGCCCGCGCGATGAACCCGCGCACGCGCTCGGCCTGTTTGGCATTGATCATCGGGCCGAGGTCGCCATCCTGCCAGTGCGGCGCGGCGACCAGGCGCGAGAAACGTTCGGCCAGCGCCTCAATCACAGCGCCATGGATCCTGCGATCCACCAGAAGCCGGCTTCCCGCCGAACAGGTCTGCCCGGCGTTCTGGATGATGGCGTTCTGGATGACGGGCAGCGCCGCATCGACATCCGCGTCGGCAAACAGGATCTGCGCCGACTTGCCGCCGAGTTCCATCGAGGTGCCGCGATTGTGCCGCGCGGCCAGCGCCTGGATCACGGCGCCTGTCGCCGATGAGCCCGTGAACGTGACGAAATCAACCAGCGGATGCGCGGCCAGCGCCGCGCCCGCCTCGGGGCCAAGACCGGTCACCACATTGATGACACCCGCCGGAAAGCCCGCCTCCAGCGCCAGTTCGGCAAAGCGCAGCGCCGAAAGCGACGCATCTTCGGCGGGCTTCAAGACCAGCGTGTTGCCCATGCCGCAGGCCGCCCCGATGAGGCGCGACACCATGTGCAGCGGATAGTTCCACGGGATGATGCTGGCGACGACGCCATGGGGAACGCGCAAGGTCAGCGCGGTGTGGCCGTCAAGGAAAGGGATCGTCTCGCCCGTCAGCTTGTCGGCGGCACCACCATAAAATTCAAGGTAGCGCAGCGCGGCGTTCACGTCGGCGCGGCCAAGACGGACCGGCTTGCCGGTGTCGCGGCTTTCAAGCGCCGCCAGCGCATCGGCTTCGCGGTCCACGATCCCCATCAGCTTCGTGATCAGCCGCCCGCGATCAAGCGCCGAAAACGTCGCCCAAGGCCCCTCATGGAACGCCTGATGCGCCGCGCGCACGGCCTCATCCACATCGTCCGCATCCGAGCGCGGGATGGATGAAAAGACGCCTCCGTCCGAAGGGCATGCGACATCCAGCGTCTGCCCCGATCGCGCCGCGGCGAAGCGTCCGCCGGTGATGTTTGTGCGGGGTGCCAGCAGCGACGGTGGCAGCGCTGCAAGTCCTTGATCGGCTTTGGGATTTGTTAACATATTGGCCAGCCTCGCGCCACCGCGCACAACACGCTTCGCACACAAAGGATAGGGATCAAAGTTTTTGGCCGCCAGCGGAAAAAACCACTTGCATGTGACAGGCGAATACACCATTTGCGCCATCGCCCAAGGTCGCAACGAGCCTGTGGGCGCCCACGGACGACCCGCCGAACCGGCTTGCAACAGCAAAACCGGGTAACCCGCGCAAACGGGGGATGGCAGGGAACTCCGCAGGACAGCGAGACCGGCTGTGAGACCGGGATCGTGGCGGGAAGGTTGTATGTCCCGCCGGGCGCCTTGAAGCAACGACGGTGCGGGCCCTTTGCTCTCTGCCGGTGAAAACCGGTGGTCAAAGAGGCAGCCCTCTTGCCGGATGTGCGACGGGTTCCCCGTTCAATCAATGGCAGACCCTCCGAACGCCGCCGCGCGATCCTGCGCCGCGGCGATGCGTCGGCGTCTCGTCGGTTCCCGCATCACCCTGCGGGGCGGTCGTGCGCTGTCGCGAGTTGAACGCTTGCAGCCGCGCGGCCCGCGGCACGGGAGAATGTCATGACCACCCAGCGCATCCGCGATTTCCTCGATGACCGACGCCCCGATGGCCCCTGCCTCGTCGTCGACCTCGATGTCGTGCGCGACAACTACGCGGCCTACCGTCACGCGCTGCCGGACACCCGCATCTATTACGCGGTGAAGGCGAACCCGATGCCTGAAGTTCTCGAATTGCTGGCCTCCATGGGTTCGTCCTTCGATTGTGCCTCGGTCAACGAGATCAAGATGGCGCTCGCCGCCGGTGCCACCGCCGACCGCATTTCCTATGGCAACACGATCAAGAAAGAGCGTGACATTGCGGCCGCCTTCGCGCTTGGCGTGCGCCTTTTTGCGGTGGATGCCTTCGAGGAGGTGGAGAAGGTCGCGCGCGCTGCCCCCGGCGCACGTGTGTTCTGCCGCATCCTGTGCGATGGCGCCGGCGCGGAATGGCCGCTCAGCCGCAAATTCGGCTGCGAGCCTTCGCTTGCCACATCCGTGCTCGATCATGCCCGCCTGTTCGGCCTCGTGCCGTGGGGCGTGTCGTTCCATGTCGGCTCGCAGCAGGCCAACACCGGCGCATGGGACGGCGCGCTGGCCTCGGCCGCGCAGATTTTCGCCGACATGGCGGAGCGCGGTGTCGAACTCGGCATGGTCAATCTCGGTGGCGGCTTCCCGACCCGCTATCTGAAGGACGTGCCATCGGCTGAAGCCTATGGTGCCGCGATCCATGAGGCGCTGATGCGCCATTTCGGCAACCACATACCGGAAACCATCATCGAGCCCGGCCGTGGCATGGTCGGCTCGGCCGGCACCATCAAGGCGGAAGTCGTGCTGGTGTCGCGCAAGGCGGAGAATGAAGCGACGCGCTGGGTCTATCTCGACATCGGCAAGTTCGGCGGTTTGGCCGAAACGATGGATGAATCGATCCGCTATCCGATCAAGACGGCGCGTGACGGGGGCGCGATGGAACCCTGCATCATCGCCGGGCCGACCTGCGATTCCGCCGATGTGCTCTACGAGAAGACCCCGTATCCGCTGCCGCTGTCGCTGACGGTGGGGGACGAGGTGCTCATCGAAGGCACAGGCGCCTACACCACCACCTATTCGGCTGTGGCGTTCAACGGTTTCCCGCCGCTCGCGACCTACTGCATCTGACGCCGGACTGGCTGGTCGGCTGGCACTCCTTC
>JALOTE010000029.1 GCA_025458045.1 Rhizobiaceae bacterium
TCGATTGCCTTGGGCGACGTGCCAAGGATGGGGATGCCGGCGTTCGCCAGCGCGTTTGCAAGTTTCAGCGGCGTCTGCCCGCCATATTGGACGATGACGCCGTGCAGCGTGCCTTTCGCCTGTTCGGCCCGCATGATTTCCAGCACGTCCTCGGCCGTCAAAGGCTCGAAATAGAGTCGGTCGGACGTGTCGTAATCGGTCGAGACGGTCTCGGGGTTGCAGTTGACCATGATGGTCTCATAGCCTGCGTCATTGAGTGCGAAGGCGGCATGGCAACAGCAATAGTCGAACTCGATGCCCTGGCCGATGCGGTTCGGCCCGCCGCCGAGAATGACGACCTTTCTGGCGTCCGAAACCTGCGCCTCGTCGCCGGAAAGCCCGGCAAGTGGCGTCTCATAGGTCGAATACATGTAAGCGGTCGGCGAGGCGAATTCGGCGGCGCAGGTGTCGATCCGCTTGTAGACCGGATGGACATCGAGCCGCGCGCGCAAGGCGGAAACATCGGCCTCGCGTCCGCCCGCCAGCGTGGCAAGCCGGGCGTCCGAAAACCCCATCGCCTTCAGCATGCGCAGATTGTCGGCGTCTGCCGGAAGGCCCTGCGCCTTGATGCGCGCCTCCATTGCCACGATCTGTTCCATCTGCTCCAGAAACCAAGGGTCGATGAAACAGGCGGCATGGATGCGCTCGCGGCTCCAGCCTTCGCGCATGGCCTGCGCGACCATGCGGATGCGGTTCGGCGTCGGCGTGGAAATCGCCGCGCGGATCGCGTCATCCTTGTCTCCGTCAATGCCGGGGACCTCGATGTCATCGAGCCCGGTCAGCCCGGTTTCCAGCCCGCGCAGCGCCTTTTGCAGCGATTCCTGGAAGGTGCGGCCGATGGCCATCACCTCGCCGACGGATTTCATCGCGGTCGTGAGGTAAGGTTCCGCACCCGGGAACTTCTCGAAGGCGAAACGCGGGATTTTGGTGACGACATAATCAATCGACGGCTCGAAGGAGGCGGGCGTCGCGCCGCCGGTGATGTCGTTTTCAAGCTCGTCCAGCGTGTAGCCGACGGCGAGCTTGGCCGCGATCTTGGCGATGGGAAAGCCGGTCGCCTTTGAGGCCAGCGCCGACGAGCGGGAGACGCGCGGGTTCATTTCGATGACGACCATCCGGCCATCTTTCGGGTTGATGCCGAACTGGACGTTCGAGCCGCCGGTCTCGACGCCGATCTCGCGCAGCACCGCTATGGAGGCGTTGCGCATGCGCTGATACTCCTTGTCGGTCAGCGTCAGCGCCGGGGCGACAGCCGACGACGCTTTCGTCGATGAGCACTTCCGTTGTCGGCGAGGCTTCCAGCCCGCGCTCGACGATCTCGAAGAATTCCTGCCGGTTGTAGGCGATGCCGCCGCCAGTGCCGCCAAGCGTGAAGGACGGCCGGATGACAACCGGCAGGCCGATCTCATCCAGCGCCTTTGCGGCCTGCGCCATGGCGTGCCCGATATAGCGCTGTTTGCGTTCGGTGCCGCCCAGCTGCCAGGTTGTTTCCAATTGGTCGAGCGCCTTGTCGAGCGCGTCGCCTGACAGCGTGGCGCGCAGTTGAGCGCGTGCCGCCTCGTGCAGCTTGCGGTCGACGTCCTTGAGCTCAGACGCGTTGGCAAGCAGCGAGCGCGGGCTCTCCAGTCCGATGCGGTCCATCGCCTCGCGGAACAATTTGCGGTCTTCGGCCTTGTCGATGGCTTCCGGCTTTGCGCCGATCATCTCGACATTGTAACGCTCCAGCACGCCCATGGCCTGAAGCGACAGGGCCGTGTTGAGCGCCGTCTGCCCGCCCATCGTGGGCAAGAGCGCATCGGGGCGTTCCTTGGCGATGATCTTGGCGACAATTTCCGGCGTGATCGGCTCGACATAGGTTGCGTCAGCCAGGTCCGGGTCGGTCATGATGGTGGCCGGATTGGAGTTGACGAGGATGATCCGGTAGCCCTCCTCCTTCAACGCCTTGCAGGCCTGAGTGCCGGAATAGTCGAACTCGCAAGCCTGCCCGATCACGATCGGTCCGGCGCCGATGATCATGATCGACTGGATGTCGGTGCGTTTGGGCATCGTTCATCTCCACGGGACGCGGCGCGTCCGTCAGGCGGCCGCGCCATGATGCGCGTCGGAACGCGGCGGCATTGCGGGCGGTTGAGGGCTGAAACCGGCTGATAGGGAAGGGGGGTTGCCTTGGCAACCCTTGGGCGACGCTGTGCCATGCTATTTTCGGCGCGCCTCCACCCGATTGCGCAAGTGCTTGGCCTGTGCGCGGCTGACGGGAACCGAAAAACCGTCAATCATCACTGCAACCATCCGCGAGCCTTCAGGGCCGACCCTCGTGACTGCATCAAGCGCCACCCAATGCGAGCGGTGGATTTGCATGCCTTCGACCGGCTCCGTCTCCGCAATCGCGTCGGCAAGCCGCATCAGCAACAGGCATTTTCCATGTCCGGTGGTGACTTCGACATAGTGGTCTGCCGCCGAAAGGCGGATGAGGGGGCCGCGTTTTTCCAGAGGCATGCGGGCAAGGATGGCGGGCGCGGCAGGGGACGATTCCGCAATGACCCCGGTCGACAGCGGCGGGGCGGTGTCGCTGCGCAGCGCCAATTGGCACAGGGCCGAAAACGCAATCGTGAGCGCGATGGAGGTCGCGAAGGTCGCCGTCACCGTTGCGATGTCCAGCGTAGCACCGTCGCGCCAGGGCATGCCATCAAAGGCGAGCGATGCGAGTGAGACCGGAACACCGGCAACCGCGCCCGTGACGCCGATGCGGAGCGCCGCGGGTTCAAGGCGGCTGCCGAAGGCGATGTCGGCAAGGCGGATCGAAAAGATGGCAACCGTCCACGACATCGCCTGCGCTACCAGCCAGAAGCTGAGCCGTTCGATGAAGCCCAATTGCTCGCGCGTGCCGAAGGGGCCGGTAATCGCGAACACGCTGACAATGATGCCGAACACCGCAAGCGTGCGGGGATCTGTGATTATGCCGCGCGTTTCACGAAGCGCCAATTGCAACGTTGCGCCAATGGCGAATTTCTCCGGCATGTCACGCATTCCGTTTTGGTTGTTCGACGCCATTCCGGCAGACGGCGCGGGCAGCCAACGAAACCGGAATGTGTCCATGCCCGCCAGCCTCTTCAACCCTGCGCCTTTGCTTGAGGCCAGTCTTTTTGTGCAAGTGCATGTTGTCAGCGCGACCGCCGCGTTCATTTTCGGGGCGCTTGTGCTTTTTGCCCGCAAGGGCGACGCCCGCCACAAGCTCGCCGGTCGGGTGTGGGTGGTGCTGATGCTGGCAACCGCTTTGTCGTCTTTCGGCATTTCCGACAACCCGGTCCTGTTCGGCTTCGGGCCGATCCATGTCTTGTCGGTGCTGACGCTCGTTGGTTTGACCCAGGCCGTGCTCGCGGCGCGCGCCGGGCAGATCGTGGCGCACCAGAAAGGCATGCGCTCACTCTATTTCTTTGCGCTCATCGCGGCCGGCCTGTTCACCTTCCTGCCCGGCAGGCGCATGCACGAAGTTTTCCTCGCCAATGTGCCGCTGGTTGGCGACCTCGGCGCGGCACCCATGGCGACCATGTTCGCCGCTGCGTTGCTTGCGATGTTTGCCCTCCTGCGCCGCACGGGCAAGGTCTGAATTTAACCTAGCGCTAACCATGTTCGGCGATTGTTTCGCAACACATTCGCTCGGGCCGCTCCATGTTCACCCAATCGAAACGCTTCCTTTCCGTCGCTATCATGGCCAGTTCCGCTGCGCTTGCCGGCTGCGCCTCGCAGGCCCCGCGCGTCACCGGCGAACCGGCTTATGCACTGGCTTCGATTGACGCCAGTGGCGAAGGCCGAGGCACGGAACTCGCCGCCGCGCTCGATACCGCCTCATCCCGCGTCTCAGGTGGCGGCACACCCGTCACGGCCACGGTCGAGGTCGATCTTGTCCGGTACAACTCGCCCATCATCGGCCTGTTCTATGGCGGGCCGGATCACGCGGCGCTGTCCGTGACGCTGACGGATGTGAACGGCCGCAGGATCGACCGCTTCGACCTTTTTGTCGGGGTCGATGCACAGGGCACGCAAGCCGACGCGGATTTGTCGGCCAAGGCCGCAGACATCATCGCCGCGCGCGCGGCCAATGCTTATCCGCCGATGCGTTCAGTGCCAAAGGCGGTTGCCAAGCCGGCGGTGGAACTCGGCGATGCCGCAATCGCCGACGTGCCGGACCAGCCTGTCGTCGTTCCGTCCGATCCTGAACCTCAATCGACGGAACCCCTTTGCATCATTGATGAAAACGGCAATTGCATCCCGCTTTGATGTAATACCATTACGCTTGGCCTATACGCCCGCCCCGGACTAAGCTTCCCCCAAAGCACCGCGGCAAACGGCGCATCGGGGGTTGCATCATGGAATGGAAGGGCCGTCGCCAGAGCGACAATGTCGAGGATCAGCGCGGGCAGGGCGGCGCAGGTGGTTTCGGCCGCGGCGGTCCGCAATTCCGCTTTCCGGGCGGCACGCGCATCCAGCGCTCCACTGGCGGCGGGCTGTCCGGCATTGTCATGCTGGTGGTTCTGTTTTTTGTGCTCAAGGCTTGCGGCATCGATCCGATGATGGTGCTGAACGAGGGCGGCATTGGCGGCCCGTCGGGCGGGCCGGTCGTCAGCCAGCAGCAGCCGCGCACCGAGGCCCGCCAGGATGAGATGACGCAATTCGTCCGTGTGGTGCTTGCCGAAACCGAAGACACCTGGACGAAGATTTTCGCCAAGGCGGGTGAAGATTACCCGGAGCCTACGCTGGTGCTCTTTGACGGCCAGGTGCGTTCGGCCTGTGGCTTTGCCTCTGCCGCCTCCGGCCCGTTCTACTGCCCCGGCGATCAGAAGGTTTACATTGACCTGTCATTTTACGACACATTGTCGCGCGAGTTCGGCGCGTCGGGCGACTTCGCCCAAGCCTATGTGATTGCCCATGAAGTGGGCCACCACGTGCAGAATGTCGTCGGCGTTTTGCCGCGTTTCAACCGCATGCGGCAATCCATGGGCGAAGCGGAAGCAAACGCCATGTCAGTGCGTGTCGAGCTTCAGGCCGACTGCTTCGCAGGAATTTGGGCGCATGACACGGCGCAGAAGGGCCTGCTGGAGCGCGGCGACCTTGAAGAGGCGATCAACGCCGCAGCCCGCATCGGTGACGACGCGATCCAGCGCCGCACGCAGGGTTACGTCGTGCCGGAAAGCTTCAGCCACGGCACATCGGCGCAGCGCATGGAATGGTTCCAGCGCGGGCTTCGCAATGGCGACCTGGATGATTGCGACACGTTTGCCGGGTGACGGCGCACGAAGCCGCCGCTCAGGCGGCTTCACGCTCCGGCAACAGCGTTTCGCCGCGCCGGGCGCGGATCAGGTTGAAGAACCGGCGGAACAGGTAGTGGCTGTCCTGCGGTCCGGGTGAGGCTTCCGGATGGTGCTGCACGGAAAAAACCGGCTTCCCATCCAGCGCGAGTCCGCAGTTTGACCCGTCGAACAGCGAGACATGTGTCTCGGTGACACCGACCGGAAGGCTTGCCGCATCCACCGCAAAGCCATGGTTCATCGACACGATTTCCACCTTGCCGGTGGTGTGGTCCTTCACCGGATGGTTCGCGCCATGATGGCCCTGATGCATTTTCAACGTGCGCGCGCCAAGCGCGAGGCCGAGCATCTGGTGGCCGAGGCAGATGCCGAACAACGGCACGCCGGAGGCGATGAGATCACGAATGACGGGAACCGCATAGTCCCCGGTGGCAGCCGGGTCGCCGGGGCCGTTGGAGAGGAACACGCCATCCGGCCGCATCGCCAGAATGTCGGCGGCAGGCATGCGCGCCGATACGACCGTCACCTTCGCGCCCAGCCCGCTCATCAGGCGCAGGATGTTGCGCTTCACGCCATAGTCGATCGCGACGATGTGCACCGGCCCGCCTTCGTCGGAACCGTGCCCTTCGTTCCAGACCCACGGCGTCTCCGTCCAGCGTGATGTCTGCGCCGAGCCTGCGGCGGGCACCAGATCGAGGTCAACCAAGCCGGGCCAGGCTTTGGCGCGCGCCTTCAGCGTCTCGATGTCGAACGCGCCTTTGGCATTGTGTGCGATGACGGCGTTTTGCGCGCCGCGCTCGCGGATCAGCACGGTCAGCGCCCGTGTGTCGATACCGGCCATGGCGATGATGCCGCGCGCCTTGAGCCACGCATCCAGTCCGGCCCCTGCGCGATAGTTGGATTGTGTCGTGACGGCTGCGCGGAAAATTGCCCCAACCGCGCCCACTCGCGCGGCGGGCGTCAGATCCTCGATGTCCTCGTCATTGGTGCCCACATTGCCGACATGCGGGAACGTGAATGTGACGATCTGGCTCAGATAAGATGGGTCGGTCAGGATTTCCTGATAGCCTGTCATTGCCGTGTTGAACACGACCTCTGCCTCGACCGCGCCTTCCGCGCCAAGACCTTCGCCTTCGATCACCGTGCCATCGGCCAGCACCAGCACGGCGGTCACGGTCCGCGCACTCCACGGCGCTCCAGCTTGCGTCAAGGATGGCAAATCTGGCATCGACGGCATCGCATACTCCGGCCCCGCCATGCTTTGGCGCATGGCACTGCTGCGCGCGGCGCTATTGCACCGCAACATGGCACCTGCTAATTCCACGGCCCGACGGAAGAAGGGCTGGACACTCAGGTGCAAAGCCCCATCTGGAGGGACGTTCCGGGCCTGATAAGCCAAAGGCCTCAGACGGTCAATTGCCCGGACAGTGAACCGCGTTTTGTGAAAAACAACGAAAAAACAACAGGTTGAATGCGCGTTCGGCGAAAGTCATGGTTGCAGGCCCTTTGGGGCCGTGTGCGTGGTCGGTCCGGGTGCCATGGAGCATGAGCATGCGTGAGATTCTGTCTTCCGCCTTCAAGGATGCGATGAAGCGTCAAGACAAGCGCTGCATGGCAACATTGCGGTTGATCCAAGCCGCCATCCATGATCGTGACATCGCCAATCGCGGCCAAGGCAAGGATCCCATCGAGGATGCCGAAATCATCGGCGTGCTTGCGAAGATGATCAAGCAGCGCGAAGAATCGCTGGCGATCTATGCCGCCAACAACCGGCCCGAACTGGCCGAGCAGGAGCGCGAGGAAATCGCCATCATCACCCGATTTCTGCCCGCCCAATTGTGCGAGGCCGAAATGCGCCAAGTCTGCGAGGAGATCGTGACAGACGTCAACGCCGCGGGCCTGCGTGACATGGGCAAATGCATGGCGGCGCTGAAGGAGCGTTACGCCGGAAAGATGGACTTCACCCAAGCCTCCTCCATGGTGAAGGACCTGCTTCGTTAAACCCCCTGCCGCAACCGAAATCTGTCGCAGCCCCGCCGTCGGCGCTGTAAGGATGCATGATGCGGTTTGACCAACTCTTTCTAGACGATTTGCGCGAGCGCGTGCCGATCTCCTCGGTGATCGGCCAGCGCGTCGCGTGGGACCGCAAGAAAACCAATGCAAGCCGCGGTGACTATTGGGGCAATTGCCCCTTCCATGGCGAAAAGACGCCATCCTTCCACTGCGAGGATCGCAAGGGCCGCTATCATTGCTTCGGCTGCGGCGTTTCGGGTGACCATTTCCGCTTCTTGGTGGAGCTCGACGGGCTGAGCTTCCCGGAAGCCGTCGAGCGTGTCGCCGACATGGCCGGGGTGGCCATGCCCGCGGCAGGTCCGCGTGACGAGGTGAGGGAGCAGCGCCGCGCCGGCTTGCAGGACGTGCTGGCACTGTCCGCCCAATGGTTCGAGGAGCAGTTGCAAAGCGCCGATGGCGCAAAGGCGCGCTCCTATCTGCGCGACCGTGGACTGAGCGGCCGCACGCAAGCCGAATTCCGGCTGGGCTACGCGCCGGAAAGCCGCAGCGCGTTGAAGTCCTTTCTGGCGGGCAAGGGCATGGACCGCGCCCTGATCGAAGGTTCGGGCATGGTCGTTTCCGGTGAGGACATTCCGGTGTCCTATGATCGTTTCCGCGACCGCGTGATGTTCCCGATCGAGGACAGCCGCGGCCGCATCATCGCCTTTGGCGGCCGCGCGCTCGCCAAGGATGTGCCGGCCAAATATCTCAACTCGCCCGAAACCGACGTCTTTTCCAAGGGCCGCACGCTGTACAACTTCGCCCGCGCCCGCAAGGCCGGCCAGCAGGCCGGAACACTGATCGCGGTCGAAGGCTACATGGATGTGATCGCGCTGGCGCAGGCGGGGATAGCCAATGCCGTGGCGCCGCTCGGCACAGCGCTGACCGAAGACCAGCTCGACATGCTGTTGCGCGCCTGCGACGAGCCGGTGCTGTCGTTTGACGGCGACGCGGCCGGCCTGCGGGCGGCGCACCGTGCCATTGATCTGGCATTGCCGCGCCTCAAGCCCGGCAAATCCGTGCGCTTTGCCATCCTTCCATCAGGACAGGACCCGGATGACGTGGTGCGTCAGGGCGGGCGCGAGGCGTTTGACGCGCTGCTCGCCCGCTCGCGCCCGCTCTCCGACATGCTGTGGTCCCGTGAGACGCAGGGCGGCGCATTCGACACGCCGGAAAAGCGCGCCGAACTGGAAGCCAACATTCGCAGGCTGACGGCGCTGATCACTGACGAGGGCGTGCGCCGCCATTACGCGCAGGACATGCGCGAGCGCATGCAGCAATTCTTCGGCGCGCCGCGCGATGGCGCAGGCCGACGCGACCAGGGCAATCGCTCAAGCATCAACTCCGGCATGGGGCGCGGCGGCGCAGCCGCGGGCAGGCTCGCCGTGTCCGACAGCCTGACACGCTCGCCACTCGTCGCCGGCGCGGGGCAGACGGGTGGCGCGACGTTGCGCGAGGCGGCGATCCTGGTTGCGGCGGCCAACCATCCGGCATTGCTCCTGCGCGATGTCGAATGGTTCGAATCACTCGAATTCACGCCGGGCCTGCCGCAGACGATCCGCAACGCGCTGCTTGATATCGCGGCTACAGCCGATGCGGGCGATGGCGAGGCGGTGATCGAGGCGCTTGGGGAGCGCGGCCTTACCGGGCCCTATGACGAGTTGGAAACGCGTGTCCGCAATGCAAGGCTCTGGACAGCGCTGCCTGACGCCGCGCTGGAAGACGCGGCGCTGTTTTTTGAGCAAGCAACCGGATTGCACCGCAGAATCAGCATGTTGCGCCATGATTTGCGTTTGGCGGAGGCTGATCTCGCCGAGTCGATGACAGAGGAAGGCTTTGCTGCCCTGATGGCGCTGAGGGACGAGCTGAACAGGCTGCAACAGGCGGAAGCGCTGGTGGAAGGCTTTGGCGTTCTTTCCGGCCGGGCCGGCGGACGTGGATGACAGGCAGGCGGGAACCGACTGATTCGATTCCGCACTTGACCTTTGAGTGATTCGCAGGAATCAGCAGCGGTCTGTTTGCCGGGCATCCTGCGCATGGCCAGTTCGTGATCGTCGCGCGGCTCACGCAAAGGCCCATCGCCAACATGGTTAATCGGCATTTAAGGCTTGGTGCTTAAGGCTGGTGCCAAACTCACATCGTGCCGCAGCGCAATGGGACCCCCACCTTTGCGCCAAAGCATCAAATGACAGGCACCCTTGGACGTTGAAGCGGGCGGCCTGCCGCCACACATACACAATCCCCCCATGGGAGATGAATGCGAATGGCCAAGCAACCCAAGACCGAAGACGAAGCAGACGTACAGGATGCCGAACGCGAATCCGGCGGTGACCGTCCGTTGCTCGATCTTACGGCGGACAGTGTCAAGCGGTTCATCAAGAACGCCAAGAAGCGCGGTTTCGTCACCATGGACGAACTGAACGCCGTGCTGCCTTCCGAAGAGGTGACGTCCGAGCAGATCGAGGATGTCATGTCCACGCTGTCCGAGATGGGCATCAATGTCGTGGAGGAGGCCGAAGAGGAGGAAACGCCGGCCGAGGAAGCATCCGACGACACCGACGACAATGATGGCGAGACGGAGGGCGGCGCGGTCGCGCCGATCCGTTCGGGCGCGGTTGCAACGACGACCACCAAGCGCGAACCGGTGGATCGAACGGATGACCCGGTGCGCATGTATTTGCGCGAGATGGGGTCGGTGGAGCTTTTGTCGCGCGAAGGCGAGATCGCGATTGCCAAGCGCATCGAGGCCGGCCGCGAAACCATGATCGCGGGCCTCTGTGAAAGCCCGCTCACCTTCCAGGCGCTGATCATCTGGCGCGACCAGCTGAACGCCGGCGAAACGCTGCTGCGCGAAATCATCGACCTTGAGGCGACCTATGCCGGGCCGGAAGCGCGCAAGGCGCCGACCGTGCCGACACCCGAGGAAATCGAGGCGGCGCGCAAGGAGAAGGAAGAAAAAGAAAAAGCCATGCGCATGCGCCGCATGGAAGACGACATCACCGCTGTGGGCGGCGAGGGCTCGTCCGAGGACGATGACTATGACGACGACGAAGTGTCGTTGTCCTTGGCGGCCATGGAAGCCGAATTGCGCCCGGCGGCAATGGCCCGGCTCGATTTCATCGCCGACACCTACAAGAAACTGCGCAAATTGCAGGACCAGCAGCTCGAAGCCAAAATCACAGATGGCGAGGCGCTCTCGCCCGCGCAAGTGAAGCGCTACAAGCAGTTGCAGGGCGAACTCGTCAACGCGGTCAAGGAATTGTCGCTCAACAACGCCCGCATCGAGGCGCTGGTCGAGCAGATGTATGACATCAACAAGAAGCTCGTCCAGAACGAGGGCCGCCTTCTGCGTCTGGCCGAAAGCTATGGCGTGCGCCGCGACAATTTCCTCGATGTCTACAACGGCTCGGAGTTCCGCCCGGACTGGCTGGGCGAAATCGTCCAGCGGCCGGAAAAGGGCTGGAAGCAGTTTGCCGAACGTGAGAAATCGACGATCGACCGCATCCGCTCCGAAATCCAGGAACTGTCGACCGAGACCGGCATTTCATCGTCGGAATTCCGCCGCATCGTGCATCAGGTGCAGAAGGGCGAACGCGAGGCCGCGCAGGCCAAGAAGGAAATGGTCGAGGCAAACCTCCGCCTCGTCATTTCGATTGCCAAAAAATACACCAATCGCGGCTTGCAATTCCTCGATCTCATCCAGGAAGGCAATATCGGCCTGATGAAGGCGGTTGATAAGTTCGAGTATCGCCGCGGCTACAAATTCTCGACCTATGCGACCTGGTGGATCCGGCAGGCGATCACGCGCAGCATTGCGGATCAGGCAAGAACCATCCGCATTCCGGTCCACATGATCGAGACGATCAACAAGATCGTGCGCACCTCCCGCCAGATGCTGCATGAGATCGGCCGCGAGCCGACGCCGGAGGAATTGGCCGAAAAGCTCGCCATGCCGCTCGAAAAAGTGCGCAAGGTTCTCAAAATCGCCAAGGAGCCGATCAGCCTTGAAACGCCGGTCGGCGACGAGGAGGATTCACATCTCGGCGATTTCATCGAGGACAAGAACGCCATCCTGCCGATCGACGCCGCCATCCAGGCCAATCTGCGCGAGACGACGACGCGGGTTCTCGCCTCGCTCACGCCGCGTGAGGAGCGCGTGCTGCGCATGCGCTTCGGCATCGGCATGAACACCGACCACACGCTTGAAGAGGTCGGCCAGCAGTTCTCCGTCACGCGCGAACGCATCCGCCAGATCGAGGCCAAGGCGCTGCGCAAGCTGAAGCACCCGAGCCGGTCAAGGAAGCTCAGGAGCTTTTTGGACAATTGATGGGCGTCGCAAGGCCCGGGGATAGGCGACGGAAGGGACATCAAAGCCTTAACCATTGCCTTCCACCGTCTCTGAACGTGCCCGTGCGATACTCCCGGCATGGCGAACCTTTTCATCGGTCTTTTGTTCCTCTCAGGCATGCCGATCTGCATGTTCGTGCTACCGCAATGGCTGTGGCCGTGGTCTCTGGGCCTGTGGTTCATCGGTTTCATCGCCATCGAACGCGCGATCCGCGCCACGGCGGCGCGGTGGCGCGGCCAGCGGCATCCGTCGGGGGTGGCCGGCTTGGCCATCGGGCTTGTGATCGTCATTGACGACGTCGTGTCATCTGGCGCTGACGGTGAAGGTGCCGGCGGAGACGGGGGAGGGGATGGCGGCGGCGGTGATTGACGCAAATCCGGCAATCGCGCCGGTGCTGTCGATTTGCCCTATCTTTCCTGCCCGATCCATGCGACGGCATCCGCATCGACCAAAACGACGCCGTGACCCTAGCTTTCGCTCTGCCTCAGCTCTTGACACTGCAAAGATTTTCGATCGGACGCGGCCCGGATCGGCCGCACAGCAGTCATCAAGACAGGAATGCTCACATGGCTACCGGCACAGTGAAATGGTTCAACACCACCAAAGGCTTCGGCTTCATCCAGCCCGACCAGGGCGGCTCGGACGTTTTCGTCCATATCTCCGCGGTTCAGGCCTCCGGCATGAACGGCCTCAATGACGGCCAGAAAGTCTCGTATGAAATCGAGCAGGACCGCCGTTCGGGCAAGTCATCGGCAGGCCAGCTGCGCGCGCTCTGATCGCAGCTTCGCTTTCGCATCACAGACGGCGCCTTCGGGCGCCGTTTTTTTTGTTTGGCGTGACGGTCAGCCCGCCATTTGCTTGCGCCCGGGAGCGCAATCCGCTCCAACATGTTGATTGAGCGTGATCTTTCTCCAACAACCTGAATCCGCGTCTTGGTGTCATGCTCTCACCTTGCATCTCCCCGCATGTGCGATAGGTTTCGCCGCGGAGGCGCGCGATGGCAAACACGGCTCAAAAACTCATGACGCAAGCGGAGTTCCTCGAATGGGAGGAGCGCCAGCCGGAACGACATGAATATGATCGTGGCGTCATCCGCGCCATGACCGGCGGAACGCTGGCACATGACCGTGTGCGGTTGAATATCGCGAGTTCCCTCCATCGCCAGTTGGGCGGCAAACCGTGCCGGGCGCATCTGAATGTCCGTGTTGTCTGCCCGAATGGCAATGTCCGCTATCCCGATGTTGCAGTGGATTGCGGGCCTTATGATCCGAAAGCGCTGGCGCTGTCCGCCCCGGCGCTCGTGGTCGAGGTGTTGTCGCCTTCAACGCAGGCAACGGACTATATCGTCAAGGTTGAGGATTATGGTTCGGTCGAGACCATTCAGACCTATTGGCTGGCGTCCGCCGATGAGCCACGCATTGACGTGATCGAGCGGGTCGGGGGGCGGCTGAAACTGATCGCCACCATTGAGGGCCTAGACGCCGGGGTTTCAGCGCCTGATCTTGGCGTCGCTCTCGCCTTTGCCGAAATTTACGGTTGAGAACGCCTGCGGGCACAACCTCACCGGCAAAGGCTCACTGGAATGGTATTGACGCAAGGGAAGCGGAGGCGCAGGCTGCCCCTCATCGTGAACGGTTCCGGGGAGTGAACGACAATGCGCAAGACACTTGTTGCAGCACTGGCCTTGCTCATGCCCGTGCCCGCGCTGGCAGACATCATAAGCTTGCCTGCCATGGGCTTCGTTCACTACACGCCGCGCGCCGGAGGCTCGCCGCTGCCTGAACCCGAGCCGCAAAACGGCGTCCTGTCTCCGGTCGTCAGTTCGCTCCTTTATCAAGGAGTCGATTTTCCGGTGAACGGCCGTTTCATATGCAGCATGAAGCTGATCTACGGCGATACGAACGCGGCGGAATCCATCAGGGCGCGTCTGGTGCGCAAGCGCATCACGCCGGGGGCTGATCCGTTGGCGCCGGCCGCTGCAATCGCGGTGGCAACCTCGACCGGCGCGCCTGCGGGCATGGCCGTCGCCACGACGACGACCGTGACCGCACGGCGCATCGACGAAGTGAATTTCTTCTATTATGTCGAAGTGATTGCCCAGAATTTCAACACGCGCCTTGTGGGTGTTCAGATCGAGCACAAGGCGGCTTGCCCTTGACGGATTGGGCAGGCACTTGCGTCACCGGGAAAATTGGTGGCTCTCCCAGGCCGCGCGCACGGTGTCCACGCCGAGCACGGCCTCTCGCAAAGCCGCAAGCCTCGCATCGGTGAACGCGGGCTCTTCCCAATCACCGATCATCGCCGCGTAAACATCGGTGATCGTCAACCTGTCGCCGAGGAGGAACTTGCCCTGCATCGCGGCGCAATACAGACCCAGATCACGCCGCATGTCGATGGCGGACTGACGCTTGACTGCGGCGATCGCGGCTTCGGCCGGGTCACTGGTGTGGCGTTGGGGATACCAGTAGCGCAGCGCTGACCCATAGGCTTGCGTTGCAAGGAACGCGAGCCACTGCACGGCTGTGGCGCGCTCCGCCGTGCCAGATGCGGGCAACAGGGCCGCCTGCGGATGCCGCTCATCCAGCGCCAGCAGGATCGCCATTGTTTCAAAAACGGGCTGCTGTTCCGGCAGAACCAACACCGGGATCCTGCCCGTCGGGTTGAGCGCAAGGAAGGCGGCTTGACGCTGGTCTGATTTCGCGGCCACTTCCACACGTGTGAAGGGCTGGCCGATCATGCGCAGGGCCGCTTCGACCACCATCGAGCCTGATCCGGCCCGCCAATAGAGCGTCATGGTCATGGGTCTCTCCATTTTGTCCCGGTGGCATGTTCTTCATCGACCGCAGGTCAAGCGCAATGCAGGCTTTTCGAACATTCACCGGAGTTGCATTGATGGATGCCGTCACGTCGCCCGAATTTCTGCTCACCTGCCTCATCATTGTCGCTTCGCCGGGAACCGGCGCGCTTTACACGATTGCGACAGGCCTCGGGCGCGGCGCGCGGGCATCCCTGCTTGCCGCCCTTGCCTGCACGCTCGGGATCGTGCCGCATCTCGTTGCGGCGGCAGCCGGCGTGGCGGCGTTGCTGCACTCATCCGCGCTGCTTTTTTCGGCCATCAAATATGCAGGCGTCGCCTATCTACTTTGGATGGCATGGCAGACACTGCGTGAAAGCGGCGCGCTTTCCGTGGAAGGCGCAAGCCGGTCGCGTGCGGCAAGCGCGGTCATGGTCGATGGCATATTGCTGAACCTGCTCAATCCCAAGCTCACCATCTTCTTCGTCGCATTCCTCCCGCAATTCATCGCCGCCGATGCAGCCGCGCCGCTGACGGACATGCTTGCATTGAGCGCCGTCTTCATGGCGATGACATTTGCGGTCTTTGCCGCCTATGGCCTCATGGCGGGCGCTGCGCGGGACCGCGTGATCTCGCGCCCATCGGTGATGCTGTGGCTGCGCCGGACGTTCGCCGTAGCCTTTGTCGGTCTTGCTTCGCGCCTCGCCGTGCAGGACCGTTGATCCCCGCATCGATGCGGCGTGAACCTGCAACATCGGCGACCCGGCCTTCCTTCGATCATTTTGGGTCTTGGCGGACGTGCCAGAACGACGGCAAGGTGCCCGGATTCAATGGGTTGGGGCATGGGTTCGGCGAAAACCCATTGCCGCTTTTTCAAAGCGTGCCCCATGCGTCAGCATCCCTGTCTTTCCTTTGTCGTAAAAATCTGTATGCTTAGCGCCATCGACTTCAGGACTGCCGTGACGATCCGCCTTGGCCTAAGCCTCTGCTGACTGACACTGCCCGGACTTTCGATCAGACTGCGGCCCGGTTCGGCCGCCCCAGCAGACGACCAAGACAGGAATACACGACATGGCAACTGGTACCGTAAAGTGGTTCAACACCACCAAAGGTTATGGCTTCATCCAGCCGGATGCAGGCGGCGCAGATGTTTTCGTTCACATCTCCGCCGTTCAGCGTTCGGGCCTCGCCGGTCTCAATGACGGCCAGAAAGTTTCTTACGAAATCACCCAGGACAAGCGTTCGGGCAAATCGTCGGCAGACCAGCTGCGCGCCATCTGATCGCGCAACAGCGATGTGACATCACGGGAGGCGGCGCCGCCAGCGCCGCCTTTTTTGCACCTGACGCTCAGGCAAGGGACGACAGTCCGTTGTTCACCGCGTCTGCCTCTGGCAGAAACGCATCGCGCCCTTTTTCGTGCAGCACATGCGGGGGCAGAAGGGTGAGACGCGCCCGCGACCCTTTCACGCCCGTCACCAGCAGGCGCGTCGCGGCAGCGCCCTGGTGCGGATGAACACCGCGCAGGCGCAGCCCGCCGAAGCGCCTGCCGATCGCAGGCAGGATCACCCCGAGTGACTCAGGCCGCGCAATCAGCGCAAAGCCGCCGCCGGGCCGCACGATGGCGGTCACCGTGCGCATCCAGTCCTCGAACATGGTTCCACCCATCACATGGGCGGCCGCCTTGCGCGCATCCGGTGTGCGGCGGTCGCGGGCGTCATTGAAGGGCGGGTTCAGGATCGCAAAATCGAACGCATCGTCGCCAAGGCTCGCGCCACGCCGCGCCGCGCCTCTCAACGTCACGTCCGCCTCGACCACGCAGCCGCGCGGGGCAAGGTGCCTGTTCTCCGGCCGGGCAAGGGAAAGCCGCGCACAATGAGCCATCAGCGCATCATTCTCGACAAGCGTCGCCCGCGCGTCCGGGCAGCGCGACAGCACGGCGAGGCCCGCTGCGCCCGCTCCCGCGCCAAGGTCAACCACCGAGCCTGAAAACCCGTCCGGCACGCAGGCGGCCAGCAGCATCGCGTCAATGCCCGAACGATGGCCGCTCCTGGCTGGCTGCACCAGCACGAAACGCCCGCGATGGAAGGCATCCACGGTGGTGCCCGCTTCATCGAACGCGATGGTTGCCCTGTCCGTCATGCGCCGCGCAATTCATGGCCAAGGCCTGCATCGCGCATCAATCGGATCGCTTCGTCCTTGTCATCGGCATCGACCAGCACACGGCGTTGCAGGAAGCCTGCCGAGCCTTCCAGCACGCTCATATGTGCATCCGCCACGAAGCAGCGCAAACCGGCATCGCGCAGCAGGCTTTCTGCGAAGGAAATGAGAACCGGGTCGTTTGTGCGGATGAGCTCGTGCATCGGGCTGTTCTGGCAAGGCTGTCGGTCCATTTCAACGCCACGCCATGGATTTCAGGCTGCGCGCGCCCTTTTGCCACCTTTCATGCCTGGAAAAGCCGTGCCAAAGGGCTTGGTGCGAAAGACAATGTGTGGGACGCGTGATGGCCGTAGTCGTTTCGATGGATCGCAAGGGCAAATCGGCCTCGATCCAGCCGCTCCTCGATCTGACCGCCTCCGACATGGCGCGCGTCAATGAGTTGATCCTCTCCAAGGCGGGATCCGACGTCCGTCTCATTCCGGAAATCGCGCGCTATCTTGTCACCGCCGGGGGCAAACGCCTGCGTCCGATGTTGACGCTCGCCGCCGCCAGGATGTTCGGCTATGCCGGTGATGCGCACATCAAGCTGTCTACCGCCGTCGAGTTCATGCACACGGCCACGCTGCTGCATGATGATGTGGTGGATGAAAGCGGCATGCGGCGCGGCTCGCGCACGGCGCGCGTCATTTGGGGCAATCAGGCCAGCGTTCTGGTGGGGGATTTCCTGCTTGGCCAAGCCTTCCGCATGATGGTTGACACCGGGTCGCTTGCGGCTCTCGACGTGCTCTCGACGGCCTCCTGCGTGATCGCCGAAGGTGAAGTCATGCAATTGGCCGCCGCCAAGAACCTTGAAACAACCGAGGATGAGTACCTCGCCGTCATCAAGGCAAAGACGGCGGCGCTGTTTTCGGCCGCCGCGGAAATGGGGCCGATCATCGCGGGCATGGGGGCAGCCGAACGCGCCGCACTGCGCTCCTACGGCATCAATCTCGGTTACGCGTTCCAACTGGTGGACGACGCGCTGGACTATGGCGGAAATGCCAAGGACTTGGGCAAGAACGTCGGCGATGATTTCCGCGAGGGCAAGGTGACGCTGCCCGTGCTGCTTGCCTACCGGCGTGGCACAGATGTGGATCGCGCCTTCTGGCGCGGCGCCATCGAAAAGGGTGAAAGCTCCGATGAGGCGCTTGGCCATGCGATCGGGCTGATGCGCCGCCATGGCGCGCTCACCGACACGATCCGCCGCGCTGTCAGCTATGGTGAGGTTGCGCGCGATGCGCTTGCGCCGTTGCCCGACACCGCGCACAAGGGCGCTCTCCTTGATGTGATCGATTATTGCGTGGCGCGCGTCAGCTGACGACATTCTTGCGGGAATCTGGCGTTGAAGCGACACGCATCATCCGCCACGATGCGTCGAAACAATGCCGCGATCTGTTGGCAAAAGCGGTGATGTTGTGAAAACATGGCGCTAGGCGGTCTGATTTGTCCGCATGTGCCGCACCGGAGCAAGGACTGGACCCGTTGGTTTCTTCAATCCGCAACCGTTTGATCCATTCAACCGTCATCGCTGCGTTTGCCGGTTTCGTTCTGGCCGCAGCGCCCGCCGCCCGCGCCAGCGAGACGCCGGCAAAGACACCGGAGATCGTGCTGCCCGGCACATTCACCGGAGCTTATCTGGCGGGGCGCATCGCAGAGGCCGACAAGGACAGGGACGCGGCGGCGCGCCTGTTCACGCAGGCCTTGGCCCTGTCGACCGACAATCGGCCCGTCCAGCAATCGCTGATGCTGGCGCTGGTGTCCAAGGGTGACATTGCCGGAGCGCTTGGCCTTGCCGAGGAACTGAAGGACGAGCCTGACATTGACCGCATTGCGCGGCTGGTGATCGGCGTCAACGCGATGAAGAACCGTCAGTACAAGGAGGCGGTCAACGCCTTCATGCTGGATGCACCGTCGGATCTCGATCTTCTGATCACGCAAACCATGGCGGCATGGGCCGATCTTGGCGCAGGGGATCTTGCAGGGGCGTTGAAGCGTGTCGAGGCATTGGACGGCCCGCCTTGGTTCCGCCCGTTCAAGGAAATGCATGTGGCGATGCTGGCTGATGCCGGCGGCGATGATGCGCGCGCGGCGAGTGCTTATGCGGCAGCCTTCAAGAACGAGGAAGCGCTTGGCACCGCGCCCGATGCGTTCCTGAATTTCATCGAGGCCTATGCGCGGTTCCTGGCCCGCAATGGCGAAAACGCCCGCGCCTTCGAGGTGATCCAGCGCGGCGAGGACATCGCGCCGAACCGCCCGATGTTTGATGAATTGCGCGCCGCCGTGAAGGATGGCACGCCGCTGCTGCCCCTGTTCACCACGCCGGGGCAGGGTGCCGCCGAAGTGCTGTTCTCCATCTCGATGGCGATCAACCGTGAAGGCGCGGAGGATTTTGTCGAACGCTACCTGCGCCTGGCGCTGGAACTGTCGCCGGAACGCGACCTGATCCTGTACGAGCTCGGTCGCTTGGCTGAACGGTCGGGCCGTCTGGACGACTCGGTTGCATTTTTCGGCGCGGTCCCTGAGGCCTCGCCGCTGCACCGATTGGCCTATATGCAGCAGGCGCTCAGCCTCACCGATCTCGACCGCAAGGAGGAGGCGAAAACCCTGCTGCGCGCGATGATCGCCGAAAATCCGGCGGAGCCGCGGCCGCACATGGCACTGGCCAGCATCTTCTCGCAGGCAAAGGATTACCGCAGCGCCGCAACCGTGCTGGAAGAGGCGCGCGCCGCCGTGCCGCCGACGCATGAGGACTTTTGGAACCTCCACTACCAGACCGGCATCGCGCATGAGCGGCTGAAGGAATGGGACAAGGCGGAACCCGCCTTCCGCGCCGCGCTTGAACTGCGCCCGGATGACGCCGACATCCTGAACTATCTCGGTTATTCGCTGATCGACCGCAACGAAAAGCTCGATGAAGCGCTCGACATGGTGCGCAAGGCGGTCAACCTTGAACCCGACAATGGCTACATCATCGACTCGCTCGGCTGGGCCTATTTCCGGCTGGGCCGCATGGAAGAGGCGATTGTCGAACTGGAGCGCGCCATCGCCATCATGCCCGGCGACCCGGTGATCAATGATCACATGGGCGACGCCTATTGGGCCGTCGGCCGCAAGCTTGAGGCGCGCTTCATGTGGAACCATGCGCTTGCAGGCGAACCCGAGCCGGAGGAAGCCATCAAGATCCGCGCCAAAATCGACGAGGCGCTGCGCCAGGAGGAAGCGGCCAAGGCCGAGCATCTTGCCGCGTTCAAGGCCGCAAATCCGGATTTCGGCGCGCCGGGGGCGGATGGTGGCGGCGCAACGGCGGCCAATCCCGACAAGCAGGGGTGACGTCCTTGACGGAACCACGGACACGGGCCAATTAGCGCCAGCGCACGGTCGTGCCTTGGTTTGACTCCGATCACTCGAGGCTTTTTCCTTCATGCTGAGGTGCGAGCGCAAGCGAGCCTCGAAGCACGAGGCAAAAAGCTCCTCGGGATGAAGGAAGTGTCGAACGAAGACACTGACCACCGCACGGAGCCCCCCCATGACCGCCAGCCACCAGATTGCCCGCCCCTCTTTTGATCGTCCGTCCCATCTGGACCCCGCGCGCTCGTTCCAGGGGCTGATACTCACGCTGCATGAGTATTGGGCGCGGCACGGCTGCGTCATCCTCCAGCCCTACGACATGGAAGTTGGCGCGGGAACCTTCCATCCGGCGACAACACTGCGCGCGCTTGGGCCGAAACCGTGGAATGCCGCCTATGTGCAACCGTCGCGCCGTCCGAAGGACGGCCGCTATGGCGAAAACCCCAACCGGCTCCAGCATTATTACCAGTATCAGGTGATCCTGAAGCCGAACCCGTCCAATTTGCAGGAGCTCTATCTGGGCTCGCTGGATGCCATCGGCGTCGACACGCGCCTGCACGACATCCGCTTTGTCGAGGATGATTGGGAAAGCCCGACGCTAGGCGCCTGGGGCCTCGGCTGGGAATGCTGGTGCGACGGCATGGAGGTGAGCCAGTTCACTTACTTCCAGCAAGTCTGCGGCATCGAATGCGCGCCCGTTGCAGGCGAACTGACCTATGGCTTGGAGCGCCTAGCCATGTATGTGCAGGGCGTCGACAATGTCTACGACCTGAATTTCAATGGCCTCGAAGGTGACCGGAAAGTCACCTATGGCGATGTGTTCCTTCAGGCGGAGCAGGAGTATTCACGCCATAATTTCGAGATGGCCAACACTGCGATGCTGCATCAGCATTTCATCGATGCCGAAAAGGAATGCGAGGCGCTGTTGAAGGCGGGGCAGGGCGGGGCAGGCGAATTCCACCGTTGTGTGCTGCCCGCCTACGACCAGACGATCAAGGCAAGCCACGTCTTCAACCTGCTCGATGCGCGCGGCGTCATCTCCGTGACCGAGCGCGCCAGCTACATCCAGCGCGTGCGCGCGCTTGCCAAAGCCTGCGGCGAAGCGTTCCTGCACACGCAGGCCGGCGGGGCGAGGGCAGGGTGAGCGGTCTTCGCCACCAGCTTGCTGCGACGGCACCGACCCGGACACATGATGAGGATGCAGCCATGATCAATCGACGTTGTCTTCTGCTTGCTTGCCTGACAATCGCATCCGCGGCGCCCGCCCGCGCGGCAGACGACGAGACAATCACCCGGCTCGTCCGCGAACTTTACGATTCAGCGTCGATCCGTGACGCCGAGCCCTTCACGCCTCGTCTTCTTGCCTTGCATGAGGCGGCTGTGGCGAGGTCGATGGAGTTGAACGAGCCGGTTTCCGGCCTCGATTTCGACTATGTCATCAACGGCCAGGACTACTCGGAGGACACGTTCACCTCGGCGAGATTCGAGATCGTGTCCAACTCAGACACCGAGGCCGAAGTGAAGGTGACCTTCAACAATGGCGGGCCGCAGGAGTTGCGCTACACCGTCGTTGCGGGCGAGCAGGGCCTCTGGTGGATCGACGAGGTGCGCTCGCTGACACCCGGTTATGAATGGACGCTGTCGGAACTGCTTGCCGAAGGCGCAAAGTAACAACTGCTGCGGATCAATCCCTCCACTGGTCACGCCCTGCTCCCCGATGTGTGACTTCGCGTGATGCATCCGTGGCATTATGACGCCGTAAACCCTTCCGACTGACGCGGGAACGACCCGCGCGGCACAAACAGGAAGGGAGACCATCATGAAACGCATTCTCGCCGCCGCCATCATTGCAACCGGCTTTGCCGCGCAGGCGCAGGCCGCAAACATCGTCGAAACCGCGCAATCCGCCGGCACGTTCGGCACGCTGCTCGCCGCAGCCCAGGCCGCAGGCCTCGCCGACGCGCTGGCGACCGGTGACAATCTGACGGTATTCGCGCCGTCCGATGAAGCCTTCAAGAAACTCCCGGCCGGCACGGTGGAAACGCTGCTGAAACCGGAAAACCGCGACCAGCTCGCCGCCATCCTTTCCTACCACGTGCTGCCCCGCGTGTTGACCGCCAACCAGATCCCGACCGGTCCGATCCATGTCCGCACCATCAAGCAGGGCGGGGACCGCACGCTCGCCGTCGCCAAATCGGGCGGCACGGTCACGGTCGACAACGCAACCGTCGTCGCAGCCAACATCCGCGCGTCGAACGGTATCATCCACGTCATCGACACCGTGATGCTGCCGTCGAACTGACCGGCTTTCGCTTCGCATTGAATCCCGTCCGGTGTCGCGGCCGGGCGGGGTTCTGTCGTCCGTACTGGACAGAAGACGGGAGTAGCGATAAAACTGACCAGAAAATTGGTCAGGAGTTCACGATGAATCCGGTCAAGCTGGCGGATGCCAAAGCCCATCTGAGCGAGCTTGTTGCGCATGCTGAAGCGGGTGGCACTGTTGACATCACCCGGCACGGAAAGCCGGTGGCCCGCCTGATCCCGGCGCAAACCACGCGCAAGCCGGTGAGCCTCGATCTGCTTCAAGCCTTGACCGACAGCATGCCCCGATCGTCTGGTTTGGCCGATATGCTCGTGCGATCCATGCGCGATGGCGACCGCTATTGAACCACTATATCGACACTTCGCTGATCGTCCCCGCGCTGACCCACGAAAGCATGACGAAGCATGCACAAGGGTGGCTCGCCAATCAGCCGGGTGGAACACTGTTCATCAGTGAATGGACAATCACCGAATTTTCGTCCGCTTTGGCGATCAAGGTCCGGACAAATCAAATCTCGCTTGCTCAGCGCGCTTCGATCTTTGCCGTTTTCAATGGCATGATATCCGACAGCTTCAATGTACTCGACATTTCAGCGGCGCAATGCCGATTGGCTGCCCGGTTCGTGGACCAAGTTGCTCTTGGCCTGCGGGCTGGAGACGCGCTGCATCTGGCTGTCGCCGCCGACCATGGTTCGATCTTGGCCACGTTGGATCGGCGGTTGGCTGACGCAGGCCCCGCCGTCGGCGTACCCACCATGATGCTGGAGTGAAGCGAGCCCGGCGTTCAACGGATTTACGTGCCACGGTACCCGTGACAAGTAACGTCCGCGTCATTAAGTTCGGTCGCAAGCGGCCGCAAGCGCCGCCACATGCAGGGGGTTGTCATGAGCGGCAGCAGCATCACACTTCTCATTCTCGCGGCCATCGCCGCCTATGCGATCTTTGCCTACAACGCGCTCGTCAAAGGGCGGCAGATGGTCGAGGAGGCGTGGTCAGGCATCGACGTGCAATTGAAGCGCCGTGCCGACCTCATCCCGAATCTGGTCGAAACCGTGAAGGGCTTCGCCAGTCATGAGCGTGAGACGCTCGAAGCCGTGACAGAAATGCGCGCCCGCGCGCAGGCGGTTCCGGCAGGCGACATTGCGGGACGGGCCGCAGCCGAGGGCATGCTCAGCCAGGCGCTTGGCCGTCTGTTCGCGGTTGCCGAAGCCTATCCGCAACTGCGCGCCAACGAGAATTTCCTGCAATTGCAGAACGCGCTGCAAACCACCGAGGGCGAAATCCAGATGTCGCGGCGCTATTATAATGGCGCGGTGCGCGAGCAGAACACGCGCGTTGAAAGCTTCCCCTCCAACTTCGTCGCTTCCACGTTCAAATTCTTCAAGCACCTCTATTTCGAGCTTGAAAACCCGGACGACCGCAAGACGCCGCAAGTGACCTTCGCAAAATCATAAGCGGCATGCTTGCCCGCGCGCTGGCCCTTGTCCTGATCCTTGTTGCGGCGCTCGCCCCGGCGCGCGCCGCCGAGGAGATTCTCGACTATGCCGCGCGCATTGGGGTTGGCACCGACGGCGTGCTCGATGTCACCGAAACGATCATCGTCAATTCCGAAGGCGAACGCATCCGTCGCGGCATCTACCGCGACTTCCCGCTGCGCTTCATCGATCAGACGGGGGACATCAAGGAAGTGTCCTTCGATGTCGTCAGCGTGACGCGCGACGGGCGCGAGGAACCCTACCGGCTGGAATTCGGCTCGGGCATTGTCCGCGTCTATGTCGGCAGTGCCGATGTGCTGCTGTTTCCGGGCGAGCACACCTACGAGATCCGCTACACGACCGACCGGCAGATCCGCGCCTTCGATACCCATGACGAACTGTATTGGAACGTCACCGGCAATGCGTGGGATTTCCCGATCCGCCGCGCTTCGGCTCTGGTGATCCTCCCGGACGGCGCGCGCGCCAATGATCTTGCGGTCTATACCGGCGGCTTCGGGTCGACGGCCAGCAACGCCGTGATCCAGCCCTTGCAAGGCGGCGCGCGCGTGACGGCCACCACGACTCGGGCGCTTGGCCCGCGCGAAGGCCTGACAATCGCCGTCGGGTTCCCGAAGGGCTTCATCGCCGCGCCTACATCGGCACAGCTTTGGGCGTGGTTCTGGCGGGACCATGCGGGCTCCATCATCGCGCTCGGCGGATTGCTGATCGCCGGTGTCTATTATTTGCGATCCTGGCTGCGGGTCGGACGCGATCCGGCGCGCGGGGTGATGGTTCCGCGCTGGGACATGCCGGCCGGTGTCTCGCCCGCGCTCGTCCATTACATTGACCGCAAGGGCATTTCCGGTGATCCATGGCGGGCGATTTCCGCCGCCGTGCTCAGCCTTGCCGTCAAGGGGCTGGTGACATTGGAGGACTTGGCGTCCGATGTCGTGATCAAGGCGACGGGCAAGAAGCCTGTCGGCGCGTTGCCGGTCGGCGAGCGGCAAGTGCTGGCGCAGGTCGAGGCGGCCGACGGCGCGCTGGCCGTCGACAAGGCGAACGGCAAGCGCATCGTCGCGCTGCAATCGGCATTCACCACGGCGATGACGAAAGAACACCGCGACGCCTATTACAAGCACAACACCGGCTACATCATCGGCGGGGTGATCCTGTCGGCGGTCATCGTCTTTGCCGCCGTCATCTTCGGCCGGTTTGATGAGAACGGCATTGTCGGCCTTGTCGGCTTGGCCGTTGTCGGCGTGGCGCTGACAGTGCTGACCGTCCGTTGGGGGCGAGCGCGGCCAACCGGCCTTGGCGGGCGCATCCTCCTCATCATCTCGTCGGCAGTGATCGGCTTCTTTGCGGTCGCCATCGGCGGCGCGATGCTGCTCGCGCTGACCGACTCGACCACAAGCCCGTTCCTCATCGGCGGGCTGGCCGCCCTGTTGATGCTGAACGTCCTGTTCTTCTTCCTGATGGGGGCGCCAACCGAAATCGGGCGCGACCGGATGGACGAGATCGAGGGCCTCCGCACCTATCTGACGGTGGCGGAAGAAGACCGCATGAACATGCAGGGCGCGCCCGAAATGTCACCGCGCCATTATGAGACGCTGCTGCCTTATGCCGTCGCGCTCAATGTCGAGAAGCCGTGGTCACGCGCCTTCCAGAACTGGCTAGTCACGGCAGCAGCGGCCGGTGCGGCGGCGGCGACCGGCTACTACGGCCCCGGTTGGTATCGCGGGCGGGATTTCTCGCCCGACCGCATCGGTGACAGCCTCGGCGGGCTTGCCGGATCGCTCGCCGATTCGATGACCGCCTCCCTGCCGGCACCGCAAGCCTCATCGTCGGGCCTCAGCGGGGGTTCGTTTGGCGGCGGCGGATTCTCCGGCGGTGGCGGTGGCGGCGGCGGCGGCGGCGGCTGGTGACAGCGCGGCGTGGCGCTGATAGACGCGCGACAGAATTCCCCGCCTCACCGGTCCCGACACATGCCTGATCTTCTGCTTGAACTTCGTTCCGAGGAAATTCCAGCGCGCCCGCGCGCCCGCATGACCGAAGGTCAGAGGACGCGCAATCAAGACAACGCC
>JALOTE010000127.1 GCA_025458045.1 Rhizobiaceae bacterium
TCGCGGGTGAAGCCGCCAGCGCAAGGAATACGCCAATACATATTGCATGCAGGGCGCGGTGCGCCCGGCAAACACTCATCTTGTCCATGTCCTGATTGATCTCCAACAGGCACAGGTGAAGCCAAAACTGTGGCATTCACGCATCCGGTGCATCGTTCGACTGTCAGCGGGGCAGCAAGACCGGCACCCCCGCCGCGGTGATAGGACGTTGGATCCGCGTCGATTGCGCCGCAACAAGGACGAAGGCGTTCAACTTCCCGCAATGTTGCGCAACATTGCAGTGACTTGATGGCGCTTTGGCTGAAGTGTCAGCTTGCGCGGTCGCGCGGCGGCGTCAACTTGCCTCGCCTAAGGTCGCCTTTCATGTGCTGTTTGCCGGTGCTAAGGACCGGCAAACGGCCCGGAGGGCGTGCGGAGACGCACGTGGGGCGTGCGCGCATCAACGCGTGGAACACACAGCGGAGGTCATCCATGTCCAAGGTTTATCCGGTCGCCAAGGCGGTTGCCAAAAGCGCCCTCATCGACAACGACACCTATCTGAAATGGTACAAGCAGTCGGTGAAGGACCCGGAAGCCTTCTGGGACAAGCACGGCAAGCGCATCGACTGGTTCAAGCCCTACACCAAGGTGAAGAACACCAAGTTCACCGGCAATGTCTCGATCAAATGGTTCGAGGACGGGCTGACCAACGTCTCCTACAACTGCATCGACCGCCATCTGAAAAAGCGGGGCGATCAGGTCGCGATCATCTGGGAAGGCGACAACCCTTATGACGACAAGAAGATCACCTATCGCGAACTTTACGGCCATGTGAACCGGCTTGCCAATGTGCTGAAAACACATGGCGTCAAGAAGGGTGACCGCGTCACCATCTACATGCCGATGATCCCGGAAGCAGCCTATGCGATGCTCGCCTGCACGCGCATCGGGGCGATCCACTCCATCGTGTTCGGCGGCTTCTCCCCCGATGCCTTGGCCGGACGCATCATCGACTGCCAGTCGGATTTCGTCATCACCGCCGATGAGGGCCTGCGCGGCGGCAAGACGGTGCCCTTGAAGCACAATGTCGATGTCGCGCTGGAAATCTGCGACCGGCAGGGTGTCAATGTCTCGAAAGTGCTGGTGGTGCAGCGCACCTGCGCCAAGCTCGAATGGTTTGAGGACCGCGACCTCTGGTACCATGTCGAGATGGCGAAAGCGAAGCCGGAATGCCCGCCGGTGAAGATGCGCGCCGAAGACCCGTTGTTCATCCTCTACACGTCGGGCTCGACCGGCAAGCCGAAGGGTGTGGTGCACACCACGGGCGGCTACCTCGTCTATGCGTCGATGACGCATGAATATGTGTTCGATTACAAGGACGGCGACATTTATTGGTGCACCGCCGATGTGGGCTGGGTCACCGGGCACAGCTACATCGTCTATGGCCCGCTCGCCAATGGCGCGACCACGCTGATGTTCGAAGGTGTGCCGACACATCCGTCGCCGTCGCGCTTCTGGGATGTGGTCGACAAGCACCAGGTGACGATCTTCTACACGGCGCCCACCGCCATCCGCTCGCTGATGGGCGCGGGCAAGGCGCATGTCGAGAAAGCGTCGCGCAAATCACTGCGGTTGCTCGGTTCGGTTGGCGAGCCGATCAATCCGGAAGCATGGGAGTGGTACTACAACGTTGTCGGCGAACAGCGCTGCCCCATCGTTGACACGTGGTGGCAGACCGAGACCGGCGGCATCCTCATCACGCCGCTTGCCGGGGCGACCGCGCTGAAGCCGGGTTCCGCCACGCGGCCTTTCTTTGGCGTGCAACCGCAACTCGTCGACAATGAGGGCAACGTCCTCGAAGACATGAAGACGGAGGGCAATCTCTGCATCACGGACTCATGGCCCGGCCAGGCGCGCACCGTCTTCGGCGACCATGAGCGCTTCATCCAGACCTATTTTTCGACCTACAAGGGCAAATATTTCACCGGCGACGGCTGCCGCCGCGACGAAGACGGCTATTACTGGATCACCGGCCGCGTTGATGACGTGATCAACGTGTCAGGCCACCGCATGGGCACGGCGGAAGTGGAATCGGCGCTTGTTTCACACGATGCCGTGTCGGAGGCGGCCGTCGTCGGCTATCCGCATGACATCAAGGGACAGGGCATCTATTGCTATGTCACGCTGATGAACGGCTTTGAAGGCGACGACAAGTTGCGCAAGGCGCTGGTCGCGCATGTGCGCCACGAGATCGGCCCGATTGCCTCGCCCGACAAGATCCAGTTCGCGCCGGGCCTGCCGAAAACGCGGTCGGGCAAGATCATGCGGCGCATCCTGCGCAAAATCGCCGAAGATGATTTCGGTTCGCTGGGTGACACGTCGACACTTGCCGATCCGACCGTCGTCGATGATCTGATCGAGAACCGGCAGAACAAGAAGGGCTGACGGCGTTCAGCCGCCCGTGAAGGACGGATGGGGCGGGGCTGATGGCTCCGCCTTTTCCTTTTGGTGAAGCGTATCCAGCCGTCCTTCGAGAAACGCCGCGTCGGCAGGCGAGGGCGCAAGTTCGACCGCGCGCCTGTAGGCGTGGCGTGCGGCGTCCATGTTTCCGGCGCGGCGCGCCAGTTCGGCCCGCGCGGCATGGAACGGCTGATAGGCGTCCAAATCGTCCTCCAGTGCATCGAGTTCGGCAATGGCTGCTGCAAGCGCGCCCGCCTCGGCCCGCGCAACGGCAGCGTTCAAACGCACGATCGGCGTCGGCTCATATGTGGCCAGCACACCATAGAGCGCGGCGATTTGCAGCCAGTCCGAATGGTCCCCCTCGCAGTGGCAGGCGGCGATGGCGGCCTTGATCTGGTAAGGTCCGGGCCGGCCGCGGGCAAGCGCGGTTTCAACCAGCGCCACGCCTTCCCCGATCATGCCGCGGTTCCACCGGGTCCGGTCCTGTTCGGCCAGCGCCACCGTCGCCCCCGCCTCGCTGAGACGCGCCGCGCGCCGCGCATCGGTGAGCAGCATCAAGGCAAGGCAGCCTTCGATCTCTGGATCGCCCGGCCGGAGCCGATTGAGAATGCGGGCGAGCCAGATCGCCTCGTCGGCGAGGTCGCGTCCATGGGTGGGCCCGGCGGTGTAGCCGGCATTGAAGATCAGGTAGATGACACAGAGGACGGCGTTCAGCCGCTCCTGCCACTCGCCGCTGTCCGGAACCGCAAAGGGGATGCGGGCGGCGGCGATCTTCGCCTTGGCGCGCGACAGCCGCTGACCCATCGTCGCCTCCTGATCGAGGAAGGCCCGCGCGATCTCGCAGGTGGAAAGTCCGCCAAGCGTGCGAAGCGTCAGCGCCACTTGCGACTTCTGCTCGATGGCAGGGTGGCAGCAGGTGAAGATCAGCCGCAGGCGTTCGTCGGGGATCATGTCGCGATCATTCTCACGGTTGTCTTCGCGGGCTTCATCGTCGAGAAGCGGGACAAGGTCGCGCGCAATGCGCGCCTGTGTCCTGCCCTTGCGGATGCGGTCTATGGCCTTGCGGTTTGCCACGCTCAGCAGCCAGCCTTGCGGGGAAGCGGGAATGCCGGAGCGGCCCCAATGCTCCACCGCCGAAACCATGGCGTCCTGCAAGGCTTCCTCGGCAAGGCTGAAATCCCCAAGCTTGGCGATCAGGGCGGACAAAAGCCGCCCCCGGTCCTCGCGGGCAAGGCGGGTGATGGCCTTGGTGACTGCGAGGGCGCCGGAGGCGGCTTGGGTCATGGCAGCATCTCACGGGCCGACGGTCAGCCGGCCGGGTTGTAGTCCATCAGCGGCCGCACTTCGATGGTGCCGAAATGCGCCGACGGGATCAGCGCCGCATAGTTCAACGCCGCATCGAGATTGTCGACCTCGATGACGTAGTAGCCGCCGAGATGCTCCTTGGTTTCGGCAAAGGGGCCGTCCATGGTCTCCACCTTGCCGCCCTTGATGCGCAGCGAGGTTGCGGTCTCGATGCCTTGCAGGCCCTCGCCGCCGCGCAGCACCCCGTCTGCGGCCATCTTCTCATTGGCGGCGAAGAAACCGCCCATCATTTCCTTGAATTCCGGCGTGCCATAGGCCGGTTCAAGAGCGGGGTCGTTGTAGATCAGGAGCATGTACTTCATTGCCGTGGTCCTTTTCACGTTGGAGTGTCGAAATCAGAAGCCGGTGACGATGCGGATGAGCGCGATGGCGAGAACGAGCACCGCAAGCAGGTTGGCGCTGTTGCCGATCATGCGCAGCGGATGCTCGCCATTGTCGGCCTTCAGGCCGAACGGGTGAACCATGCGGCCGATCAGCAGGAGCGCGCCTGCGCCATGCAGCCACCAGGCGCCCGCGCCTTGCGCTTCCGCAAGGACCATCAGGATGAGGACGAACGGAACCCACTCGATGAAGTTGCCGTGGCGGCGGATTTTCAAAAGCAGGTCCTTGCTGCCGCCGTCGCCGATAGATGTTTTCGCCCCGGCGCGCGCGGATGCCACACCCATCCACAGCGCGAACCAGATGATGATGAGCGGCAAGGCATAGGTGGTGGTGATTGTCAGTGTCATTTCGGATTTTCCCCTCTGTTTGGTTCCGATGCCCCAAGGACGCACGGCGCGGCCCGATTTCGACATGGCACACAAAAAATATTGCCGCTTGGTCCGAAACTTTTTTTCAACAGGGCGTTTTCTTGCGTCGCTCCAACCGCTGCGCGACGCATCCGGCATGCGAAAATCCGCTGGCGCGAAAAATCCAAACGTTTGTATTGCATGTTTTGGCGTGCTGTGCTCCATTTTCTCCGTGCCCCTGAGGAGAGGGGTCAAGGGAGGTTTGCATGTCCGTTTTCCGTTCGCGCCTGCTGGCGGGCGCCGCCATTGTGTTTGCATTCACCGGGTTGGCACAGGCGCAGGATGCCTGCCTCGGCACCGCCGACGCCTTGAAACTGACGCCGGAACAGGCTGCCGACATCAAGGGCCGTAACCTCACCTTCGGCTTCCTCACCAACAACATCGCCGATGATTTCAGCCGCACGCTGGTTTTGGGCGGCGAGACATTTGCCGCCGAGGCCGGTGTGAAGCTGATCGTCAACAGCGCCGATTTCGATGCCAACAAGCAGCTCTCGCAGTTTGATGCATTGGTGCAGCAGGGCGTGAACGGCATCTTCCTGACGGCCGTCGACGGCGCATCCATCGGGCAGGCGGTGCTGCGCGCCAATGAGGCGAACATCCCCGTGTTTGTCGTCGGCGGCAAACCGGCGCGCGGCGAGGTGATTTCGGTGATGAACGCCGCGTCCTACCAAGGCTCGTTCGACGCGACCAAGGCGATGATGGATGCGATCAACACGCCGAATGCGCAGATCGCGATTTTGGGCATTCCCTTCGCGTTGCAAACAATCCGCGACCGCGAGAAAGGGGTGCTTGACGCCATCGGCGCGGCGGGCGGCCAGGTGATTTCCATGCAGTCGGATTTCAGCCAGGACAAGCTTCTTGAGCTCGCAACCAATGTCATCCAGGCCAACCCTGATTTGAAGGGCATTGTCGGCACATGGTCGCTCGCCGTGAATGCCGTGACCGAGGCCGTGCGCCAATCCGGCCGCGACATCAAGATCGCCGGCTATGACTCCGAAGCGCCCGGCTACAAGGAACTGGCCTCCGGCCAGACGCAGATCGTCGCCCTGTCAGGCCAGCAGGCTTCGGTGCAGGGTCGTGCCGCCATCGAGGGGCTGGCGCAGGCCATTCTCGGTGCCGATTTGTGTGACGAGATCATCACGCCGAACCTGCTTGTGAACGCCTCGAACTACAAGGAGATGTGGGCGACACAATATCCCGGTGCGAAAGCGCCTTGGGAAAACTGAACCCTCCCGAGAACATGAAGGAGGCGGCGCAACATGTTTGCGCCGCCTCCGCCTTTTCACCAGCGGAGCCGCCATGGCCGAATCGGCACTCGCACTTTCCGGAGTGACCAAGCGCTTCCCGGGCGTGACGGCGCTGGCCGATGTCAGCTTGGCGCTGATGCCGGGCGATGTCCACGCCATCATGGGCGAGAATGGTGCGGGCAAATCCACACTCATGAAAATCGCGGCGGGCATCCACCGGCCTGATGGCGGGGCGCTGACCATGGAAGGTGCGCCGGTGCGGTTCGCCAACCCTGCGCAGGCTTCGCTGGCAGGCGTCCGCACCGTGTTTCAGGAATTGACGGTGCTGCCCAATCTGACGGTGGCCGAAAACCTGCTGATCGGACGCGAGCCCGTCAAGGCGGGCGGTCTTTGGCTGGACAAGCGTTCCCTGCTCGACGAGGCGCGGACCATCCTCGATCGTTTGCGAATCCCCATCGACGTTGCCGCGAGGGCCGGCGGTCTGTCGGCCGGCCAGCGCCAGATGATCGAGATCGCGCGCGCCTGCGCCACGCTGCCCAAGGTGCTGATCCTCGATGAGCCGACATCCTCGCTTGGCCGTCAGGAGGAAGAGGTGCTGTTCGCGCTGGTGCGCCGCCTCCGTGATGAAGGCGTGGCGATCGCCTATATCACGCACCGCATGTCGGAGGTGTTCATGCTGTCCGACACGATTTCCGTGCTGCGCGATGGCCGCCACATCGTCACCGGCCCGGCCGATGGTTTCACCCGCGCCAGCCTGATTTCCGCGATGGTGGGGCGTGCGGTTGATGAACGCGCCACCGGAATGCCGAAAGCCGGCGCGCCGCTGCTGCTGTCTGCGCGCAATCTGTCTCGCGGGCGCGCCGTGCGCGGCGTCTCGCTCGACTTGCACGCGGGCGAGGTGCTGGGCGTCGCGGGCCTTATGGGGGCGGGGCGCACCGAGCTTGCAAGGCTCATCGCCGGCATAGACAAGGCGGACGCCGGAACCATGGTGCTGGCTGGATTGCCCTTCGCGCCGGCCGACGTGGCGGATGCCATGCAGGCCGGCGTCGTCTATTTGTCGGAAGACCGCAAGGTGCTCGGCCTCGTGCTTGCATTGTCGGTCGGGGACAACATCACGCTCCCAAGCCTCAGGCGGCTTGCGCCAAACGGGATCCTGCCGAAGGCGCGGCTGGACGGCCTTGCCGCGCAATGGATGGCGCGGCTGGGCGTCAAGGCCAACTCCGTTGCCACCGGGGTCTCCACCCTGTCGGGCGGCAACCAGCAGAAAGTCGCCATCGCCAAATGGCTTGCCACAGATCCGAAGGTGATCCTGCTCGATGAACCGACCCGAGGCGTGGATGTCGGCGCGAAGGCGGAGATTTACGCGCTGATCCGCCAGCTTGCCGCCGACGGCGCGGCGGTGATGGTCATTTCGTCGGAATTGCCCGAAGTGCTTCAGGTGTCGGACCGCATTGCCGTGATGGCGCGCGGTTGCAGGTGAGGCGGCGGCATGAGCGCGGCCGCATCGAACATGCCCGCCGGCGCGCGACTCGCTGGTGTCATCCGCGATGTGCTGCCCTATGCCGGGCTGATCCTGCTGATCGTGTTCTTCGCGCTTTCGAGCGATTTCTTCCTCAACATGCGCAATTTTCAA
>JALOTE010000030.1 GCA_025458045.1 Rhizobiaceae bacterium
CATCTCGAAAGCGACATCGGCCTTGAGTTTCGCCGCGTCCATCGTGTCGGCAAACCACGGGCGCTGGAAGGTCTGGCCGCCGAAGGGGTCTCCGCCCGGCCACGCCAGCGAATGCCAATAGGCGACAGCGAAGCGCAGATGGTCCTCCATCCGTTTGCCCATGACGATCTCATCGGGGTTGTAGAACCGGAACGCCAGCGGATTGACCGAGTCCGGGCCTTCAAAGGGAATGCGGGTGATGTCGCCAAAAAATCCGGTGCTCATGACAATGCTCCTGAAAGGGCCGGGTAGAGAGCGCGATAGCGCGAATAAGCGTCATCGAAAGCGCGGACCAGATCGGCCTGCGGTTCGATGCTGCGGGTGATGGGAGGCTTTGTGCAGACGGACAGCGGATCGGCGTTTTCAGCCGCGATGAGGCCGAGACGGGCCGCGCCGAGCGCCGCGCCAAAATCGCCATCGGCCGGAACGTCAACCGGAATGCCGAGCACGGTTGCAAGCGCCTTCAACCAATAGGCCGACCGCGAACCGCCGCCCACGGCAACCACGCGGGTCAGTTTGGTGCCCGCCGCCTCAAGCGCGGCCAGGCTGTCCCGGAACGCGAAAGCGACGCCCTCCAGAACCGCCTGCGTCAACGCCGCGCGGTCATGCTCATGGCCGAGCCCGGCAAACGCGCCACGGATATTGGCGTCATTGTGCGGTGTCCGTTCGCCGGACAGATAAGGCAGGAACGTCACTCGGCCGGGCGCGCGCACTGTTTCACCAAGCTCATCAGTGAGTTGCGCAGGCGATGCGCCAACGATTTTGGCATGCCAGTTCAGCGCATCGGTCGCCGAAAGAATGACGCCCATCTGATGCCATGTGCCGGGAAGCGCATGACAAAACGCATGGACCGCGCTTTCCGGATTGGGCGCGTAGCCCGCGTTGGCGGCAAACAACACGCCTGACGTGCCAAGCGATGCGAATGCGTCCCCGTCGCGCACGATCCCCATGCCGACGGCGGAGGCCGCATTGTCGCCCCCGCCACCGGCGACAACGGCGCTGGAGGGCATACCGAAGCGCGCGGCAACATCGGGACGCAAAGTGCCGGTGGGCTGGGTTCCCTCGACAAGGCGCGGCATATGGGAGAGGCCGAGCCCGGTCTTTGCCAGCAACGCCCCCGACCACGCCCGCTCACCGGTGTCGAGCCAGCTGGTGCCGGCCGAGTCGGACATGTCGGAGGCATGCTCGCCTGTCAGCCACAGTCGGAGATAATCCTTCGGCAGCAAGACTTTCGCCGCTGCGGCGAAAAGGCGCGGCTCATTGTTGCGCATCCAGACAAGCTTGGGGGCGGTGAAACCGGGAAAAACGATGTTGCCCGTGATGTGGCGAAAGGCGGGGTCCGCATCGAGTTCGGCAGCCTCGCGGGCGCTGCGCACATCATTCCAGAGAATGCACGGGCGCAACGGCTTGTCGGCGGAATCAAGCACGGTTGCGCCATGCATGTGGCCGGACAGGCCGATGCCGCGAACCATGGCGAGCGCGGCTCCCCGGCGCGCCCGCAACGCATCCAGCGCCAAGCTTGTCGCCTTAATCCATTCATCCGGGTTTTGCTCGGAAAATCCGGGGCTTGGGCGTAAAACTTCGAGCTCTTGTGATGCGGCGTCAAGGATCACTCCGTGCTCATCCATGAGCGCGACTTTCACACTCGACGTGCCTAGATCGACGCCAAGATACATCGGCTTTTCCTCCCCGGCGACACGGATCGCGCTCTCCCTGCGCCGCCCTTCGCTTCAGCCCTATGTCTAATGCCTCACGCGCCCGAGTCGAGACGTTTCTTCGGGCCGCAAAATAAATGATTTCACAGGCTGTTTGCGCGCCCTCATCGCGGCCTGCAAGCGGCGCACCGCCGGTCGGCGAAGCGGTCAACCGTCTCAGCGTCTAATTGACCTCGCGATCACCTTTGCATGATGGTGCAGCATCGAATTCAACCGCGAAAATCAACGCCTTGGCGGGTGCCATGAACCAGAGAGCCGATGTGCATCACCCAGAGCCTGACGGCTCGGTCACACCCCGCCTCTGCGAGGCCTGCGAGGCGCGCCACCGCGGCATCTGCGGTGCGCTGACAGATGGCGAACTCCTCGCCTTGTCCAGGGTTTCGGGGAAACGGTCGCTCGAGCCAGGCGAAAACATCATTTCCGACGCCGATCTCGTGGCATCCTATGGCAACATGCTGTCCGGTGTCGCCAAACTTTCAAAAACGCTGAGCGACGGCCGCCAGCAGATCGTCGAACTGCAATTCGCGCCGGATTTCCTTGGCCGTCCGTTTCACAAGGAAAGCCATCTGACGGTGGATGCCGCGACGGTGGTGCGGCTGTGCACCTTCCCGAAGTCCACATTCGACAAGATGGTGTCGGGCAACCCGGACCTCAAGCAACGCCTGCTGGACCAGAGCCTGCGCCAGTTGGACGAAGCGCGTGACTGGATGGTGACACTGGGCCGCAAGACAGCGCGCGAAAAGCTTGCGTCTTTCCTCGCCTATCTTGCGCGGCACGTGAACCCGGAAAACCGCGAGAAACCCGGCGGCGTCGTGGTCGAATTGCCGCTGACCCGTTCCGACATGGCCGATTTTCTCGGCCTGACGATTGAGACGGTCAGCCGTCAACTAACCGCCCTGCGCAAAAGCAACCTGATCAACCTGATCGATTCCCGCCATGTCGAAATCCGTTCGATGCCGCGCCTGCTGCAAGAAGCAGGCGACTGAACCGCTTGACTGAACCGCGTGACTGAACCGCGTGACTGAATAGGACCCGGTCGCTCAGGACGGCTCGGTGAACTCTCCGCGGAACAGGTCCATCGCGGTTGAGCAAAGGTGGCGCGAAAACAGCTCGTCGGGCGACATGCGGCGGTTCGCAAGCATCACGGCTTCGATGTCTTCCAGTTCCGCCCGGTCAAGGTGCTGGCGCGCCGCGGGGAGCACCATCTCATCCTCAAACGCTATGTGGCGGCGATGGCTGTCAAAAAACGCCCTGAGCATGAAGGACAGGCCGTCGACCGAACTCACCGCTTCGCCGGATGCAAGCCGCTCAAGGGCGTCGATGATGTCTTGGGACAGGCTGTCATCCTCGATGTGCTCCGACTCAAGCCGTTCAAGGCTGGAAGCCAGCGATCTGTTGATTTGTGCATGGCGGCGCAAGGCTGGAAACAGGCCGCGCTCCTCGTCGAGATGATGGATGCGCATGGTGGTGCGCAGCTTGCCGGCCGCATAGAAACATTTCAGCCGGTCCACGCGTGACGGCAGGCTGTCGGCGATCTCTTCAAGCAACTCACAGATGCGCAACTGATCCTGATGCGCGCGCGCCATGAAACCCAAAGGATCGGGGATGGAGGCCATCGCGCGCTCGTCTCGCTGGCGCGTCTGGGCGAACGCTTCGTCTTCCGGTGACCGGGCATCCGCCTTTGGAAAGCTGACGATCTTCTGCACTGGCATGGCTCCGTTCACCGGCGGCGACCGCTTTGCGGGCGATTTGTGAGTGCGATCCATAGCCGAACGGCCGGGTGGCCGGATTGATCGAAATCAAGGTTGCCCCTTGCAGAGGGTGGCAATCACGCCGCCATGCCGGTGGAGCGACTCCGCCGACAGCTCACGTGCGGAGACAAAAAATGACCAAGATCTCTCATGTCGGCCTGCTGGCTGTCGCCACATTCGGCGCGCTGGTTCTGGCCGGCCTCAGCCCGGATCCGCTGTTCCGGCTCCATTTCGGGCTCATCACGGCCGTGCTGCTGCTCGGCACCGTTGTCGCAATGCGGTTTGCAACCGTGGCCCCCAAGGCAAAGCCCGTCGCAAAGACACGTGACGGCGACGTCGAGTATATGGACGAGGTGATCCGCTACGGCACCATCGCGACATTGCTTTGGGGCATCGCCGGATTCCTGATCGGCGTGATTGTCGCAGCACAGCTGACATGGCCGGCGCTCTTCAACTTCGAGCCGTTCTTCACCTTTGGTCGCATGCGCCCGCTGCACACATCGGCGGTCATCTTCGCATTCGGGGGCAACGCGCTTCTGGCCACCTCGTTCTACTGCGTGCAGCGCACCAGCCGGGCGCGGCTGTTCGGCGGTGATCTGGCCTGGTTCGTGTTCTGGGGCTACCAGCTGTTCATCGTCATGGCCGCCACCGGCTATCTGCTCGGCATCACGCAGGGCAAGGAATATGCCGAACCGGAATGGTATGTGGACCTGTGGCTGACGGTTGTCTGGGTCGCTTACCTGGTCGTGTTCCTCGGCACGATCCTCATGCGCCGCGAACCGCACATTTATGTTGCGAACTGGTTCTACCTTGCGATGATCATCACCATCGCGATGCTGCACCTGGTCAACAACGCGGCCATCCCGATCTCCTTCCTTGCCACGAAATCCGTGCCCGTCTGGGCCGGCGTGCAGGATGCGTTGACGCAGTGGTGGTATGGCCACAACGCGGTCGGCTTCTTCCTGACGGCGGGCTTCCTCGGCATGATGTACTACTTCGTGCCCAAACAGGCCGAACGTCCGGTCTACTCCTACCGACTGTCGATCGCGCATTTCTGGTCGCTGATCTTCCTCTACATCTGGGCCGGTCCACACCACCTGCACTACACCGCCCTGCCCGACTGGGCTCAGACGCTGGGCATGGTGTTCTCGATCATGCTGTGGATGCCGTCCTGGGGCGGGATGATCAACGGCCTGATGACGCTGAACGGCGCATGGGACAAGGTCCGCACCGATCCGATCATCCGCATGTTCGTCATCGCGCTCGCCTTCTATGGCATGTCGACCTTCGAAGGCCCGATGATGTCCATCAAGGCTGTCAACTCGCTCAGCCACTACACCGACTGGACGATCGGCCATGTGCATTCCGGCGCGCTCGGCTGGGTCGGCATGGTGTCGTTCGCTTCGCTCTACTACATGGTGCCGAAGCTTTGGGGTCGCCCGCGCTTGTATTCCCTGCGCATGATCAACTGGCACTTCTGGCTCGCCACCGTCGGCATCGTGATCTATGCCGCCGCACTTTGGGTCTCCGGCATCACGCAGGGCCTGATGTGGCGCGAATATGATGCGCAGGGCTACCTCGTTTACTCCTTCGTCGAGAGCGTGGCCGTCCTTCACCCCTACTACATCGCCCGCACGATCGCCGGCCTGCTCTACCTCGCAGGCGCGATCATCATGCTGGTCAACGTCGTCCAGACCATCCGCGGCAAGGAACGTCAGGAAGTCCCGATGGGCTCCCCCGTTCTGGCCGCCGCCTGAGGAGTGTGAACAATGTCAGAAACATCAGGCAATTGGTTCATCCGCAACCACGCCAAGGTCGAGCGCAACGCAACGCTTCTGCTCGGTCTGTCACTCGTGACAGTCGCCATCGGCGGCGTGGTCGAGCTTGCACCGCTTTTCTACCTCGAAAACACCATCGAGAAGGTTGACGGGATGCGGCCCTATTCGCCGCTGGAGCTTGCCGGGCGCAACGTCTACATCCGCGAGGGCTGCTACAACTGCCACAGCCAGATGATCCGGCCGTTCCGTGACGAGGTCGAACGCTACGGCCATTACAGCCTTGCGGCCGAATCCATGTATGATCGGCCGTTCCAGTGGGGCTCGAAACGCACGGGGCCTGACCTCGCCCGTGTCGGCGGCCGCTATTCCAATGAATGGCATGTCGCGCACCTGATCAACCCGCGCGATGTGGTGCCGGAATCGATCATGCCGCCCTATTCGTGGCTGATGAGCCGCGAACTCGACCCCGGCCTCATCGTCAACCAGATGCAGGCGAATGCGGTGCTGGGTGTCCCTTATGACGCAGCCATGATCGAGAATGCGGCGGCGGATTTTGCGGTCCAGGTCGATCCGGAAGGCGACAGCGAAGGGCTCCTTGCCCGCTATCCGAAGGCCGTGATCGCCGATTTCGACGGCCAGCCGGACAAGCTGACCGAGATGGATGCGCTTGTCGCCTACCTGCAGATGCTTGGAACGCTGGTCGACTTCTCGACCTACGATCCGGTCGCCAATACGCGCTGAGGAGGGAACCATGGATACTTATTCCGCAATGCGGGAATTCGCCGACAGCTGGGGACTGCTCGCCATGTTCCTCTTCTTCATCGGCGCCAACGCCTACGTGTTCCTGAGGCCCTACGCCCGCAACATCGCGGACAACGCCGCCTCCATTCCCTTCAAGGAGGACTGAGATGTCCGAGAAGCACATTGATGAAGCGACCGGCACGGCAACGACGGGCCATGTCTGGGATGGCATCCGCGAACTTGACACGCCCATGCCTCGCTGGTGGGTCTGGGTGTTCATCGCGACTGTCGTCTGGGCGGCGGTCTATGTGGTGCTCTATCCGGCCATCCCCGGCCTGACATCCAACACCAAGGGAACCCTTGGCTGGTCGAGCCGCGGGGATGTGCGCGAGCAGTTCGAAACGGCCAAGGCCGCACAGGCGACATTCCGTGACCGGATTGCCGCCGCCTCCTTCGACGAGATCATCGCGCAGGACGATCTGTTCCAGTTCGCGGTCTCTGCCGGGCGCTCGGCGTTCCAGGTCAATTGCATCCAGTGTCACGGCACGGGAGCAGCGGGCGGCCCGGGCTTCCCCAATCTTCAGGACGACGAATGGATCTGGGGCGGCACGATCGACGACATCGCCTTCACCATCACCCATGGCATCCGCAATGGCGGCGATGAGGCACGCGACGCGCTGATGCCAAGCTTCGGTGCCGACGAGTTGCTGGACGCCGCCTCCATCGAAAATGTGTCGGCCTATGTGCTGTCGCTCTCCGGCGGCGCGGTCGAGAAAGGCGATGCGACGGCGGGCCAGACGGTTTTTGCCGACAATTGCGCGTCCTGCCATGGCGAGAATGCTGAAGGCCTGCCGGAAATGGGCGCGCCCGCCCTCAACAACGCCGTCTGGCTCTATGGGGGCAGCCAGGCCGAGCTCATCGCCCAGATCAACAAGCCGCGCCACGGCGTGATGCCCGCCTGGGGCCCGCGCCTCGGCGACGTGACTGTCAAGGAACTCGCCACCTATGTCTACAGCCTTGGCGGTGCCGCTCGCTAACTCCCACCCGGCGAAACGCAATATACTTCCACAGTGACGTTCAAGTGCGAGGGGCCCGGTTTCCAACCCGGGCCCCGATTTTTGTCCATCATGCGGCGCCCGGCTGCGGCAGCCTGCCACAGGCTCCGCTCTCCCCGGCGGATGCTGCGTTGACGTGGATCAAGGCGGAATCACCCCCTGCGCCCTAACGATCAGTCCCAGCGGGGAACTTCCAATTCCAATCCGCGGAGGGATAAAGACGTGAATTCCATCATCATTGATCACCGGACCGGCGCGCAGCCGGTTGACGGGCTGGATCAGCATGACGCGGAAGCTCTCAACCGCAAGGACAAGCGTGAACCGCTGTTTGCCGCCCGCAAGGCGATCCATCCCAAGGATGTTTCCGGCCAGTTCCGGAACCTCAAATGGATCATCATGCTGGTGACCCTCGGGATCTACTACATCACGCCTTGGATCCGATGGGACCGCGGGCCGTTCTCCCCTGATCAGGCCGTGTTGCTCGATCTCCAGCACCGCCGCTTTTATTTCTTTTTCCTCGAAATCTGGCCGCAGGAATTCTATATCGTTGCGGCGCTCCTCATCATGTCGGGCTTCGGCCTTTTCATCATGACATCGGCGGCCGGCCGCGTGTGGTGCGGCTACTCCTGCCCGCAAACCGTATGGACGGACCTGTTCATCAAGGTCGAGCGCCTGATCCAAGGCGACCGCAACGCACGCATCGCGCTGGACAAAGCGCCGTGGACCGCATCGAAACTTGCCAAGCGCGGCGCGACCTATGCCATCTGGCTGCTGATCGCGATGGCCACCGGCGGCGCCTGGATCTTCTATTTCGCCGATGCGCCAACGCTCGCCTGGCAGTTCCTGACCTTTGACGCGCCTCCCGTCGCCTATGCCACGGTCGGCGTGCTGACATTCACGACCTTCTGGCTCGGCGGCTTCATGCGCGAGCAGGTCTGCACCTACATGTGCCCGTGGCCGCGCATCCAGGCGGCGATGACGGACGAGAACTCGCTGATCGTCACATACAATGATTGGCGCGGCGAGCCGCGGACGAAGGGCAAGAAGCGCTCGGCCGAGGCCGGCGTCCAGGGCGGGGACTGCGTCGATTGCAACGCCTGTGTCGCCGTCTGCCCGGCCGGGATCGACATCCGCGACGGCCAACAACTTGAATGCATCTCCTGCGCGCTCTGCATCGACGCCTGCGACAGCGTGATGGACAAGCTGGGCCGCGACCGCGGGCTGATCTCCTACACCACGCTCACCAACTACAACGCGAACATGCAGGCGGCCTGCGGCGCCAATGGGCGCATCACGCCATCGCTCGTTCATGATGAAGGCGGACGGGTGAAAACCTCCTACCGCTATTTCGACTGGCAGGTGGTCTTCCGCGCGCGCACGCTTCTTTACCTTGCCGTCTGGTCGGCGCTCGGTCTTGCCATTGTCTGGCAGCTTGCCAACCGGCAGATGATTGACGCGTCGCTCATCCCGGACCGCAATCCGCTCTATGTCCAGCTGTCCGACGGTTCGATCCAGAATTCGTTTGCCGTCAAGATCTCCAACCGGCAGCCCACGCCGCGCCTGTTCACGGTCACTGTGGATGGCTTCATCGACGCCACGCTTGCCTCCGCCGGGCTTGACGACATGGGTGGCCAATCGGTGCTGCTGGGGATCGACGCCAACAAATTGCGCGACATCCGCGTGCAGATCCGCCACCCGCGTGAAGGGATCACCGCAGAACGCACGCCGTTCGCCATCGTGATCCGCGATCTGGCCGGCGGGGAAACAACGGTTCTGGAAGGCGTGTTCAACGCGCCGCCGGAGCTTGCAGTCTCGAATTGAACCAAACGGGCCGCCGTTTGAAGGCGGCGGCCCGCCCATGTGCGACGATTGAGGAGAGAACCCGATGCGTCAGACATTGAACCAAGGCCCGGATGGCAACCGCTTCACGCTGAACGGCTTTCACGTCACGGCCATGTTCCTTGCGTTTTTCGGGGTGATCATCACGGTCAACCTGTTCATGGCGAGGCAGGCTGTGACCAACTGGACCGGGCTTGTCGTCAAGAATTCCTATGTGGCAAGCCAGCAGTTCAACGAGAAGATCAAGGCGCATGACACGGTCGCCGCCCTTGGCTGGCGCGAAGATGCCGCTGTCGAGGGCCGGACTCTGGTGTGGTCGATGACAGATGCGGCAGGTGCGGCTGTTCCCGCCGCCAAGCTCACTGTCCTTTTCAACCGGCCCATCGGCGAAAAGGACGACAGGACCGAAATCGTCGGTCCCGATGCGACGGGCCGTTTCGCTCCGATCCCGTTTCCGGCTCCGGGCCGCTGGGTGGTGACAGTCAAAGCTGATCTCGACGGCGTGAGCGACTTTGAATCCGTCCACCGGTTTGACGTCTCGGAAGGGCAGTGAGCCGTGGCCTGCTGCACTTCAAGCGACCTGGCAGCGCCCGAACCGGGCCTCGCCTCCATCAGCGCCGATGACATCCGCGCCGATAGCCGCAGCCTCGGAAATGGGGTGAGCCAGATCACGCTTTCTGCACCGGCGATCCATTGCGGTGCCTGCATTGGCACAATCGAGAGTGCGCTTGGCTCATTGCACCAAGTGGCGCGCGCCCGCGTCAACCTGACGGAACGGCGTGTGCTCATTGAATGGCGGGAAACAGCCACCGACGCGGAACTGGCCGGGATCATCGCCACGCTCGCCCGCACCGGCTATGCCGTCCACACCGAAACGGGCGAGCCAGAAACTGATCCGGAGTTTTCCCGGCTTTTGCGCGCGCTCGGCGTCGCCGGTTTTTCGGCGATGAACATCATGCTTCTGTCGGTCTCGGTGTGGTCCGGTGCCGAGGGCGCGACCCGCGACATGTTTCACTGGATTTCGGCTTGCATCGCCGGTCCGACCATCCTCTATTCGGGCCGGGTGTTCTACCAGTCGGCATGGTCGGCCTTGCGCAACCGGCGGCTGAACATGGATGTGCCGATTGCGCTGGCCATCACGCTCGCCTTCATCATGAGCCTCTATCAGGTGATCAACAGCGCGGAACATGCGTGGTTTGACGCACCCGTCTCGCTCTTGTTCTTTCTGCTTGCCGGGCGCACCGCCGACCACATGATGCGGGCGCGGGCACGCAGCCGCGTTTCCGGGCTCGGCCGTCTGATGGCCAAAGGTGCCGTCGTGTTGCAGGATGACGGCCAGCGGCGCTATCTGCCGATCGAGGCCGTGAAGCCGGGCATGACGCTGCTGGTCGCCGCAGGCGAGCGTGTGCCCGTCGACGGCGTGGTGATTGACGGCCGCAGCGATGTCGACCGGTCATTGGTCACCGGGGAGTCGGCGGTGGAAGTCGCAACGCCCGGCCGCGCATTGGAGGCGGGCGTCCTCAATCTCACCGGCCCGGTGAATCTGAGGGCCACAAGCGACGCCAAGACCTCGTTCCTGTCATCGATGGAAGCCATGATGACGGAGGCTTCGGCCGCCCACGGCACCTATCGCCGCATCGCGGACCGCGCGGCGCAACTCTATTCGCCTGTCGTGCATCTGACGGCGCTGATCAGCCTGATCGGCTGGAAACTGGCAGGCGCAGACTGGGATTTTGCCCTGCAGGTCACGGTCGCGACCCTCATCATCACCTGCCCCTGTGCGCTCGGCCTTGCGGTTCCGATGGTGCATGCCGTCGCAGCGGGGCGTCTGTCGCGCTCCGGCATCCTGCTGAAAGATGGCGCGGCGTTGGAGCGGCTGGCGAAAATCGACTCGGTGGTCTTCGACAAGACCGGCACGTTGACAACCGGCATTCCTGCGCTTGCCGGTTACACCGGGGAAGCCGCCACCCTGCCCTTTGCTGTCGCGCTGGCGCGCGTGTCAAACCATCCTTACGCGCGCGGCATCGCGGCGGGATTGGCTGACATCCCAGCCGCGACACTCGCCGACATCGGAGAGGTGCCGGGTTCCGGCGTCGAAGCGCGAAGCTCAGACGGTGCGCTTTGGCGCTTTGGTTCGCCACGCTGGGCAGCCAATGACCTCGCCCGCACCGAAGCCGCGGTTGTGCTCACCCGCAACGGCGCGCTCCTGGCGACATTCCGCTTCCAGGAAAATCTGCGCCGCGGCGCGTTTGACGCGGTTGCGGCAGTGAAGTCGCTTGGGCTTGCCACCCGTATCGCATCGGGCGATGCGGAGGACCGTGTCGCGAAAATGGCGGCGCGGCTGGAAACGGACAGCCATGCAGGCGGGCTGAAGCCGTCGGAGAAGATCGCGCTGATCCAACGCGAGAAGTCGGCCGGGCGATCGGTCTTGATGGTGGGTGACGGAATCAATGACGCGCCCGCGCTCGCTGCCGCCGATGTCTCCATGGCTCCGGCGGCAGCGTCGGAAATCGGGCGCTCGGCCTGCGGGCTGATCTTCCTCAACCCCGACCTGCATGCCGTGCCGGATGCGATCATGATCGCACGCAAGGCGCACCGGCTTGTCGTCGAGAATTTTGTTTTGGCGATCGCCTACAACATCGTAGCGGTGCCGCTGGCCGTGCTCGGCTATGCGACGCCGTTATTGGCCGCCATCGCCATGTCGACCTCGTCCATCATCGTTGTGGCAAACGCGTTGCGGCTCGCAAGCTATGCGCCGCGCCGGCGCGACGGCGGATCGCCTGCGGCAATCGTCATCGGCAAAGGAGTGCCCGCATGAATGGCCTGATGATCCTCATCCCGATCGCGTTGTTCTTGGGTTTCGTCGGGCTGGCCGCCTTCCTGTGGAGCATGAAGAACGGCCAGTTCGAGGACCTCGACGGCGCCGCCTGGCGCGCGCTCGATGATGATTAACCGGCTGTTCACACTTGTGGCAAAGCTGCGGCGGATCACAATTGTGCAGTGCACAATTTGCATGGGTGCCATGCAGCATTCGCGCTTCTCATTGCAAGGCGAAGCATTATTTTGACCCTCGTAGAAACAGTGATTGAACCGAGACGACGATGAACCTGATGAACAGCATCCGTGAATGGCGCCGCTTCCGTGCGACCCGCGATGCGCTTGCCCGCCTGTCCGACCGTGAACTGAGCGACCTTGGTCTCAACCGCGGCGACATCGAATTTGCAGCGCGTCGCGCTGTCCGCTGAACCACCGAATTCGCCGGGGACCTCCTCCTCCCATCCCCCGCGAAGCAGACCGGCCCCTCCTCCTCCCAAATCGGGGCCGGATCTTGGACATGACGCCCGCCGGACCTCCTCCCCCGGCGGGCGTTATTGTTTTTGGGCCAGTCGCGCGATAAGTCGCGGCCATGAGCAAGCAATCTTCCAATTCCATCGCACCCATCCACGTCGTTGGCGCAGGCCTCGCCGGCTCGGAAGCCGCATGGCAGATCGCGCAGGCGGGCGTTCCCGTCGTCCTGCATGAAATGCGCCCGCTGCAGATGACGGATGCGCACAAGTCCGGCGATTGCGCCGAGCTTGTCTGTTCCAACTCCTTCCGATCCGATGACGCGCAGACCAACGCCGTCGGGCTCCTGCACGCGGAAATGCGTCTTGCCGGGTCATTGATCATGGCAAAGGGTGACGCCCATCAAGTCCCGGCCGGCGGGGCGCTCGCGGTCGACCGTGATGGCTTTGCCGCCGCTGTCACGGCGGCCCTGCACGCCCATCCGATGATCCGCTTCGAGCCGGGTGTGGTCGACGGCCTGCCGCCGCAGGATTGGGGTTCGACCATCATCGCGACCGGCCCGCTGACCGCCGCGCCTCTGGCCGAAGCGATCCGCGCCGAGACGGGTGCCGATGCGCTGGCCTTCTTCGATGCCATCGCGCCCATCGTGCATTTCGACACGGTCAACATGGATGTGGCGTGGTTCCAGTCGCGCTACGACAAAGTCGGACCGGGCGGGAACGGCAAAGACTACATCAACTGCCCGATGGACCGCGAGCAATATGCCGCCTTCATCGCAGCCGTGCTGGCAGGTGACAAGACCGCCTTCAAGGAATGGGAGGGAACGCCCTATTTCGACGGCTGCCTGCCCATTGAGGTGATGGCAGAGCGCGGGCCGGAGACACTGCGCCACGGGCCGATGAAGCCGATGGGCCTCACCAACGCGCATAATCCGACGGTGAAGCCCTATGCCGTGGTGCAATTGCGCCAGGACAATGCGCTGGGCACACTCTACAACATGGTCGGTTTCCAGACGAAGCTGAAATATGCCGACCAGGTTCGCATCTTCCGCATGATCCCCGGCCTGGAGAATGCCGAATTCGCGCGGCTCGGCGGCCTGCACCGCAACACCTATCTCGACAGCCCGCGCCTGCTCGATAGCGCGCTTCGGCTGAAATCGCGGCCCGACATCCGCTTCGCCGGCCAGATCACCGGCTGCGAGGGCTATGTGGAAAGCGCGGCCATCGGCCTGCTGGCGGGCCGTTTCGCCGCTGCCGAGGCGCGGGGTCGCACGCTATCTTTGCCGCCGGTGACGACCGCCTTCGGCGCGCTGCTCAATCACATCACCGGCGGGCACATTTCATCCGACGAGGAACCGGGCAAACGCTCCTTCCAGCCGATGAACATCAATTTCGGCCTGTTCCCGCCGCTTGAGACCGGCACGCGGCTGCGCCCCGAGGGGCATGAAGGCCGCTTCCGCGGCAAGGACAAGGCGATCGCCAAGAAGCACGCCATGACCGGCCGCGCGCTCGCCGATGCGCGGGCATGGCTGCACCTTGAGCCCGCGCGCGAAGCGGCGGAATGATCTCCTGCCCGCGAAGCGCCCGAGCAATCATTCGCCCGGCAGGATGCCCGGCTTCGGCGCGCGGTCCGGCAGACCCGGCTTGCCCGCCTCCTGCGGGTGGCGCGCCACATAGTCGGCTTTCAGCATTTCCGAGGTCTTGCGGCTGCCGTCATGGCTCCAGCCGGGCGGGCCGAACAGATAGCCCATGCGCTGGCGGAGGGTCAGGCCGGGTCGGACGGCATCTTTCGCCAGCGCCACCCATTCGTGAAACGCGACACGGAACGGGTTGAAGGTCGCGATGTCGTTGACGAGACCATATCGCGGCTTCTCGGCCTCCGTCTCCGGCACGAACGTGCCGAACAGCCTGTCCCAGATGATCAACGTGCCTGCGTAATTGGCATCGAGGTAGCGGGCGTTGCTCGCATGGTGCACGCGGTGATGCGAGGGCGTGTTGAACACCGCCTCGAACCAGCGCGGCATTTTGCCGATCGTCTCTGTATGGATCCAGAACTGGTAGGTCAGGTTCAGGCCGCCGACAAACAGCACCATGTAGGGGTGGAAGCCGAGCAGCACGAGCGGCACGCCGAGGATGAACATGCCGGTCAGCGCCACTGTCCAGCCCTGCCGCAGCGCCGTCGAGAGATTGTAATGCTGGGAGGAATGGTGGTTCACATGGTCGGCCCACACCCAGCGCGAGCGGTGGGCGATGCGGTGGTGCCAGTAATATTTGAAATCGTCGAGGAAGAAGCAGGCGATGACGGCAAGCGCCGAGGTGCCCCAGTCAAACAGCCGGTATTCCCAAGCCCAGAGATAGACCCACAGGCCGATGAAGGCGGTGATGATCCCGGTCACCACATTGCCCGTCCCCATCAGCAGCGATGTCAGCGTGTCACGCGTTTCATAGTCGCCCGACAGGCGCGCTTTGCGGATCGCATACAGTTCGATGATGATGCCGATGACGAAAAGCGGGATGGCGTATTGCGTGACTTCCGGGAAAGGCGAACCTTCAAGCATGGGCGGGTGTCCTTGCGGCAAAGAACGTTGAAAAGGCGGCGGCGGCCGACTCCGGAGCGCCATAGTCGAATGCGAGGGCCGGAAAACCCGCTTCACGCAGGTCGACGAGAATGGTGCTTCCGGAGAGGCGGACAAGGCCGTTTGCGCGTTCGATGCGACGAAACACGATTTTTCGGCCAAAGGGAACGGCAATCGCTGTCTCGTTGCCCTCCAGCGCCATCAGGATCGCGCGTCCCCCCGGAGCGAGGGCGCTCATTCGAATCACAGCGTCCTCATGTGCCTGCTGGAATCGTGCGATCACGGCTTTGATGGCTGGATCGTCCATGCCGTCCGGGAAACGCGGCGGCGCATCGCCGCCATTGCGTTTCACCAGCCAGACGACGAGCGAAATGCTGACGATCACCAAAGGGGCGAGCAACCAGAGCGGCATGGGGGGTCCTGAACAGATCGGGAGGCTGGACGATACGGGCTGGCGCGTCACGCATCAAGCGCGCAGCGTCAAGAACCGGTCAGCGCCATTTTCGCCATGGCAAAACGGATGCCGAGCGGCGATGCGATGACCGGCTTCTCAAATGCGGCAGCACCGGCCTTGGCCGCTTGCCTGAGCACAAGCCGGGCGGCAGCCAGCGGAAGAAAGGCAGGCCGCAAGGAGGCAGGAATGCGCCGGTCGGCCTCGGCGAATCGTCGCGCGTGATCCCGCCCGAGGGCGGCAACGGCCTGAACCGTGCGGAGGCGAGCGGCTGTGTCGCCAGCGGCCAGCGCGTCACGCGTCGCGCCAAGCGCAGCGAGCATGTCGGCCGGGATGAAGCACAGGCCGCGCCGCGTGTGGAACGGCAAAGCCGAGATCATCGCCGCGATGCCGCAAGCCATCCCGCCGTGGCCGGACGAATCGGCGGCCCCTGAGGCCGCGTTGGCGTCGAGAACCATCGCCTGACACTGGATGAGCGCGGCATGTGTTTCGCCGAGATAGGTTTCAAGCGCCGCGATGTCCGGCATCGGATCATGGTAAAGATCGAAGATGCGGGCGTCGGCCATGCGGTCGAAAGCGGCGCGCGGCAGCCTGTGGGAATTGATGGCGGACAGCAGCGGCGCGGCCACAGGGTGCGACGCCGCCTCGCCCGCCCTTTCGCCAGAAATGACATCGCGCCACCATTGTAGCCGGATTTCACCGGGCAGCGGCTCCGACACCAGATGGGGGATGCGGGCCAGTTCCGCGTGAAAGGCGGCGAGCGCGGCAAATGCCTCACGTTTGTCGGCTGGAACAAACAGCGCGGCGAAATAGGCGTCCGGATCGAGTGTCCGCAAGGCGGCAAGCGCACTCATGCATCACACGGCGATCAAGGCGGCGGCGACATTGCGGTCCTCCGCGATCAGCACGTTGTATGTGCGCACCGCCGCGCCTGTGGTCATGATGTCGACCCCGAGACCTGCGCCCTTGAGCGCCTCGCGGATCGCGCGCGGCATCGGCCTGGGTTCGAGGCCCATGCCGACCAGCAGGACATCGATGCCGGACGCCTCGGCCACCGCTTTGGCGAAATCCTCCGCCGTGAGCGCGGCCGGATCTGCGACCGGCCATCCATGGATGCCGGACGGGAGGCAGAGGATCGAGCCACGATGGCTCATCTCGGCAAATCGGAACCCGCCATTGCCATAGGCATCGATCGGTGCGCGGCCCGGAAAATGAGCCTCGCGCATGACGATGCCCGCCACGGCTTACGCCTGCTTCGGCGCGGGCTGGCCCGATGGCGCGCCACTCGTCTCGGCCTCGAAGGTCTCGGCGCGCAGCCGGAACAGGATGAGCAACGGACCCGCAACGAAGACCGATGAATAGGTGCCAATGACGATGCCGAAAATCATGGCAAAAACAAAGGCACGGATCACCTCGCCGCCGAACAACCACAGGGCGATCAAGGCGAACAATGTCGTCATGCCGGTGAGCACGGTTCGCGACAGGGTCTGGTTGACCGACAGGTCAAGCAGTTCGGTGATCGGCATCTTCTTGAATTTACGCAAGTTTTCGCGGACACGGTCATAGACGACGACAGTGTCGTTGATCGAATAACCCATGATGGTGAGCACCGCCGCAATGGAGGTTAGGTTGAACTCCAGGCCCGTGAAGGCGAACAGCCCCACCGTCATGATCACGTCGTGGCCCGTGGCAAGGATCGCGCCGACGGCAAACTGCCACTCGAAACGGACCCAGATATAGATGAGGATCAGGAGCATCGCCACGGTCACGCCGATGATGCCGTTGCGTGTCAGTTCCCCGGAGACCGTCGGTCCGACGACCTCGACCCTTCGCACCTCGTAATCGGCCTCCAAAGCGGCGCGCACATTGGCGATGGCCGCCTGCTGCCCGGCTTCCGAATCGTCCTGGCTTTCGATCCGGATCAGCACGTCGCGGGGGCTGCCAAACTCCTGCACTTGCACGTCGCCGAGATTGAGGTCGGAAAGCGCGCCCCGGATTGCGCCGACATCGGCCACCTCCGCCTTGGATTGCACCTCGATCATCGAGCCGCCGCGGAAATCAATCCCGTAGTTCAAGTCCGTGACAGCAAGGGCGACGAATGTGCCAATCGTGGTCAGGATCGAAAATGCGAAGGCCCAGTTGCGCAGCCTCATGAAACCGAGTTTCGTGTTGTCCGGCACGAGTTTGAGGCCCCATGGCAGATCTTTCGGTTTGGACCTGCGGATCCACAGCGCGATCATCCAGCGCGTCAAAGTGAAGGCGGTGAACACTGTTGTGACGATGCCGATCGCCAGCGTCACCGCGAAACCCTTGACCGGACCGGACCCGAGGAAAAACAGCACGACAGCGGCGATCAGCGTCGTCAGGTTGGCGTCCACGACCGTGGCGATGCCCTTCTGGAAGCCTTCATCCATGGATTGGATGAAGGAGCGGCCCATGCGCCGCTCCTCCCTGACACGTTCAAAGATGATGACGTTTGAATCAACCGCCATGCCGACTGTCAGCACAATGCCGGCGATGCCCGGCAGCGTCAGCGTCGCGCCCAGCGCCGACAGGATGGCAATGATCAGGACGACGTTGGCAATCAGAGCCACATTGGCGATGACGCCGAGCAGGCCGTAGGCGACGAGCATGAAGGTGACGACAAGGATCGATGCGATGATCGATGCAAACACGCCGGCATTGACCGAATCCGCGCCGAGCCCGGGACCGACCGTGCGTTCCTCAATGATGGTGAGGTCGGCAGGCAGTGCGCCCGCCCGCAACAGCACCGCAAGGTCATTGGCGCTCTCGACCGTGAAATTGCCAGAAATCTGCCCTGAACCGCCAAGAATCGGCTCGCGGATGACCGGGGCCGAAATCACTTCATTGTCGAGAACAATGGCGAACTCACGGCCGACGCCCTGCTGTGTCGCCTGACCGAAGCGTTGCGCGCCCTTGGTGTCGAAGCGGAACGACACAATGGGCTCGGACGTCCGCTGGTCATAGCCTGCCTGCGCATCAGACAGGTTCTCGCCGGAGACGATCACCCGGTTCTCGATGATGTAGGCGACCGGCGGATCATCATTGGAGTAGAGCACGGCCGTGCCGGCCGGCGGGCGGCCGGTCAGCGCCTCTTCGACGGGCATCGTGCGGTCGACAAACTGGAATGTCAGCTTGGCGGTCTTGCCGAGAATGTCCTTCAGGCGCTGCGGATCATCGAGGCCAGGCACCTGCACGAGGATGCGGTCGGTGCCCTGGCGCTGGATGGTCGGCTCGGTCGTGCCAAGCTCGTTGACGCGGCGATTGATGACTTCGATCGACTGAGTGACTGCGCTGGACAGCCGGTTGGTGATCCCCTCCTCCGTCAGGCCGAGCGTGACATCGGTGCCGTTCTCAACCGTCAATTCCACTTCCGTGACAGCGCCCGCGCCGAACAAGCCGCCCGTCACCGGCGCGATCAAGTCAGCCAGCGCATCGCGCATCGCCTGTTCTTCGGCGGGATCGCGCAGCGTCAGCACGACGTCGCGTTCGCCACGGATGGCGAGATCGGTGTAGCCGATCTGCTCGCCGCGCAATGCGTTTCGCGCGTCATCGCGCAGCGTCGCAAGCCTGTCCTCGACCAGGCTCTCGCGATCCACCTGGAGAAGCAGGTGCGAGCCGCCCTGCAAATCGAGGCCAAGCGTCATCGGGCGTGACGGAACCGCATCAGGCAAAGTCTCGCGGAAGCCGGGGGAATAGAGGTTGGGCGCTGCGAACACCGCGCCAACCGCCACAACGAGCCAGATGAGAACCGTCTTCCAGGTCGAGAAATAGAGCATGACTTGTTTCCTGCGCGCCGGATCCCCCGGCCGCGACCGCTACGTCAACGCCGCAGCATCATTTCGAATCGTTGGCCGCAGCGGGTTCGCCTTTCACGCGGACATCGGCAACCATGGAACGCAACACCTTGACCTTGATGCCTTGCGCGATTTCGACTTCCAGTTCGGCATCGCCTTCGACAACCTTCGTCACCTTGGCGATGACCCCGCCGCCGGTGACGATCGTGTCGTTGCGGCGGATGTTCTTCAACATTTCCTCGCGCTTCTTCATCTGCTGGCGCTGCGGCCTGATGATGAGAAACCACATGATGACAAAAATGAGGACGAACGGCAGCAGGCTCATCAGCACGTCGGGGCCGGTCGCAGCAGGCGCTTGCGCGTAAGCAGGCGTAACAAACATGGGTGTCTCCAGAAGGGACCGCGGCGCAAGACGCCTGGCGGCAAGGTTGGCCGGAATATAACGACGCCAAGGGTCAATGCAACCGCAGGCCTTGCATTGCGCAGACATTCACGCAGGCGCGGCTTGCGTTCCATGCAATGGTTGATAGGCACGCAGGCGGAGGCCATCATGACATCAGACGACAGCGAAGCGCTCGCCGCGCTCAACCGGAAGCTTGACGCCATCATCGACGTGCTGGCGCGCATGGCGCCGCCGCCGGCGGTGGACAACAGGCTGGAGGACGCGGACTGCTTTGTCTGGGAACCGCATGGCAGCCGCCTTGACCCGGTGCCGGACGCCAACCGCGTCGCGCTCGGCCTGCTGCGCGGCATCGACCACGTGCGGGACATTCTGGAAGCAAACACCCGGCGCTTCGCGCAAGGCAAACCCGCCAACAACGCGCTCTTGTGGGGCGCGCGCGGGATGGGGAAATCCTCGCTCGTCAAGGCCGTGCATGCCGCTGTCAACCAGGTGACAGGCGGCCTGAAGCTCGTCGAGATCCACCGCGAGGACATTGACAGCCTGCCCGCCTTGCTCCGCATCATCAAGGCGGCGCCGTTCCGCTTCATCCTGTTCTGCGACGATCTGTCGTTCGACACCGATGACACGTCCTACAAATCGCTAAAGGCCGCGCTGGAAGGCGGAATCGAAGGACGGCCCGCCAATGTGATCTTCTATGCGACCTCGAACCGGCGGCACCTGATGCCGCGCGAGATGATCGACAATGAGCGCTCGACCGCCATCAACCCGTCTGAGGCGATCGAGGAGAAGGTCTCGCTGTCCGACAGGTTCGGCCTGTGGCTCGGCTTCCACAAATGCTCGCAGGACGAGTATCTCGGCATGGTGGATGCGTACGCAGCCCATCTTGGTTTGCCGGTTGCGCGCGACGACCTGCACCGCGATGCGCTGGAATGGGCGACAACGCGCGGCAGCCGGTCCGGGCGCGTGGCCTGGCAATTCATCCAGGACGTGGCGGGCCGCTCTGCATGACATCATGGCGGCCGGGCGGACATTGTATTCCTGCCCGGCATTTTTTGCCGGAACACATGTCAAGTCTTGAGCTTCGCAGGCGATGGGGAGCATTGTGAACCATGCGCCCGCCCCTGCTTGACCCGCTGTTTGCCCCTGTCACGTCGCTGCCGCGCATCGGCCCGAAAATCGCCCAGTTGCTTGCGCGCGTGCTGCCGCGGCGGGCGGACGGCTCCGAACCCCATGTGGCGAGCCTCCTGTTCCTGCTGCCGCGCCGTGTGATCGACCGGCGCAACCGTGCAACGCTTGCCACGGTCACCGATGGCGCGGAAGCGACGCTGGCGTTGCACATCGACAGCCATCAATTCGCGCCCGACCACAACAAGCGCGTGCCGCATCGCATCATTGCCACCGACGAGACGGGCGGAGACATCGCGCTGACATTTTTCAACGCGCAGCGCCCTTGGCTGGAGAAAGCCTATCCGGTTGGCGCGGATGTCACCGTGTTTGGCACCGTAGAAAGCTGGAACTACCGCTGGTCGATGGTGCATCCCGAGAAGCTTTCCGGTTCGACCGAGGATGGCACGCTGGCGCTGGTCGAGCCGGTGTATCCATCGGTCGAAGGTTTGAGCCGCAAAGTCATGCGCGAGGCGGTGCGCGCCGCTGTGGACCGAATCCCCGTGCTGCCCGAATGGCTTGATCGATCCGTCATGGATGCCCATGGCTTGCCGCAATTCGCGCAAGCGTTGGCCGCGGTGCATGCCCCCACCGCTCCCGACGACATCGAACCCGCATCGACCCAGCGCAAACGGCTCGCGCTCGATGATTTTCTCGCCGCGCAATTGGCGCTGGCGTTGACACGACGCCATTCCTTGCGGCTTTCCGGCTCAGCCATGCCCGGCGATGGCTCGCTCACGGAGGGCATTCGCCGCGCCTTGCCCTACCGGCTGACGGGAGCGCAGGCGCGTTCGATCGCTGAAATCGGTGCGGACATGGCGTCGGGGGAGCGCATGGTTCGGCTGCTGCAAGGCGATGTCGGCGCTGGAAAAACGGTCGTCGCGCTGTTTGCGATGGCGCAGGCGGCCGAAGCCGGCTTCCAGTCGGCGCTGATGGCCCCGACCGAACTGCTCGCCCGCCAGCATTTTGCAGGGCTTTCGCGCATTTCGGAACGTACGGGCCTTCGCCTTGCGCTTCTGACCGGCCGGATGAAACCGGCCGAACGCAGGCAGGTTGCGGCAGACTTGGCGTCGGGCGCGGTCCATGGCGTCATCGGCACGCATGCGCTGTTTCAGGAGGACGTGATCTTCGCTCGGCTCGGTTTGGTGGTTGTGGATGAGCAGCACAGGTTTGGCGTGCATCAGCGCCTTGCGCTGGCGTCGAAGGGTGCGGCCGCCGACCTCCTGGTGATGACGGCGACACCGATCCCGCGCACGCTGGTGCTTGCCGCCTATGGCGACATGGACTCGTCAAGGCTGGACGAGAAGCCCGTGGGCCGCAAGCCCATCCAGACGGTGGCGATGCCGCTGGAACGGCTGGACGAATTGGCCAGCCGGCTGGAAACCGCGATGCGGGACGGCGCGCGCGTCTATTGGGTTTGCCCGCTGGTGGAGGACAGCGAGGCGCTTGAGGGCGTGATGTCCGTGGACAATCGTTTCGGCTGGGCGCGCAAGCGCTTCGGAAACGCGGCTGTCCTCATCCATGGCCGTATGGACACCGCCGAAAAGGATGCCGCGATGGCCGCGTTCCGCGATGGGCCCAAACGCCTGCTGATCGCCACGACAGTGATCGAGGTCGGCGTGGATGTGCCCGACGCGACCATCATCGTGATTGAGAATGCCGAACGGTTTGGCCTTGCGCAGTTGCACCAATTGCGCGGACGCGTCGGGCGCGGTGCGAAGCCGTCAAGCTGCGTGTTGCTCTATTCGGGGCCGTTGGGCGAAACCGCGCGCGCGCGCCTCGACATCCTGCGCCAGACCGAGGACGGCTTCCGTATCGCCGAGGAGGATTTGCGGCTGCGCGGCGAGGGGGACCTGCTGGGCACCAGGCAATCCGGTGAGGCGCAGTTCCGCCTCGCCGACCTTTCCGCGCACCGAGACATGCTGGACATCGCGCGCGATGACGCGCGCCTGATCCTTGCGCGTGACCCGGACCTTTCATCCGAGCGCGGGCAAGCGCTTCGGCTTCTGCTGCATCTGTTCGGCAAGGATGAGGCGGTGCGGCTGCTGAAGGCCGGTTGAGCCTTCCCGCCATCGGCATTCATGCGCCGGGCAGCGCCGTGCCGTCCGCTGCGGCGGTCGCGCGCAATTGAGCCTGTTGCTGCTCAGGCGTGACCAGACCGGCGGAAATCACCAGCTTGGCGCCATCCTCCACCGACATCGACAGGAAAATGACGTCGCGCTTGGGGTAGAACATCAGGAAGCCGGTTGTCGGGTTCGGCGTGGTCGGCATGAATACCGCTATGGTTTCGCCGGCAAGCGGTTCGAGCCTGTCCTTGACTTCACCTTCCGCATCTGTTGCCACAAAGGCCAAAGCCCACACATCCTTGCGCGGATATTCGATCAACGCGACGCGCTTGAACGAATTCGCCTTGTTTGACAGCACCGTCTCGAAAATCTGCTTGAGGCCGCCATACAGGTTGCGCACCAGCGGCATCTTCGCCACCAGCCGCTCGCCGAGATGGACGACCTGGCGGCCGACAAAATTGGCGGTCAAAAAGCCGACTATCGTGATTCCGAACAGCGCGATGACGAGGCCGATCCCCGGAACGGCGAACGGCAGATATGTATCGGGGTTGAACTCCGCCGGAAGGTAAGGCTTCACCCAGCCATCCACCCAGCCGACGAACGACCAGACGAGATAGACCGTGATCGTGATCGGCGCGACCAGGATCAGCCCGGTCAGAAAATATGTGCGCAAGCGGCCCCAGCCGCTGCCGCGAATGTCAACCTTGTCTGCGCTCATGAGAACCCCGCCCGCGTGCCGTCCCACCTTGCAGGAGGGATTGCGGCAGGCAAGAGGCAAGGGGCCGACGGGCGGTCTTTATTCAACCGTCACTGACTTGGCTAGGTTGCGCGGCTGGTCGACATCGGTGCCTATGTGCAGCGCCGTGTGATAGGCGAGCAATTGCACCGGCACGGAGTAGACGAGCGGCGTGATGGTTGAGGGCATTTCCGGCAGGATGATCGCCTCATGCGGCGTGATGCCCGCCTCCTCATGGCCCTTCTGGTCGGAGATGAGGATGATGCGGCCGCCGCGCGCCGCCACTTCCTGCATGTTCGAGACGGTCTTCTCGAAAATGCGATCATAAGGCGCGATGACGACGACCGGCATGTTTTCGTCGATGAGCGCGATGGGGCCGTGCTTCAATTCGCCCGCCGCATAGCCTTCGGCATGGATGTAGCTGATTTCCTTCAGCTTCAGCGCGCCCTCCAGCGCCAGCGGATAGGATGTGCCGCGGCCGAGATAGAGCACGTCGCTCGCCTTCGACAGGTTCTTTGCCAGCTTCTCGATTTGCGGTTCGGTGCGGAGCGCCGCAGCCATCATGCGCGGTGCTTCGCCAAGCGCGGCGACAAGCTTTGCCTCATCTTCGGCGCTGAGGAATCCGCGCGCGCGCCCCGCCATGATCGCGAGCGCGCAGAGCGTGGAAAGCTGGCAGGTGAAGGCCTTGGTCGAGGCAACGCCGATTTCCGGTCCGGCGAGCGTCGGGAAGACGACGTCGCTTTCACGTGCGATCGTCGAGGTCGGCACATTGACGACAGCGCCGATGTGCTGGCCCTGCGCCCGGCAATAGCGCAGCGAAGCGAGCGTGTCGGCCGTTTCGCCGGATTGCGACACGAACAGCGCAAGGCCGCCGGGTTCCATCGGCATTTCGCGGTAACGGAATTCCGACGCCACATCGATGTCGACAGGCAGGCGCGCGAAGCGCTCGAACCAGTATTTTGCTGTCAAGCCGGCATAATAGGCGGTGCCGCAGGCGGTGATAACGACGCGCCGCAACGTCTTCCAATCGAACGGCAGATCGCGGGCGCGAGCGGTGCCAGCCGAAAAATCGAGGTAGTTGGCAAGCGTGTGCCCGATGACCTCAGGCTGCTCGTGGATTTCCTTGGCCATGAAGTGGCGGTGGTTGCCCTTGTCTGCCGCGTCAGAACCGCGTAGTCGCCCTCTTCCAGATAGGTGATCTGGTTGGTGAGCGGCGCCAGAGCGATGGCATCGGAGCCGAGAAACATTTCACCTTCGCCCCAGCCGAGCGCG
>JALOTE010000031.1 GCA_025458045.1 Rhizobiaceae bacterium
GCGCTGACGTCGATCTCCTTGAACACACGGCCCGGATTGGGAGACATGACGACGATGCGATTGGAGAGAAACACGCTCTCGAACACGGAATGGGTGACGAAGATCACCGTCCAGTCATAGGTCTGCCAGAGTTCCAGCAGGTCATTGTTCAGGCGGAACCGCGTGATTTCATCAAGCGCGGCAAATGGCTCGTCCATCAGCAGGATCTTCGGCCGCATCACCAGCGCACGTGCGATGGAGCAGCGCATCTTCATGCCGCCCGACAATTCGCGGGGATAACTGTTTGCGAACTTCAACAGGTTGACGCGGGTAAGCGCCTCTTCGATCAGCGGCGCAGCCTCGCCCTTCGACACGCCTTTGAGCTTCAGCGGCAGATAGGCGTTGTCCCACACCGTCGCCCACGGCATCAGCGTGGCTTCCTGGAACACGAACGCGATGTCACCTGCGGCGGGTGCGCCGCCATGCCAGTCGATGCGGCCCGATGTCGGGGCGGTCAGCTTGGAAATCAGCCGGAGCGCAGTGGACTTGCCGCAACCGGACGGGCCGACAAGGCTGAGGAAATCACCCTGCCGCACCTCGAACGAGACATTGTCGAGGGCATGCGTGCCGTTGGCGAAGGTCTTGTCGATGTTGCGCAAGGTCACCAGCGGCGCGCGCGCCGCCAGATCAGCTTTCGTGCCGGACTTCATATGGTTGGCCGAAGCGGCCATGGGTTTCGGGCTCACGGCCGCTTCGGATGTCATCGATTACTTCTTCGCGCCAAAGCCATGGCCGACAAATTGCAGGTCGTAGCCCTGCGCGATGTCGAGGCCGTCCTTGACGACGCCGGCTTTCACCATCTTCTGGTAGAACTCGGCGATTTTCTCGGCAGACATGAAGCCGATGCCCTTGGTCTCGGTGTCACCCGATTGAACGACGCCATATTCCTTCAGCTTGGCGATGGAGTAGGCGAGCTGCTCGTCGCTCATCGACGGGTTGTCCTTCTTGATGAGCGCGTTGGCCGCTGTCGGGTCGCCGTTCAGATAGGCATCCCAGCCCTTGGCCGAGCCTTCGACGAAGCACTTCACGGCTTCCGGATCATTGGCGATGGTGTCGGCCATCGTTTCGATCGTGGTGGAATAGGTGGTGAAGCCGTAATCGGCCAACAGGAACACATTCGGCTTGAAGCCGGCAGCCTGTTCAACCGCGAACGGCTCGGACGTCAGGTAGCCTTGTTGTGCCGATTTCGGGTTGGCGATGAAGGGCGCCGGGTCGAACGTGTAATTGGCGCGCTTGTTCATGTCGAAGCCTTCGGCACCCATCCAGCGGAAGAACGACTGGATCGCGCCGTCCGACACGATGTAGGATTCGGCGTTTTTCAGGTCTTCCCACGTATCGAGGCCCTGGCCCGGATGCGTCATCATGATCTGCGGGTCTTTCTGGAAGTCGCCGGCGACGAGCTTGATGGGGATGCCCTGTTCAACGGCGTTGAACATGTCGAGCAGGTTCGCGCCCATGAAGAACTGGATCTTGCCGGACAACAAAAGCGCGCGGCCATCGACCTGCGGGCCGCCCATCACAATCGTGACATCAAGGCCGCAGGCGGCATATGTGCCGTCGGCGACAGCCTGATAGTAGCCGCCATGCTCTGCCTGGGCGAGCCAGTTGGTGCCGAACGACACGGCCTTGTTCTGCGCCTGCGCGGCACCGGCAGCGACGATGACCGCCGTGCCGGCAAGGAATGCGGCGAACTTCTTCATGGAACGTCTCTCCTGTTGTGGCCGCGCTGACATGCGCCGCTCTCCGGATCATCAAATAGGCAAACCGCGTGCCATGCCAAGTCGCGCGGACCGCTTTCCGGCTGATCCGCCGGAACCGCAAGAAAAGTCCTTCTTGGATGGCGTCGGCAGCGCACCCTGGGCCGCCTGCGATGCTGCCTCGCATCTGTCGCGGCACCGCTGAACACGAGTGTTGCCCAAATTTCAGGCACTGTGCAACTGCTTGCGGCACATCGCCGCCGGTTCTGAACAGCTTGCACATCGCCTCCTGTTGGGCGCATGTTCGGGTGGTTCACTCAACCCGCACTGCCTCACATGCTCACACGCCACACGCCGCCCACCATCCATCCGCCTTTCTCGAACTATGCCCATGCGGTGGAAGTGCCGAAGGGAACACGGCTCCTCTTCTGTTCGGGCCAGTTGGGGATCGCGGCGGATGCGTCGATCCCCGAGGATGCAGGCGGCCAGACGGCGCTGTGCTTTGACAACATACAGGCGGTTCTGGCGTCGGCAGGCATGGCATTGGGTGACATCGTCCGCATCAACGCCTACGTCACCGACAGGGCGTGGCTTCCCGAATACATGGCGGTGCGCAACAGCCTGTTTCCCGTCGCCGCACCCGCCTCCACCCTCATGATCGTGTCCGGCTTTGCCCGCGAGATATTCAAGGTGGAGATCGAGGTGATCGCAGCCAAGGCCGATGGAGATGCCGCATGACCCGCCGCATCTGGTGGGGGGATTTCACCACCGAGGAATTCAAAGGGCTCGATGCGGAGCGCGTGATCGCCATTCTGCCGGTTGCGGCCATCGAGCAGCACGGCCCGCATCTGCCGGTCTCGACCGATTTCTCCATCATGCAGGGCATGCTGGCGACCGCCATTCCGCTGATTCCGGATGGGATGGATGTGCGCATCCTGCCGGTCCAGCCCGTCGGCAAGTCCAACGAGCACATTCTCGCGCCGGGCACGCTGACAATCGAGGCGACGAACCTCATCCGCCACTGGCAGGATCTGGGCGATTCCATCGCGCGGACCGGCATCCGCAAGCTGGTGATCGTCAATTCACATGGCGGCAATGAGGAGATCATGGGCATTGTCGCGCGCGAAATGCGGGTGCGCCACGCCATGCTGGCGGTCAAGACTTCGTGGAGCCGGTTTGGCACGCCGCCCGGCCTGTTTTCGGAAACAAACGCCAAGTACGGCATCCATGGCGATGACTACGAAACCTCGCTGATGCTGCACTTCGCGCCGCATCTGGTGCATATGGAAAAGGCGAAAGACTTCCGCTCCCGCGTGCAGGATGCCGAGGGCCATTTCGCATTGCTCAAGCACACAGGTACGCAAGCCTTCGCGTGGATGGCAGGTGACCTGAACCCCGCCGGCGTGGTCGGCGAATCGGAGAAAGCGACTGCGGCAAAGGGTGCGGCGGCAGCGGCGCATCAGGCGGCGGGCTTCGTCTCTCTGCTTCGCGATGTCGCCAATGCCGGACTGGCCGACTGGCTCAGCGCCTCATCATGAAGCAGCGTGCAAAAAGAATTGGCATGCGCCCTGCTTTCTGGTTGCATGGCGACAAAAGCGCGGCAACGCGGCGGACAAAGGCCGGGGGCGGCAGTGCATACGGGGCGACATGACTGAAAAACCGGCGCCTTTTGACGAAATGCTTGATGGGCCAACCGGCGTTCGCCCGCCCTATATCGGCTACAAGGCGTGGTTTGATGGCGAGAACCCGAAGCGGCTGGCAGCCAAAGCCGAAGAGGCCGAAACCGTCTTCCGCCGCACCGGCATCACCTTCGCGGTCTATGGCGATGCGGAGGCCGCCGAACGCATCATCCCGTTCGACATGGTGCCCCGCATCATCTCCGGCACTGAATGGACGAAGCTGACCCGCGGCATCGAGCAGCGCGTGCGTGCCATCAACGCGTTCCTGTTTGACATCTACCACCGACAGGAGATTTTGCGGGCGGGCCGCATTCCGCACCATCTGGTGACGGAGAATTCCGCCTTCATCCCGCAGATGATCGGCATGACCCCGCCCGGCAATGTGTACACCCATATTGTCGGCGTCGATATCGTGCGCACCGGCGAGGGCGATTTCTTCGTGCTGGAAGACAATGCGCGCACCCCGTCCGGCGTCTCCTACATGCTCGAAAACCGCGAAACCATGATGCAGATGTTTCCGGAACTGTTCTCGCAGATCCGGGTGCGCTCGGTCTCGGACTATCCGACGCGGCTGCGCCACACATTGTCACGCCTGGCACCACCCGCCTGCGACGGCACGCCCACCATCGCCGTGCTGACACCGGGCATCCACAACTCGGCCTATTTCGAGCATTCCTTCCTTGCCGACCAGATGGGCGTGGAATTGGTCGAGGGCTCCGACCTGCGCATCGTCGACGGGCGGGTGAAAATGCGCACGACGCGCGGCTACAAGACGATCGACGTGCTCTACCGCCGCATCGACGATGACTATCTCGACCCGCTGACCTTCCGCCCGGATTCGCTTTTGGGCGTGCCGGGCATTTTCGACGTCTACCGCGCAGGCGGCATCACGCTGGCCAATGCGCCCGGCACCGGCATTGCCGATGACAAGGCGATCTATTCCTACATGCCCGACATCGTCCAGTTCTACACGGGCGAAGCGCCCATTTTGCGCAACGTCGAAACATGGCGGTGCAGCGAGAAAGCTGCGCTCGCATATGTGCTCGACAATCTGCCCGAACTGGTCGTCAAGGAAGTGCATGGGTCAGGCGGCTATGGCATGCTCGTCGGGCCGACGGCCTCCAAGAAGGAGATCGAGGCCTTCCGCGCCAAGCTGGTCGCCAAGCCCGGCAATTACATCGCGCAGCCAACGCTCGCGCTTTCCACCGTGCCGATCCTGACGCAACACGGGCTTGCGCCCCGTCATGTGGATTTGCGGCCTTACGTGCTGGTCTCGGACATTGTTGACATCGTGCCAGGCGGGCTGACGCGGGTGGCGCTGAAAAAGGGCTCGCTCGTCGTCAATTCCAGCCAGGGCGGCGGCACCAAGGACACATGGGTTTTGGAGGACTGACCCATGCTCGGACGCACGGCCAACGGCATTTACTGGATGTTCCGCGCCGTCGAGCGCTCGGAAAACACCGCACGCCTGCTGGAAGCCGGTCTGCGCATGTCGCTCACGCGCTCCAAGGACGCGGCGTCCGAATGGTCGTCCGTGATCGAGACGGCGGCAGGCCGTTTCGCCTTTGAAAAGCGCGGTGACCCCTATACGGCCCAGCACGTGATCGACTTTCTGCTGCGCGACAAGAACAACCCGTCATCCGTCATGACCATGATCGACAGCGCCCGCACCAACGCCCGCATGGTGCGCACCGCGCTGACGCGTGAAGTGTGGGAGGCGACCAACGAAAGCTGGCTGCGCCTCAAGGACGCTCTCGCCAAGCCCGTGCGCGAGGCGGAACTGCCCAAGGCGCTGGAGATGATACGCCGCCAGTCCGGCGTGATCCGCGGCGCACTGCACGGGACGATGCTGCGCAACGAAATCTACAATTTCGCCCGCATCGGCACCTTCATCGAGCGCGGGGACAACACCGCCCGCATCCTCGACGTGAAATACTATGTGCTGTTGCCGACGGCGCAGCATGTCGGTTCCTCGCTCGACAATGTGCAATGGGAATCGATCCTGCGCTCGGTCTCGGCGCATTCCTCCTACCGTTACATTTATGACGCAAACTACGCCCCGGCACAGATCGCGGAAATGCTGATCCTTGAGCCGCGCATGCCGCGGTCGCTTGCATTCTGCTGTGCCAAGATCACCGACAATCTCAACCACCTTGCGGGTGAATATGGCGAGCGCAATTCCTGCCATGTGCTCGCCGAAGGCATGGTGCAGCGCTTGCGGGACCGCACGGTGCTTTCCATTTTCGACGAGGGCTTGCATGATTTCCTGCAAGCGTTCCTGATGGAGAACATCCGCCTTGGCGCGACCATCGACCGCGAATACCGGTTTTACGAATAGCGGGTGCCATGCATCTCAAGATCAGCCACACCACGCACTACACGTTCGACGCGCCGATCCCCTACGGCCTGCAAAAGCTGCGGGTGACACCGAAGTCGCGCGCCGGGCAGACCGTGCTTGACTGGAAGACGGAGATCGAGGGCGGCAAGGTGGAGTTGTCCTATTTCGACCACCACAACAACCAGGTCGATCTCGTCAGCGCAACTCCGGGCACGCGCGAAATCCGCATCGTCACCGGCGGGACGGTGGAAACGACCGATTCTGCCGGAATCGTCGGCGCGCAAGGCGGCTTCGTGCCGCTCTGGCTGTTCCTGCGGCAGACGGCGCTGACGAAGGCCGGAAAGGCGATCACCGCAATCACGCGCGGCATCGACATGAGCGACCGGGTCGCCGGCCTGCATGCGCTCTCCGCCGCCATCCTCACCGCCGTCCGCTACGACAAGGACGGAACCGATGTCAGCCACACCGCCGAAGAAGCGGCGCAGCGCGGCCATGGCGTCTGCCAGGATCACGCGCACATCTTTGTCTCCTGCGCGCGCAAGCTGGAGGTTCCGGCCCGCTATGTCTCCGGCTATCTTTTGACTGAGGGCCAAGCGCAGCAGGCGGCAAGCCATGCCTGGGCGGAAGCTTGGGTGGAGGGACTGGGCTGGGTCGGGTTTGACGTGTCCAACGCCATCTGCCCGGACGGGCGCTATGTCCGGGTTGCAACGGCGCTGGATTATGCCGGTGCGGCACCCGTCTCCGGCTTTCTTCATGGGGACCACAGCGAAAGACTGGTTGTATCGGTGCGAGTCGAGCAATAGTCGAAGGTCCATACATCGAAGCATGCGCGACCGGCGGGGCCGGACGCCGGGGGAAAAGACGTGACCTATTGTGTCGGCATGAAACTGAAAGCCGGACTCGTGTTCATGTCGGACACGCGCACCAATGCGGGCATCGACAGCATTTCGGTATTCAAGAAAATGTCGAGCTGGTCGGTGCCCGGCGAGCGCGTCATCACCCTTCTGTCGTCCGGCAATCTTGCAACGACGCAGGCCGTTGTTTCCATTATCGATGAGCGCTCCAAGGCCGTGAAGGAGCGCGCGCCGTCCATCCTCGAAGCGCCATCCATGTTCCAGGTCGCCCGGCTTGTCGGCAACACGTTGCGCGACGTCATCCAGATGCACGCCAACGGCCCCGGCCAGCGCGCCGACACCACCTTCAATTCCACGCTCATCCTTGGCGGCCAGATCGGCGACGGGCCGTCGCGCCTGTTCATGATTTACCCGGAGGGCAATTTCATCGAAGCCTCGTCCGACACGCCCTTCTTCCAGATCGGCGAGGCGAAATACGGCAAGCCGATCATCGTGCGTGCCTACAACCCGGACATGAGCTTCGAGGACGCGGTGAAGCTCCTCCTGGTTTCGTTTGATTCGACGATCAAATCGAACCTGTCTGTTGGCCTGCCCATCGACGTGCAATTCTGTGGCGAAGGCGAGCGCGCCGTCACCCATGAGTTTCGCATCAACGACGCCAATCCCTATTATCGCGCGATCTCATCGGGCTGGAGCAACGCGCTGCGCACGGCTTTCAACGCGCTCGAGCCCTTTTCGCTTGACCATGTGAAGCCCGGCTGACCATGGCGGCGCCCATGGCAACCCTGTTTGGCAATCCGCATCTGCTGCTGGTGATCACCACCTTCCTGTGGGGGGCGAACACCATTGCGGGCAAGCTTGCCGTCGGCCACGTCTCGCCGATGATGCTGACGGTCGGCCGGTGGGCGATCGCCATCGTGTTCATCTGGTGGCTCGCCCGCCACGAGGTGCGCCGCGACTGGCCGGTCATCAGGCGGCACCTGCCCTATCTGATGCTGATGGGCATGACCGGCTACACACTGTTCAACGTGCCGCTCTATTCGGCGGCCCACTTCACCTCCGCCATCAACATGGCCATCGAGCAGGCGGCGATCCCGCTGGTGATTTTCATTGGCAATTTCCTTGTCTTCCGCATCCGCACGACATCGCGGCAATGGATCGGCTTCGGCATCACCGTCATCGGCGTGGTGCTGACCGTCACCAACGGCAATCCGATGAAATTGTCCGAAAGCGGGCTGAACATCGGCGACCTGATGATGCTGTTTGCCGTTTTCGTTTATGCCGCCTACTCCATCGGCTTGAAGGCCAAGCCCGACATCCACTGGAAAAGCTTCTTTGCGGTGATGGTGACGTCAGCCTTCATCACGTCCATTCCATTCGCGCTGTGGGAGGCGACGACCGATCACGTCATTTATCCGGTGACACTGCAAGGCGTGCTTGTCGTGCTCTATGCAGCGCTGTTTCCGTCCATCGTGTCGCAGATCTTCTACATTCTCGCGGTCGAAAAGCTCGGGGCCAACATCGCAGGCCTCTACATCAACCTGATCCCGATCTTCGGCACGCTGATGGCGGTGGCATTCCTGGGCGAGCCTTTCGGCTGGCACCATGCCGTGGCGTTGCCGCTCGTCATCGGCGGCATCATTTACGCGCAGACAGGAAAAAGCATGCGTTGATTCAACCTTAGGTTGTTTTTTAGGTGTGCGCTGTTACGTTTGCGCCCATGAATCAGCATGTGTTGCCATCATCGCGAACGGTCTCCGGCATTGAACCGCCCTTGCGGGCGCTGCGCCGGATTGCTGCGCTCGCAGGCTGCCATCATGCGATGGTGCACCGGCTCGGGCCTTCCACTGCACCGATGCGCAACCTCGCTGTCCTGCACAATTGGCGCGATCCGGCCATCTCGGCCTTGCCGCTGTGCGCACTGATCGATGACAAGGCGCTCGGCGACCTGTCGACCGGCAAGCCGCTGGTGTTCTTCGATGTGCCCCAACCGCTCGCGCGCCCGCTGGCGTTCGCCGCTGTTCACGCAGGGCTGTCGATTCCCTTCCACAATGGGTGTGGCGTCCATGCAGCGCTCACCCTGTGCGACACGGCGATCAGCGTTGCGCCGGCGCGGCTCGATGCGCTGCGGCTGGCGGCCCAACCCTTTCTTGCAAACGTGTTTGCCATTGGTCTTAAGACGCAGCACGGTCTGGCGCAGCGCGAGATCGTCTGCCTCCAGTGGTCCGCTGCGGGCAAGACATCGCTCGAAACGGCGGTCATCCTCGGCCTGTCGCCGCATACTGTGAACCAGCATCTGGCGGCGGCGGGTGAAAAACTGGGCGCTGTCAACCGCACGCAGGCGGTTGCCAAAGCGATCCGCCTCGGCCTCATCGACATCAGCCTTGCATGAAACGATCAGCCGCCGGTTGCGGCGTCCCGCGCGGCATTGTCACGGATTTCGTCGCGCGGGATGTAGTCGAGACGCTGCACCAGCACCTCCTCGATGGCGTCCGTCTTGAGCCGCTCATTGACATGGGTCCGGATGGCATCGCCCATCGCGGCCAGATCGATCCGGTCCAAACTGTCGAAATCGACGACGACTTCGCCGTAGATGGTGCGGAACGCGTCTTCCTTGATCAGATATTCCGGCGGCACGCTCAGCGCCGCCTTCACCTTGGCATCGATGGTGAAGACGATTTCGGCAAGCAGATAGCCTTCCAGTTCCCGGTCATGGATCACAGGCACGCCGAACGCTTCCAGCTTCACATAGTCGAGCCCGCCGAAATGCGGGTCCTTGGCTGTTTCCGGCTTGCCCTTGCCGGACTGGATGGCAAACCACCCGGCTCCCAAGGCGGCGGCAATGGCCACGGTCGCGGCGATGCCAGCCTTGGCGATCATGCGCTGCGCCGTTGGCCGTGGCGGCCATAGGTGCCGTCATCATCCATGGCGCGCATCGCATCGGCTAGCGAACCGGCCAGCGCATTCACCGCCTCCATGTGACGTTCCAGAGTGCGCGCGTTTTCAGCAAGCGCCGCCATCAGCCGGTTGACATCCTCCGGCTTGAGGCCCGGCGCGTCGGACGCATTGCGCGCGGATGACAATTCAAGGAGCAGCCGCGCCTTGGCGTCCGCATTGGCATGCAGATCGACAGGTTGGCCTGTTTTCAGCGCCAGCGTCTCAGCGGTGACGAGTGCGATGGCGCGATCGACGGGGCGTTGGCTGTCAGTCATCACGATGCACCCTTGGGATTTTCCGGCAACAGCCGGGCAAGGCCAAGCCCGCCATGAGCCGCGATTTCATTGGCCATGGCGTCGGCGTAGAACGATTTCCAAACATCGGCCCCCGGACCGGAGCCGAAGACGGCCTCGCTTTCCGGCAGCATCGCGTCGATCATCGGGCGCAGGATCATTGCTTCAAACGCCCGCCCCAATTTCGGATCAGCCATCGCGAAATCAGACCCGGAACGTTCAACCAGGGCTGGCAATTGCGGCGCGCCCGGCACCGGTGCGATCATCATGCGCGGTCTCCAAGTTTCGGGAAGTGTCGCCGCAGAGCCTTGTGCGAGGCTCGCGGCAGGCCTCGTCACAGGCCCTGTCCGGCCAGAATGTCGCGCGCGGAAACCGCAAACAGCCCGATCATGTCCGGCCCCAACTGCCACAGGACAATCAGCCCGCCCGCCGCCACAAAGGGGAGCGAAACGAAATAGACCGGCACCTGCGGCGCAGCCTTGTTGGCAAGGCCAACCGCAAGGTTGACGACCACCGAAAAGATGAGAAACGGCATCGCAAGCCGGAGCGCGACCAGAAATCCTTCGGCGAGCACTTCGGTCAACCGCGCCAGCATGCGGTCAGGCGCAAGCCATTGGCCGGTGGGAAGCACATCATAGCTTAGCGCCAGAGCGGCGATGAACTCGGCATGCAGCCCGGCCGCAAAGACCATGGCTGTCGCCGTCAGCGTCAGCATCGCTGTCACCGGTGAGTTGGCCTCCTCGCTTTCGAGCGGCGCGCCCGGCATTGCGGCAATGCCGGTGAAGCTTGCAAGCATCGTCGCGGCAAAACCGAAGGCAAGGAAGTACATCCGCACCATCAGTCCCAGAACAGCACCAACCAGCAACTCCGCTCCCACAGCCATGGAATCGGGCTCCACGCCTGCGGCAACGAAAGGCAGCATCGCAACCGAAACCCCAAGCGCCGCGACCAGCCGGATGCGCACCGGAATGCGGATGCTGGAAAAGCCCGGCAGCACCATCAGGAACGCCGACACGCGGCAGAACGCAAGGATCATCGCGTTCAGTTCCGGCAGGATCAGTGCTGCAACGGTGCCTCCCGTCATGGCACGGCGACAATGCGCATGATCATGAGATTCCGCCGATGACATCGACACGTGCGCCGCGCGCGATCTCGGCATGTGAGAGAACGGGCAGCGCTGGAAACACCCGTTCGATGATCATGCGGATGAAGGCGCGTGTCTCCGGTGCCGTGACCAGAACAAACCGGTGCCCCTCATCCATCAGTGCCCGCACCTTTTCACCGGCATCGCGGCCGAATGATTCGATCTCCTTGGGGTCAATGTCGAAGCCGGTGACCTCGCCCCGCGCATCGCGCCGCGCACCTTGCGAGAACGCCTGATCCCAGCGCTGGCCCATGCGCAGCACTTTCAGTGCCCCCTTGTCGGCAAGGTCTCCGCAGATTTGCGCGGCCATTCTCATGCGGACATGTTCGGCGATCGGTTCCGGCCGCTTCACATGCGGCGCGATTTCGGCCACCGCCTCAAGGATCAGCCCCAGATTGCGGATCGACACCTGCTCGGCCAACAGCAGTTTCAGCACGGCCTGCAAGCCGGACAGGCTCAAATGCTGCGGCGTGATCTCGTCGATCAACCGGTGATATTCGGGTGGCAGCCGGTCCATCAGCGCCTTCACGTCACCATATGAGAGAAGCTGCGCTAGGTTACGCGCCAGCGTCTCGCTGAGATGGGTCAGCAGGATGGCGATGTCCTCGACCGGCTCGTACCCCGCCTGACGAACCTGCGCCGCATAGGCTGGCGGGATCAGCGCAGCCTTCATGCCGAACGCAGGCTCCCTGAACGGGTCATGCGGCACTGGCGGCGCGGGACGTTCGCCCAGGATCACCACCAATTCCCCGAGCGGCAGCGTCGCGCTTGCAACCGTCGTTCCGTGGATGCGCACGGCATAGTCCTTCGGCGGCAGGTCGATATCGTCGGTCAGCGTGATGTCGGGCACGATGAAGCCGAATTGACGGGCAAAGCGCTTGCGCATCTTGCCGACACGGCTCGCCAACTCACTGTGATCCGACAGGAGCCGGGCTGACAATTGCCGCCCCAGCGCCAGTTCCACCTTGGCCACATCGAGCGTCGCCTTGATCGACTCGCGCGCCGTGCGCTGTTCGGCTTCAAGGCGGGCGCGGCTTGCGGCGGCGGCACCGGCGGCTTCCTCAGCGCGTGATTTCTTGACGGCAAAGGCGGTGGCCGCCAGCCCGCCTGCAAGCGCCGCAAACGGGAGAAACGGCAGGCCGGGCATCAGGGCCAGCACCAGCAGCATGCCGGCTGCCACATTCAGCGCCGGGGCGAACGCGACAAGCTGCTTCGACATCGTCTCCTGGGCGGAGCCGCTTGTCTGCCCCTTGGTGATGATGATGCCTGCGGCAAGCGAGACGATGAGCGCCGGGATTTGGCTGACCAGCCCGTCGCCGACTGAAAGCCGTGTGAAAATATCGGCCGCTTCGCCCGCCGCCATGCCATGGCGCACCATGCCGATGATCATGCCGCCGAAGACATTGATCGCCGTGATGATCAGGCCAGCGACGGCATCGCCCTTGACGAATTTCGACGCGCCATCCATCGCGCCGAAGAAGGACGTCTCCTCCTCCAGTTCCCGCCTGCGTTTTTGCGCCTCGTCATTGGTGATGAGACCGGCATTGAGATCGGCATCGATCGCCATCTGCTTGCCGGGGATGCCATCGAGCGTGAAACGCGCCGAGACTTCCGCGATGCGCGACGCGCCTTTGGTGATGACGATGAAATTGATGATGACGAGGATGAGGAACACGATCAGGCCGATGACGAAATCACCGCCCATGATGAAATTGGCGAAGCCCGCAATCACGTGACCCGCGGCCGCTTCGCCTTCATGGCCATTCGACAGGATGCCGCGCGTGGTCGCGATGTTGAGCGACAGGCGCAGCATGGTGACAACGAGCAGCACCAGCGGGAAGGACGAGAAATCCAGCGGGCGGCGCACCCAGAGCGCGACCATCAGGATGACGATGGACAGCGCGAAGGAGAGCGCCAACCCGAAGTCGATGAGGAAGGTCGGCAGCGGCAGAAACAGGATGGCCAGCATCATGGCGATGCCGATGGCAAACGTGATGTCGCCGCCAAGCGCACGCCGGCCTGCCTGCGCGGGATCGCCGCCTTGCGGCCTCGCCATGTCGATCAAAGGTGCGTCAGCCATGGACTCGTGATGGCAACCGAGGCTTGCGCCAAGGTGGCGGCTCTGCGCTAAAATCCGGTCTCGATGCGCATCCAAGCCGTTGTCGTCAGCGCCATCAACTCGGCCCCCATGAACGGCGCCGTGAAAGCCGTGACGAGCAGGATCGCGACGATCTTCGGCACGAAGGTCAGCGTCATCTCCTGGATTTGCGTCAGCGCCTGCACCAGCGCGATGGCGATGCCCACGGCCATGGCGGCCACGACGCCCGGCCCGGCGACCGTGAGCGTCGCCCACAAGGCGGCGCGCAGCAGCTCAACGGCGTCAACCTCGTTCATCGGCTTGGCCGGGCCTGTCAGGAAATCGTCGCGCCGTCTCCCAGCGTCACCTTCTTGCCGCCCTCCAGTGTCAGCGACAGGCCGCCATTCTCGAAAGTGACGGATTTGATCACGCCGGTCACGTCGCCCTTGGTGTAGGTCTTGCCGACGAGGCTGCCCGCCTGCATCACCATGCCCTGTGACAGCAGCACATCGAGCCGCTCATTGATCTGGATGCCCTGCTCGACATTGGAGAAAGCTGCGAACTGGGCGAGATATTCACTCGACTCCGTCGGCTCCGTCGGGTCCTGGTTCTTCATCTGCGCCACCAGCAATTGCAAGAACGCATCATAGTTAATCAGATTCGCCTGCGACGCCCCGGAGCGGGCAGATGCAGACGCGTCTGCCGTGCGGGCTTGCGCGGGTGAAAATGCAGGCAAGGCGGGCTGGAGGCTCATGCGGCATTCTCCTTCAAACTTGAAACGGATGTGTCTGCCGCGGCGAGAATGAGCGCCTCCAGCGGGAAAACCTGTCTCAGGCGCTTCAATGCCGGGTATGGGCGCGCCGCATCCAGATCACCAAGCACGGCAATGAGCGTCGCGACGATATCCTGGTTTTCAAACACGGTCAGCGCGGCGGCTGCCATGCGGCGGGCGAGCGTCTCGGCGGTTTTGGCTTGGCTTGGCTCCATGAGCATGGCCTGCAGTGCGAAATAAAGCTGGCGCAGCGGCGTGCGCGCGTCTTCCGGTTGCAGGATATGCGTTCCAAGGAGGAACGTCGCATCGTTCAGCACCTCGATGCGCACTTTGCGGTCGGCGCGGATCACCGCACCATTCAGATAGATGCGGTCGCCCGCTTTCAGAAGCAGCGAGAGTGTGGCGGTCATTGCAGGCCGTCCCGGATCAATTGCGTGATGTCGATGATGTCATCGAGCGCCTCCGTATCGCCGCCGCGCACCGCGCCCAGCTTGCGGATGACATAGATGCCGAGCGAGATCAGGTTGGCGCGCACCTCGTCGGGCAGGTCATTGTCGGCGAGCGACAGATCCTCGACCAGAAAGGCCCAGACGCGGTTGGTGTAGAATATGGCCTCCGCGCCGCGCGGGCTGCGCGGCCCCTGTTCGCGCGCCTGCTGCATCAAGGTGATCGCCCGGTCGAGCGCCTCACGTTCGCGGCGGCGGGAGACGCTGCTTCCGGCGTCCATGATATCGGCATAGGCGGAATGATACATGGAAACTCCTTGAACTCGGGAAACGCGCAAGCCGCAAAACGACACGGGCCGGACCTTCGCTTGCAGCGCTTGCGCGGCGCTTGCCGCGCATTGGGATGCCGTTGCGATGTCAGAGATAATTGGTCAGCGACAGTTTCTGGAGCCGCGCGGTCAGCGCATAGCTCGCTTCGATTCCGGTGATGATCGCGTTGATGCGCGTGGCCGTTTCAAACGGGTCGGCGTTCTCGATGTCGCCTTTGGCGCGCGCCGCGATCAGTTCCATGTCCGCCAGACTGGCATTGGCCGACGCGACGCGCTCTTCGGAAAAGCCGACCTGCGATTGGACGGCGGCAACATCGGCGCGGACAGCCACGATCGTGTCGCGCACGCTGTCGGCCAGCGCGCCGCGCGCCCCGTCATTCAGCGCGACGCCACCGAAGACCCCTGCGGCGGAATAGGCTTTCATCAGTTCCGAAAAGCCGCGTTGGTTGGCGCTTGAACCGCCTTGCGTGAACTGGTTCGGGGCAATGCCCACGCTGAGGGCGGAATCACTTGCGTTCGACCAGCCGGCCTTCCAGCCAGAAGCGTCAAACAGGGCCGTCAGCGGGCCGTCATAGAACGCCTTGATCTCAGCCCCGGTGATGGATGCCGCCGACGGGTCGTCCGGGGCAAAGCCGAAGAAGGTGGTGAAGGCAGCCTCCAGCGAGGCTTTCGCCGCAGCACCCGGCCCAGGCGCGGCAATGTCGGCGACCGGCGGCGCGGCACCGTTTTCGCCGCCAAACACGAACACGCCGGCAACTTCGGTGTTCAGCGCGCGGGCAAGGTCGGATGCGGCGGCCAACCCCTTCTCGCGCAGGATCGCGCCCGCCGAAGGCGCATCGCGCGCCGTGATCATGGCGTTCACCATGGCGTTCGCATTGGCCGTGATCGCCTTCAGCGCGTTCTGCGTGCCGCTGAGCCGTGCTCCCGTCACGGCGTTCAAGTCCTTGAAACTGGTGATGTCGGACAGGGTGCGGTCAAGCTCAAGGTTGCGTCGCACCGTTCCGCCGCGCGCAAGGCCGATATCATCGATTTTGCCGGATGCGAGTTCGCGCTGGCGCGTGATCAATTCGCGCTGCAATTGGCTGATCGCATCGCGCGGGGCGGCCGTGATCAGCCGCGTCGCAACCGGGTTCATCATCGGATGGCTCCCATCAATGCGCCAAGCATGGAATCGACCACGCTGATCAGCTTGGCGGAGGCGGCGTAGGACCGCTCAAGCTCCAGCAGGCGCGTCATCTCGGCATCAAGGCTGACCCCTGTCGCCGAAGCGAGACTCTCGTCCGCGCGCCGCGCGACAATGCCGCGGAACTCCGCCTCGCCGGTTGCGGCCTTGCGCGCTTCTTCGAGCCAGCCGAACGAGCGGTTGGCAAACTCGGTCACGCTGCGCTGCCCGCCCAACCCGACGGCAGGATCAGCGGGCAAAGGCGTGTCAGTTGCTGCACTGAGCGACTGCAACCGTGCCGCGAAATTCGCCGCGCCTGAGCTATTGACCCGGTAGTCGGCATCGCCATTGATCGCGCCGTCACGCAAGCGGAACACATCGCCGCCCTTCGCCGGGTTGACAATGTCAGCGACCGCGAGCCTCTGCGCCAATCCGGCGACCCGCATACCGTCGGGCGGGATGGTCGCGGCGCCGTCGATGACAAAGAGGCCGGCCGTGTCCGGTTTGCCGCCGCCGGTCTGATCGCTTTCGCGGAACGCCGACACCAGCATTCGCGCGGTTTCATCCAGCTGCGCTTCGAACGTCATCGCCGTGCCGTCGCGCAATTGCACGAGCCCGGCCACCGCCCCCGAAGACACCGGCAGCACGGCGCCCGGCCCTGCGACAGCAATGCCATCGATCAGGAAGCGTCCACCGGGCTGCCCGGGCACAAGCGCGGTGGCAGGCTGAAATGAAACGGGGCGCGCCCGCGTTTCAAACAGCATCACGCCTGAGTCGGTTGTCAGCATCACGTCATTGTCAGCACGCGGCGTGACCTTGAGGCCGACAAACCCGCCAAGCTCCTTCATCAGCACGTCGCGCTGATCCATCAGGTCGGTGACGTCCTGCCCGCCACGCGTGCCAAGCACGATCTTGCTGTTCAGGCTTTCAAAGGCGGAAAGCACGCCATTCATCCGCTCGGCGGCGGTCCCCAGTGCGGCGTCCGCGTCCGCCCGCACGTCGGCGACACCCAGCGCCTGCGCACGGATGGAACCTGCAAGCCGGTCGGCGGCGTCCACGGCGCGGCCAAGCAGCACCGGATCGGAGGCGTCGATTGCCGCCTCGCGCAACGAACCGCGCAATGCATTGATGCGGCTTGCGGTGGAATCCGGCGCGTCCAGCCCGCCAAGCAGCGCGCGCATGCGGTCAAGCCCGTCCTGCAACGCGGAGGCGCCCGCCGCCTGTGAGCGGGCGGTGTTGGCCTGCGCGAAGACCGCAGGGCTTTCCGCCCGCATGACACGGGTGCCGCCCGCCGCGCCGGAAGGCTCGGCGAACTTCCGCACATAGGACGCATCATTCGCCCCGGCGATGTTGCGCGAGACGACGGATGTCTGCGCTGCCGTGGAATCAAGCGCGAACCGCGCCGAATGCAGAACCCCGGACAGCGACACGGCGGCTCAGGCGCTCCTTAACGCTTCAGGTTCACAAGCACGTCCATCAATTCCGCGCCGGTCATGAAGACCTTGGAATTGGCGGTGTAAGTGCGTTGCGACTGGATCATGTTGGTCAATTCGCTGGCGATATCGACGGTGGATTCCTCCAGCGCGCCGCCGATGACCGCGCCAAAGCCGCCGGATTGCGGAATGCCGACACGGACGGTGCCGGACAGATCATTGACGGAAAACAGCGAGCCCGTTTCGCGCGTCAGCAAGTCCGGGCTCGGGACATCGGCGATGGCCACCTGTGCGATGTCCACGCGCGACCCGTTGCGCAACACGCCAACGATCTTGCCGCTTGGATCAACCTCGACACGCTCGACGGCGCCCGCGGCATTGCCGTTGATCTTGGCTTCCAGCACGGCGAACGCGCTCGCAAGCTGGGTCGTGCGGCCCATGTCGATTGCGAGTGTTTCGCCGCCGGGAATGGCAACCGAAAGAGAATTGGCTGACGCGCCGGTCAACGCGCCGGTGGAGGGATCGAAGGTCAGCGTTTCGGTTTCCAACGGGCCGCCGGCATAGGGGAAGCCGCCATTGGTGGCGTTCGCCCGGTTGAACACCGAGACCTCCCAGGTGTTGGCCGAAGTCTTGGCAAAATAGACGTCAAGCGTGACTTCCTGTCCGAGGCTGTCATAGGCGATGACCGAGGTCTTGGCGGCAAACTGGGCGTTCGCCGCATTGGCCGAAGGCAATTGGCCCGCAGGTGTGATGGCAGCGGTCGAGGGCAGATTGACGTTCAGGCTCCCAGTTGTCGAAGGCGCGGCGCGCAGGAAGCGGTTCGACACATTGACCGGGATGAGACCCTCGAAGCCATTGGCAATGGCGTTCGGCGCTCCGTCGCTCAACGGGTGACCAAGCAGCTTGTAGCCAAGGGCGTTGACCAACTCCCCCTCGGAGTTGGGCAGGAATGAGCCGGAGCGCGACATGAACACGGCACCGCTCTGGTCCTGCACCAGGAAATAGCCGGAGCCCGACACGGCAAGATCGGTGTTGGATGCGGTGTACCGCAACGCCCCCTGTTCACCGGCATGGCTGCGGTTGTGCACCAGCACCCCGCCCGACTGGTAGCGCCCGAAAGCGCTGCTCAACACCATCGACGAGAACTCGGCCGAGACACGCTTGTAGCCGATGGAATCGGCATTGGCGATGTTGTCGGCCACTGTCGACAGCCGGCCCGATTGGGCGTTCATGCCGGAAACACCGGTTCTCATCATTCCGTAGAGGCTCATTCGGGGCTCCCGTTTTGGCGCGTGTCGTCGGCCACCAATCAAGCAGATGCGGCTTGCGCGTGGCTCACGGGCGGCAGCGGCGCAGGAATAGCGCCACGCGCATCCGGCATCTGCCAGCAATAGCCGAGGAAGCGCTGGCTATCGATCGGGTCGAAGCCAAGCGCCTCGCGCAGCTTGCGGCGCAGCTTGCTGACATGGCTCTCGATGACGGTTTCCTCCGCCGCCTCCTCATCCATGCCATAGACAGCGGCAAACAGCTGCGCCTTGGTGATGCGACGCCCCGCATTCACGAACAGCACTTCCAGAATGCGCCTTTCGCGACGCGGCAGGTCGAGCGTGCGCCCGGCCACTTCCGGTTCCCGCCCGTCCAGGAACACGCGCACCAAGGCGCGCACAGGCTCGGCCGAAACAGCGGCGCGGAAGCCGCGCACACGGCACATGCGGGCAAGGATCTCGCGCACATGCACAGGCTTGCGCAATACGTCATCAAACCCGGCATCGAGCAGGCGCAGCGTGTCTTCGAGCCGGTGCATGTCCTGCAAGGCGAAGAGGGGCGCAAGCGTGCGCGCCTTCACCATAGCGCCGATGGCTTGGCGCTGCGGACAATCGCCGATCAGAACGCCCTCGATCGCGTTGAGATCGCCCTGCGACAGGGCGGAGAACCATGCGATGAACTCCTCCGGCGCAAGCCCGCTGATGCACACGCCCTCGCGCTTGAACAGTGACACAAACCCGTCCACCACCAACTCACGCGCTTCAACCAGAATGATCATGCCATGCCCCTGCCATCAACAGCCTCAGATGACACAACCATCGGTTGTTTTTCTCCTTGGCTGTAGCCTGAATTTTGAGGATTTACGATCTGGCACGAAGCGCCGGACGAAACATGGCCATCCGGGGGAGGTCGACAGTTTTACGTTATTTTTCAGATGATTGATGCCTTGAATCCTGCTCGCATGTGCCGCTGGCGCGCGTCATGAATTGGTAAACCTTAACGAGGCGTTAAGCGGCCCTAGATCGTTATGCGCGCGAAGGTTGCATCGCCGGAGACGCCCATGCCCTGTGCCGGGTCCGCGCGTGGCACGGACGGGCCATTGTGTCGACCCGGCTCGCCGCGATCCGGGTCATGGCGGGCGGCCTCGCCCTGCCCCGCGCCGTCGGCCATCGTCGCCCATCCGGACTGAGGCTGTGTGTTGATGCGGGGCTGCGTGTCGGCGGGGATCGGCACCAGATCGGCAAGTGCCGCCAGCACCATGGACGGATCTTGGATCAGCGCCTCGGCAACGCCTGCCTGTTCGGCCGTGATGTCGAGCGCCACGCGGTCCTGTTCGCGGCTGATGGTGACTGTGATGCTGCCAAGTCCTTCCGGACGGACAGCCATGGTGATGCGCATGGCCTGCGGCGAGCCTGCGCTCACCACCGCGACAGGGAGGAATTGCAGGGATGGTCCTCCACCAACCGCCTGAACATCCGCGCCAGCGCCCCCCGAATTCTGGCTCTCCGCAACCGCACCGGATACGCCCGCCAAGGGTGGTTGCGCGGAAACGGAAGCCGTCAACTGCGGGCCAGCGGGGGGCTGTGAACCGCGCTGAGCGGGCCCATCATCTCGCCGCATCGGCGATGGCACATGGCCCGAGACCGCTGCATCCAGCGGACGCGCCGATCCATCCGGCTTTGCGGAGAAGGCCGCCTCCGCGATGTCAGGCGCGTCAGTGCCGCCCGGCTGCCATGCAACCCTCGCGGGCGTGTCGTTCCCACGCGCCTCTGCCGCGCTTGAAGACGCGACGGCAACCGCGCCGTCATAGGCGCTCTCGGGCTGGCTTGATGCGAACACACGCCGACCGGTTGCAAGCTCGGCCACGTCTGGATGAGCGGCAGAACCATCGGCGAGGTTGCCAGCGAGGTTGTTGGCAATGGTGTCGGCAAGGGTGCCGGGAAGGGTGCCGGGAAGGGTGCCGGGAAGGGTGTCTGGGAGGCGCATGGCCGGGGCCGCGGATTGCTCCGGTGTGGCCGTCGGAACTGGCCAGTCGGCGTGCGCGCCATCCCCTTCGCCCTGCCGCACCTCCGCCTCCCTGTTCAATTCCTGAAGCCGGATGTCAACGCCGGTGCCGCGATGATGGGTCACGGGTGCAAGGCTTGCGTCAGTGTCCGCGGCTTGCGCAGCGCTCGGGTCAGGGTTGCGCGCCAAAGCCGCAGCAAAAGCTTCAGCCGTGTGCGGTGTCAGCCTTGTGCCGGCTTTTGCCGCCTGCTTGCCGGGCGATCCAATGCGAAGGGACAGGTCGATCATGGTCGGCTCACCAAAGTGTCGCTCGAGGTCAAGGCGGCGCGGGCGGCCTGCATCGCGGCGGTGGGCGCGGGCGCGGCCGCGTCATCCGGGCCAATGCCGGGCGGCAGGCCGGTGGATCGGGCGGATGTCGCAGGCGCGGGCGTGTCGTCGAACGGCCAGCGGCGCAACTCACGCGCAACCGAGATGGCGGCCGCAAGGATCTCGCGGTCGTCCGCAGACAATGGCGCGCGTTGCAGGCTGTGCAACTCGCGTGCCGCTTCTTCATGGGCGTCTGACGCGATGGCCAATGCCGCGCGGTATAGACGGGCACTCAGAACCATTGAGTCGTCGGCTGCCTCCGACAGCGCACGCGCGGCCGCCGTTTTGGCCAGCACATGATTGCCGCTGACAAGTGTCGAACGCGCAAGGATGGCGAAGAACGCCTGCCTGTCCGTTGCGCGGGCCGGGGCCAGCACGCGATCCAGTTCGGCGCTCAGCGTTTCCTGCACCGGACCGGGAGCGTCCGCGACAGCGCTTGCCAGCCGTGTGATGAAGGCCGACGCAAAGGGCGACGCGCCAAACCGCCGCACATAGCTGGAGGCGAGCGTCGCCATGCGCGCCGGGTCTGCCACATGGAGCAAGACCTCGCGCCGCAAAGCGGCCTCCTCGATCAGCGTGCCAGGCGCAATCAGCCGCGCTTCGGCGAACTTGGCCAGGGCAACCTCCGGCGCGCTCTCGGCCTGAATCACGCCTTCGATCAGGCGCATCTGCGCCCGTGCGGCGGGAGCCAATGCCGCAGCATCGACGCGGGCCAGAGCGGCGGCGGCGGCGGGTTGTCGGCCTTCGGCAAAGGCCAACGCTCCGGCGAGAAGCGCGTCTTCGGGCGCGGCTGCGCGCAAACCGGCAAACCGTGACGGATCGGCGCCATTCATCAGGGCGAGCGCAACCACAGCCCGCTCATGGGCATCGGCGAGGTCAAGACCGGTTTCGCCTGCAATCATGATCCGCTCAAGCAGGGCGGACTGCGCGTCAAGCGCCACACCGTTGCCCGCCGCAAGTCTGTCCTGCACCAAGTGCAGCGCCCGCATGGTCTTGGCGAGGCCGGACAACGGATCGACCGGCAAAGGCTCGATCGCGGCGGGCGGGGCCGCCGCCGGGGCATCGGCTGCCGCCAACACCGGAACAGGCAGGCCCGCCAGCAACCCGAACGCCAGCGGAGCGGCCAGAACCAGGCCTCGGGGATGAGCGCGCGTTCTCAAGGCGCGCCTGCCTCGTCCTGCACCAGCCGGATGGAAATTCTGCGGTTTTCCGCTGCAAGCGGGTCATCGGCGTTTTTTGGCAACCGGTCGGCATGGCCTGTGACGGCGCGTATCCGGTTCTCTGGAATGCCCGCCCGCACCAGCATGTAATAAGCCATCTGCGCGCGCGCCGATGACAGGCGCCAATTGTCATAGGCGTCACCGCGGAACGGCCGCGCATCCGTATGGCCGGAGATTTCGATCATCCCCGGCTTGTCCTTGAGCGCGGCGGCGATGCGCTCCATCATCAGCACCACCTCGCGCTCGGGCCGCGCCGAGCCCAGTTCAAACATGGCGAAGCTCTCGCCATCCGTCATGTCGATGATGACGCTGCCGTCGCCTGCTGTCACGCTGACCTGACCGCCGCCAATCTCATCGCGCAAGGCTTCGGTCATAGCCCGTGTGGCGCTGTCATCCTCATCGGCGCGCGCCTCCGCCTTGTCCGGCACGGGCGGCATGCCTGCGACTGGCGCACCTGCTGCGGCGTTGCCCATCGCGGCGGCGGCAAGGGCAGCCGCATCGCCTGCATCTTCGAGCGCGGCTTTCGGCGTCGCTTCTGGTTGTGGCATCGGCTGCGGCGCGTCAGGGGGCGGCGTTTGTGTTTTCGCATCCGCCGCGCTGGCCGCGGGCTCCGCACTGCGCCGTTCGGCCCAGAATTCCGGCTCGAACGGATCCCGGAAAGCCTCGCCGCCACGCAGGCCAGGGCGCGGAACGGCGTCATCCATGCCTGTCCTGTCACCGCCGTCCGCATCCGGACCCGAGCCCTTGCCGCCGGCGATTTCCGCCAGCACCGCATAGGGATCACGAAACACCGATTCATCGACGGTTGGACCGGCTTCGCCCTCCGCGGACGGGGCTGAATCGGTTTGCTTGTCGCTCGATTTCGCGCGCGGATCACCGGCCTTGGCAGGCGTGTCCTCGGAGGATGCGCCATACTCGGCGTCCTTGACGCCTTTGGGGTTCGCGGTCGTGTCCATCAGCTTGACGGGGTTGAAATAGCTGGCGACGGCGGCCTTCGTCTCTTCGTTGGATGCGTTGATGAGCCACATGACCAGAAAGAACGCCATCATCGCCGTCACGAAATCGGCATAGGCGATTTTCCAGACCCCGCCATGGTGACCGTCATGGTGGCCGCCGCGCTTGCGCTTGATGATGATGATCGGCTGCTGGCCTCCGGCATTGTCCATCTCAGGCGGCCCTGTCGGTCGCGGGCGCGGTGTCACGCGCAGTGGCGAGCCACGCCTTCAGCACGGCAACCGCCTTGTCTTCATCCAGCGCGATGATGCGTTCCAGCCGCTTCTGCGCTGTGTTGTCGAGTTTTGCGGCAACATCCGCCGCCGGGTCATCCGGCAGTTGGGGCAATGCACCCGGAGCGGCAAGCAGCGGGTCCGTTGATGATTGCGCCAGTTCAGGCGTGCGCGTGGCGGCCTTCAGCGCCGGACGCACGGCGAAGGCCAGCACCAGCGCGGTGACGGCCAGCAGCGCACCAGCGCGGATGAGCGTGCCGCTGTGGGCCGAAAGGAACGCGGTGACACCGCCGCCGGTTTCTTGCTCGCTTTCGGGCTCCGCGGTGAACGCCAGCGCGGTCAGCGTCACCTTGTCGCCGCGCGCCTCGTCGAGGCCGGCCGCAGCCGCAACCAGCGCACGCAGTTCCGCGAGCCTTGCATCGATCACCGCTTGATCCGCGTCGGCGTCACCCAGCGCCGCACGGTTGACGACGACTGCAACCGACATGCCTTCGATGCGGTATCCATCGCTACGCGTCGCGGTCGTGCGGTTGGATATCGCGTACTCCGTCGTCTCGTCGCGCCGCTCGCTTTCCTCGCTTGACAGCGTGGAGGCCGTGTCGCCCAACGCATCCTCCGGCAATTCCTCCGTCACGGTCGCGGCGGCAGAACCGTCCGTGTTCTGCGCCTGGTCGGTTTCGCGGCTGACACGCACCGAGCGCTCGACCCGCCCATCCGGGTCATAGACAGTTTCACTCGTCTCCCGTTGATCGGTGTTCAGGCGTGCAGCAACGGAAATGCGCAGATTATCGGCGCCGACCGCCGGAAGCAGAGCGCGGCGTATGTTCTGTTCGATGGAACCGGAGACCGTCTTTTCCAGATCGAACAGGGCATCCGCGCCCGGGAGTCCGGCTTCCGTGCCCCCGGCCAGCATCACGCCGTCGGTGTCCATCACGGTGACGCCGTCCACGGCCAGCCCCGGCACGGCTGCCGCCACCATATGACGTATGGAACGCGCGGCCTCCGCCGGGGCCATTCCGTCCGTGCGGATGACGACCGAGGCCGTGGGCTTGGTCCGGTCGCGCGTCAGGCCACGTTGGCTTGCCAGCACCAGATGCACGCGGGCCGATGAAATGCCGCGCATGGCCTGGATCGTGCGCGCAATCTCGCCTTCGAG
>JALOTE010000128.1 GCA_025458045.1 Rhizobiaceae bacterium
GCCTGGCAGATCCGCCTGCAAACGGCGGCGGGCGGCGTCATCCCCTACCAGTTCTTCCTCATGCTGCCCTATGTCCTGTCCATTGCGGCGCTGGTGCTGGTGGCGCGGCGCGCCACCTATCCAAAAGCGCTGATGATCCCCTACCGGAAAGGCGAACGCTGATGATCGACATCCTGCTCAAGGGCGGCACGCTCACCGATGGCCGCGTCATGGATGTCGCCATCACCGGCGACCGCATCGCCGATGTCGCGCCGCGCATAGAGGGTGCAGCGGGCGAGGTCATCGACGTCACCGGCCTGATGGTGTCGCCGCCCTTTGTCGATCCGCATTTCCACATGGATGCGACGCTGTCCTATGGCGTGCCGCGCATCAATGCGTCCGGCACGCTTCTGGAGGGCATCGCGCTCTGGGGCGAATTGCGGGACATCGCCACGGTGGACGAGATGGTGGACCGGGCGCTCGCCTATTGCGACTGGGCGGCCTCCATGGGGTTGCTCGCCATCCGCACCCATGTCGACACCACGCCCGACCATTTGCGCGGCGTCGAGGCGCTGATCGAAGTGCGCCGCCGCGTGAAGCCCTATATCGACCTCCAGCTTGTCGCCTTCCCGCAGGACGGGCTCTACCGCACCAAAACGGGCCGCGACAACGTGATCCGCGCGCTGGACATGGGTGTCGATGTCGTCGGCGGCATTCCGCATTTCGAGCGCACGATGGAGGATGGCCGCCGTTCCGTCACCGATCTCTGCCAGATCGCGGAAACGCGCGGCCTGATGGTGGACATGCATTGCGACGAGACGGATGACCCGATGTCGCGCCACATCGAGCAGCTCGCATTCGAGACGCATCGCCTTGGGATGGGCGGCCGCGTCGCGGGATCGCATCTCACCTCCATGCACTCGATGGACAATTACTATGTGTCGAAGCTGCTGCCGCTGATCGCGGAGGCCGGTGTTGCGGCCATCCCCAATCCGCTGATCAACATCATGATCCAGGGCCGCCATGACACCTTCCCCAAACGGCGCGGCCTGACCCGGGTGAAGGAAATGCTGGCGATGGGCATCCGCGTCGGCTTCGGGCAAGATTGCGTGCTGGACCCCTGGCATCCGCTCGGCTCCGCCGACATGCTCGATGTCGCCTTCATGGGCCTGCATGTGGCGCAGATGGGCAGCCCCGCCGAAATGGCCCGCTGCTTCGACATGGTGACGACCGAAAACGCCGCCATCATGGGCCTGCATGACATCGGGATTGAGAAAGGCAAGCGCGCCTCGCTTGTGGTGCTGGACGCGGGCTCCAAGGTGGAGGCGATCCGGCTGCGCGCCGAACGTCGCCTTGTCATCTCCAACGGCCGCATCATCGCGCGGCGGGCGGCAAGCCCGATGAATGTGAGCCTGCCGGGCCGCGATCCTGTGGCGGTGAACCGCCGCTTTGCCGCCCGCCCGTGATGGGCTAGGGTTGCGCCCGTCAGACCCAACTGCACCCCGGCGGCGCGCTCATGTTCATCCCCCTTCACGATGCCAACAGCCTGAAGCGCATCCGCCTGCAATATGTGACCATCGCGCTGATTGCCGCCAATTGCATCGTGTTCGCCCTGCAAGCCACCCAAACGGCGGACATGATGCAGGCCGCCGTCATCGCGTTCGGGTTCACGCCGGGCCTCTTCACCGATGCGCTTGTCGCGCCGGCGGGGCTCTATGTCGCGCCTGACAGCCTGACGCTTGTTTCCTACGCGTTCCTCCATGGCGACATTTTCCACCTTGGTGGCAACATGCTGTTTTTGTGGGTGTTCGGCGACAATGTGGAGGATGCGATGGGGCATTTTCGCTTCCTCATCTTCTATCTCCTCTGCGCCGCCGCCGCCGCGCTGTTCCACGGGGCGATGGATCTCGGCTCCGACATTCCGCTGATTGGCGCGTCCGGTGCTGTGGCGGGCGTCCTTGCCGCCTATCTGGTGCTGCATCCGAAGGTGAAAATCTGGGTCTTGGCGTTCGCGCGCATTCCGATCCGGCTGCCGGCCTGGATCGTGCTGCTGCTGTGGATCGCGTTCCAGTTCGTCATGCTGTTTGCGATGCCGGAGGACGCGATTTCGTGGGCGGCCCATGTCGGTGGCATCATTGCAGGCATCGTGCTGGTGTTCCTGTTCAAGCGGCGCGGCGTGCCCTTGTTCGACCGGCAGATCGTGACGCCCGCCGCTGTCGAGATCCGCCACCCGCGTGAGGCAGGAACCTCCGTGCCGGTGACGAAATGGGGGCGGTGACCGGCCGTCATGGGACAAAAACGACATTGACGTAAACGTCAATAATCGCTATCCGCATTTGAAGAAGCGGCATGGGCGTGAAACCGCATCGCTGGCTTTCGCGCGGCCTGCACATGCCTTGCCGCGACGTTGCGGCGGTGGACTTCGCGCGCCCAAGGCCGCATGATTGCCACCTGCCCGAAACAGGGCTCCGAAAGGAGCGCGTACCATGGGGAACGAAACGAGATGAAGATCATCGTGCCGGTCAAGCGCGTTGTGGATTACAACGTGAAGATCCGCGTCAAGCCGGACGGTTCCGGCGTGGAGCTTGCCAATGTGAAAATGTCGATGAACCCGTTTGACGAGATCGCGGTCGAGGAAGCGCTGCGCATCAAGGAAGCGGGCAAGGCCGAGGAAATCATCGCCGTTTCCATTGGCCCGGCGCAGGCGCAGGAGACGATCCGCACCGCACTCGCCATGGGGGCCGACCGTGGCATCCTGATCAAGACCGATGATCTGGTCGAGCCGCTCGCCGTCGCCAAATTGCTCAAGGCCGTGATCGCTGACGAGGCCCCCGGCCTCGTCATCGCGGGCAAGCAGGCGATCGACGATGACGCCAACCAGACCGGCCAGATGCTCGCCGCATTGCTCGGCTGGGCGCAGGGCACGTTTGCCTCCAAGATCGTGATCGACGGGACGGTCGCCCATGTGACCCGGGAAGTCGATGGCGGCTTGCAGACGGTGGAACTGAAACTGCCCGCCGTCGTGACAACCGACCTGCGCCTGAACGAGCCGCGCTATGCCTCGCTGCCCAACATCATGAAGGCGAAGAAGAAGCCGCTCGATGAAAAGACGCCCGCCGATTATGGCGTCGATATCAGCCCGCGCCTCAAGGTCTTGAAGACCGAGGAGCCGGACAAGCGCAAGGCCGGCGTCAAGGTGAAGACGGTTGCCGAACTGGTTGAAAAGCTCAAAGCCGAAGCCGGCGTGATGTGAGGAGCACGACACATGGCCATTCTTCTTCTCGCTGAACATGACAATGCAACCCTGTCCGAACAGACGGCGAAAGCGCTCTCGGCCGCGCTGAACATCGGCGGCGACGTGCATGTGCTGGTTGCCGGCCATGGCGCGAAACCCGTGGCTGAAGCGGCCGCGAAACTGGGCGGCGTCTCCAAGGTGCTGCTGGCCGATGATGCGTCGCTCGGCGCGCAGCTTGCGGAAACGGTGGCGGCGCTGATCGTTTCGCTGGCCGGCGGCTACACCACCATCATGGCCGCTTCCACGGCGTCGGCCAAGAACATCATGCCGCGCGTGGCCGCATTGCTCGATGTCATGCAGCTTTCGGACATCGTCGAAGTCGTTTCGGCTGACACGTTCAAGCGGCCGATCTACGCCGGCAACGCCATCCAGACGGTTCAGTCGACCGATGGCAAGCGCGTGATCACGGTGCGCACGGCGTCCTTTCCTGCCGCTCCTGCAGGCGGGTCAGCGCCTGTGGAGGCCGTGGCGGCGGCGGCCAACCCCGGCGTTTCGGCGTTCCTGAAAAACGAAATCGCCAAGAATGACCGGCCGGAACTGACATCGGCGAAAATCGTCATCTCGGGCGGTCGCGCGCTCGGCTCCAAGGAGAAATTCGAGGAGGTCATGCTGCCGGTTGCCGACGCGCTGGGCGCCGCCGTCGGCGCGTCGCGCGCCGCGGTCGATGCGGGCTATGCGCCCAATGACTGGCAGGTCGGACAGACGGGCAAGGTCGTTGCGCCCGACCTTTACATCGCGTGCGGCATTTCAGGCGCGATCCAGCATCTGGCCGGAATGAAGGACAGCAAGGTGATCGTGGCGATCAACAAGGATGAGGAAGCGCCGATCTTCCAGGTGGCCGACTACGGACTTGTCGCCGACCTGTTCGAGGCGCTGCCCGAATTGAAGAAGGCCGTCTGACCCCCCGCGCCGCGGCGGCGTGTCGCTTTTGATGTGAGTCCAAAGCGCCGGTGGACAATCGTCCGTCGGCGCTTTATTGTGCGCTGCAACAAAGATCGTCACGCCCGACAAGGCGGGCGCACAACAAACGGGTGAGACCATGGGGCAGGTTCGATCGGTCGGCATCGTGGGCGCCGGGCAGATGGGTGGCGGCATTGCCCAGGTTTGTGCTGCGGCCGGGTTCGATGTCACGCTGACGGACGCGTCTTCCGCGGCCTTGGCCAAAGCCTCTGCCGTCATCGCCGCGCGCTATGACAAGCTGGTTGCCGCAGGCAAGATGGGCGCCGCCGACAGGGATGCGGCGCTCGGGCGGCTCGGCTTCGCCGAAACGCTGCAGGCGCTTGCCACGTGCGACCTCGTCATCGAGGCCGCCTCGGAAAACGAGGGCGTCAAGCGGAAAATCTTCAACGACCTCTGCGCCGTGATCAAACCGGATGCGCTGCTGGCCACCAACACCTCCTCCATCTCCGTGACGCGCCTTGCCGCGGCAACCGACCGGCCGGAGCAGTTCATCGGCATCCACTTCATGAACCCGGTGCCGGTGATGAAGCTGATCGAGATTGTGCGCGGCATCGCCACGACTGACGACACGTACCGCACGGCGCGCGATTTTGCGGAATCGCTCGGAAAGACCGTCACGCTGTCGGAAGATTTCCCGGCCTTCATCGTCAACCGCATTTTGCTGCCGATGATCAATGAGGCGATCTACACGCTTTATGAAGGCGTGGGCTCGGTGGAGGCAATCGACACGGCAATGAAGCTTGGCGCGAACCATCCGATGGGGCCGCTCCAGCTTGCCGATTTCATTGGCCTCGACACGTGCCTGTCGATCATGCAGGTGCTGCATGACGGGCTGTCGGATTCCAAATACCGCCCCTGCCCGCTTTTGGTGAAATATGTCGAGGCGGGCTGGCTTGGCCGCAAGACCGGACGCGGCTTCTATGACTACCGCGGCGAAACGCCGAAGCCGACACGCTGAGACTTCAACGATCCCCGGTCCCCTCCACCGGTTGCCAGCGCGATGCCGATCGCGGGCTTGAAGGGTCTGCACGGCCGGCATGGCTCATGTTGCATTGCACATTAGACCAAAACACTACGCCGCTGCCGAGAAGCTGTTTCGATTTGTTCTGATTCCAGAATGGACAAGTCAAAGGCGGCTGCGCATGATCCGACGTTGGCGATGCCTCGCGCATGCGCGCTTGGTCATCGGATTTGGGAGGATCCATATGGCTCGCATTGAAATGACCGTGAACGGTCGCGCCGTCGTCAAGGACGCGGACGACCGCACGCTGCTCGTCAACTTCCTGCGTGAGGATGTAGGCCTCACCGGCACGCATATCGGCTGCGACACGTCGCAATGCGGGGCCTGCGTCGTGCATGTCGACGGGCGGGCGGTGAAGAGCTGCACAATGCTTGCGGTGCAGGCGTCGGGCTCGTCCGTGACCACGATCGAGGGTCTCGCCAAGGGCGGCGAACTCCATCCCGTCCAGGCGGCCTTCAAGGAGCATCACGGCCTGCAATGCGGCTTCTGCACGCCGGGCATGATCATGGCTGCTGTTGACATGATCGCCAAGCACAAGGGCAAGCTGGACGAGGCGACCGTGCGCGCCGAACTCGAAGGCAATATCTGCCGCTGCACCGGCTACCACAACATCGTCAAGGCCGTGCTCGACGCCAATGCGAAAATGCACGGGCTGAAAGTGGCTGCTGAGTGAGCAGGTGCGAGTTGGGAGTTGCGAATAGCGAATAGTCTTCCAGACCCGCTACTCGCTACTCGCCTTTTTCAATGTCTTGAGAATTTCCCTGGAGGAGAACCCAGATGGGTATGGAAGGCATAGGCGCCCGCGTGGCGCGCAAGGAAGACAAGCGTTTCATCACCGGCGCCGGCCGCTACACCGATGACATGGTGGTGCCGGGAATGAAGCATGCGATTTTCGTGCGTTCGCCGCACGCGCATGCGACAATCAAGAAGATCAACGTCAAGACCGCCGAGAAAATGCCGGGCGTCATCGCGGTTCTCACCGGCCCGCAGTTGAAGGGCGACGGCATCGGCAATCTGATCTGCGGCTGGATGATCCATTCCAAGGATGGTTCGCCGATGAAGATGGGCGCTTGGTCGCCGATCGCCACCGACACGGTGCGCTATGTCGGTGACGCGGTTGCCGTCGTCATTGCTGAAACCCGCAACCAGGCGAAGGATGCCGCCGAGGCCGTGGAGGTCAGCTATAAGGAACTGCCAGCCGTGATCCATGCGGTTGACGCCCTGAAGCCGGGCGCGCCGCAACTCCACCCGGAAGCTCCGGGCAACCTCATCTATGATTGGGAGATCGGCTCCAAGCTTGGGGATGTCGAGGCGGCCATCAAGGGCGCCGCCCATGTGACGCGGATGAAAATCCGCAACAACAGGCTGGTTCCCAACGCGATGGAGCCGCGCGCGGCGCTTGGCGTCTATGACAAGGCGGAAGACCACTTCACGCTCTGGACCACCTCGCAGAACCCGCATGTGGCGCGCCTTGTCCTGTCGGCGTTCTACAATGTCGCGCCTGAAAACAAGCTGCGCGTCATCGCGCCGGATGTCGGCGGCGGTTTCGGCTCGAAAATCTACATCTATCCCGAAGAGATCGTGTGCCTGTGGGCTTCCAAGCGCACAGGCGTGCCGGTCAAATGGGTGGCCGACCGCACCGAGAGCTTCCTCACCGACGCCCATGGCCGCGACCATGAGACCGAAGTGGAAATGGCCTTCGACAAGAACAACAAGATCGTCGGCCTCAAGGTCGACACCGTCGCCAATCTCGGCGCCTACATGTCGCTCTTCTCGTCGTCGGTGCCGACCTATCTCTACGCGACGCTGCTGTCCGGCCAGTATGACATCCCGCTCATCCACGCCAATGTGCGCACGGTCTACACCAACACCGCGCCTGTGGACGCCTATCGCGGTGCGGGCCGCCCCGAGGCGACCTACCTGCTGGAACGCACGATGGAGACTGACACCGGCGACTACGAAGCCTCGATTTCGGCGGCGATGAAAGACGCCGACTGGGATGGCTTCCCGGCCCGCAAGGCGGAGGCCGCATCGCGCGGCAAGCTGCGCGGCATCGGCATGAGCTGCTA
>JALOTE010000129.1 GCA_025458045.1 Rhizobiaceae bacterium
GAACCTCCAATCTCTCCCCTTGGGAGAGAGATGTCGCCGCTTGCGGTGACAGAGAGGGGCTTTCCGTGCCGCACCATCCTGTGCCTCCCGTCAACCGCATCCGCGCCAAAGCGATGCGTCGGGAGATGACGCATGCGGAATTGAAGCTGTGGAACGAACTGCGTGCCGGCCGCCTGATGGGGCTGAAGTTTCGTCGCCAAATGCCGATTGCCGGCTTTATCGTGGACTTCGCCTGCCCGGCGCACCGCCTGATTGTTGAAGTGGATGGCGAGACACACGCCAATGATGCCGCTGAACGGCAAGATGCGGCCCGCACCCAAGCCTTGGAACGCTTGGGGTGGCATGTGCTGCGGTTCTGGAACCATGATCTGATTTCAACCATGGACGATGTATGCACCCACATCATTCGGGTTGCCGGTCTCGGTCGCGCGCCGTAGAAGCCCGCCCATGCCTGATCTCGCTTCCCGTACGCTTGCCTTCCTCGAGCAGCGCGCCCTCGCGCTGCCGGTGATCCCGATGCTGCAACCGGCGGACCCGTTTCTGGATACGGCAGGCGAGGCGTTGCGCCGCCGCATCTTCCTCTCCGAAGGCGAGACGGGCGAGACATTGTGCCTGCGGCCCGAATTCACCATCCCCGTCTGCCGCCACCATATTGCCAGTGCCGCCGACACGCCGGCACGTTACGGCTATTGCGGCCCGGTGTTCCGCCAGAAGCGGCAGGACGGGCCGGCAGGCGCCAATGAATTCGTGCAGGCGGGCATCGAGGATCTCGGCGACGCCGACCACGCGGCGGCCGATGCGCGCTCGCTGGCCGATGCGCTGGCACTGATCGCCGCGCTGGCCCCTGGCCTGCAACCGCGCGTGATGCTGGGTGACGAGGCCTTGTTTGGCGCGTTGCTCAAGGCGCTGAAACTGCCGGATGTCTGGGCGGCGCGGCTTCTGCGCTTCTTTGGCGATGCAGCGAAGCTTGACGCCGCATTGAAAAGCATGGGCGCGCCGGTGGCCACGTCGGACCGGTTTGCCGGCATGAACCGCGCCGCCCTCATTGCCGCGCTGGAGCCGGAGATGGAGGCGGCGGGCCTGCTTGAAGCGGGCGGCCGCACGCCGGAGGACATCGCCGAACGCATCCTAGAAAAGCGGGCGCTGGCGCAAGGCGGGGTCAGCGCATCGGCCCGCGCAGTAATCGCGTTGTGGCTGAAGATGGAGGCGAATCTCGGCGCATCCCTCGATGCGATAGACGCCTTTGCAAGGGCGCACCGGCTGCATCTGGATGGCGCGCGGGACGCCTTCGCCGCGCGGCTGAAAGCAATCAGGGATGCCGGTGTGGATGTGACGAGAATACGCTTTTCCGCCGCCTTTGGCCGCCCGCTCGATTACTACTCGTCCATGCAATTCGAGGCGTTCGCGCCGGGCGGGACGCTGCCGCTGGCAGGCGGCGGTCGCTATGACCGGCTGCTGACCTTGCTAGGCGCGGCAAGACCCATTCCCGGTGTCGGCTTCTCGCTGTGGCTCGACCGGGTGCAGGCGGCAGCAGGGCGGCCATCCTCATGATCACGCTCGCGCTTCCCTCCAAGGGCCGCCTCAAGGATGATGCGATCGCACGTCTGGCCGCGATCGGCTGCGTGGTCGAGCAGACGGGGGCCGGGCGGTCCTATCGCGGGCAGATGCACGGTGCCGTGGACGCCGATGTGGCGTTTCTTTCCGCCTCGGAAATCGCGCGCGAACTGGCAAGCGGAACCGTCGATTGCGGCGTGACCGGTGAGGACCTCGTGCGGGAGACGATCCCCGATTGGGCCGCGCGCGTGATGATCGCCGCTCCGCTCGGTTTCGGCCGTGCCGATGTCGTGGTCGCGGTGCCGCATGTCTGGCACGATGTCGAAACGATGGAAGACCTCAATGATGTCGCGGCAGGCTTCCGCGCCCGGCACGGGCGGCGGCTGCGCATCGCCACCAAATACTGGCGGCTGACGCAGGATTTCTTCACCCGCACCCATGGCGTGCAGGCCTATCGCATCGTCGAAAGCCTCGGCGCGACCGAAGGCGCCCCTGCATCCGGTGCCGCCGATATCATTGTCGACATCACCTCCACCGGCGAAACATTGCGCGCCAACGGCTTGCGCATCCTCGCCGATGGCGTGATCCTGCAGTCGCAGGCCTGCCTCGTTCAGCGCGTGGGCCTCAACGCGAAAGAGGCGGCCGAAGCCGCCTCCCTTGCCGCGCTGTTGAACCGCGCCTGAAATCAGGCTTTTGCGCCCCGCGCGTCAAGCGACCACGCGCCGGCGCCTGCTCCGGCCAGCACCAGGAAGCCGCCGGCGAGGCCGATATTCTTGAACATCATGATCTGGTTGAACAGTGTCAGCATTCCGTTTGCCGCGTCCGGGAAATCCGGCATGGTGATCGGCCCATTGTGGAACATGAATGCGGTGAACAGACAGAAGGCCGCCAGCAAGACGGACGCGATGCGTGTCTGAAAGCCGACCAGCACGGCGAGACCGGCAACGATCTCGAAAATGGCAGCCGCCCAGGCCAGCGCGGTCGCGGCAGGCAGGCCCGCACCGGCGATCATGCCCGCCGTGCCGTCAATGCCGCCCATCAGCTTTTGCAGACCAGCGGGGATGAACACGGCTGCGAGAAGCGCGCGGCCGAGAAGAAGCGAAAGTGCATTTGGCATGGAAGTCCCTCCGTTTGTGCCAAGGGGGACATAAGCCAATAGACGTTCGACGAATACGCGATTTTGACCGACTTATTGTCAACCAAAATTTGACAATAGAATGTCACCAGTGCGTCGTGCCGGGCGCGCCCTTGATCGGGCCGGTGATCCATGAATTGACCCAGCCGCCATAGAAGTTGCCCGGCTGCGGCATGGCGGGCTCGCCATCCACTGTCACCTCATCGACGGCGAAGGCGTAGAACGCGACAAAGCCCGCGATCGGCCGGAAGTCCGGTGTCGGGTCGTCATAGGCCCATGCAGCGCGTGACGCGCGCTTGCCGCCTGCAACAAGGTCGAAATAGCGGGCGCGGCCCTTCCATTCGCAAGTGGAGCCGCCCTGCGCCGGCACCAGCACACCTGCGGCGAAGGCGTCCGGCGGCAGGTAATATGTCGGCGCATGGAAGGTTTCCAACACGCGCCACGCCGCCCGCGTGTTGACGATCTCGACACCGCCAAGCCGCGCGGAAATGGGACGGGGGAACGGCTCGAGCCGCGGCGGTCGCGGATAGTCCCGCACATTTTCAATGATGTGCGGGAGGGCGGTGGCATTCTGCATTGCGTTGGTCTTTCCCACTCGGCTGGCGCACCTTGTGAAATGGCGCGGCATGTCTATCTTCCTCGTGAGAACTGGAGTTTAGCCGCTTGGCCATCAAGGCCCGCTTGTGTGATCGCAGACAAGAATGCGGCCCAAAGTCAAATGACAGACCTGCTCATTGCGTTTTTCCTTATCCTTCTGAACGGCGTCTTCGCGCTGTCGGAACTGGCCGTGGTGTCGTCGCGCAAGGCGCGGCTGCGCATGATGGTCGAAGACGGCCGATCCGGCGCGCGGGCCGCATTGGCGCTGGCCGAAGAACCGGGGCGGTTCCTGTCGACTGTTCAAATTGGCATCACGCTTGTCGGCGTGCTCGCAGGCGCATTTTCAGGCGCGGCCCTCGGCGGCCGCCTGACGGCCTTCTTCACCGGCATCGGCATTGATGATGATTTGGCATCGCCGCTTGGCTTCGGCCTTGTCATCGGTGCGATCACCTTCCTTTCGGTCATCATTGGCGAACTGGTTCCCAAGCATATCGCGCTGCGCAATCCCGAGGGGATCGCGTGCGCGGTGGCCCCCGGCATGCGCCTCTTGTCGCGCGCGGCCGCCCCTGTCGTCTGGCTGTTGGATTCGACAACGGCTTTGCTGCTGCGCCTGTTTGGCATCCGCGCCGGTGATGAACCCGCGGTGACGGATGAGGAAATCCGCTCCATCGTGGCGGAGGCGGAGAATGCCGGCGTGATTGAAACCGCCGAACAGGAAATGATCGCCGGCGTCATGCGCCTCGGCGACCGCACGGTGCGCGCCGTCATGACGCCGCGTGCGGACATCGACATGATCGACGCATCCTGGGACGAGGCCGAACTGCGCGGTCACTTCGCGGCGATGGGCTATTCGGCCGCGCCGGTTCACTCCGGTGATCCAGATGACGTGCTGGGAATCGTGCTTGCCGCAGATGCTTTGCGCATGGTGCTCAATTCACGGAAGCTCGATCTGAGATCGGTCATCCGCGAAGCCCCCGTCATCCCCGACACGGTGGATGCGCTGGGCGCGCTGGAAACCTTGCAGAAATCGGCGCTGCCGATTGCGCTTGTCGTCGATGAGTTCGGCCATTTTGAAGGCATGGTCACTCGCGCCGACATTTTGGACGCCATTGCCGGAGAGTTCCATGCCGATGCCGACGAAGGCGAACCGGAGGCGGTGCAGCGCGCTGACGGGTCTTGGCTGATCGCGGGTTGGATGCCTGCCGACGAGATGGCCGAACGCTTGCGCATCAAGCTGCCGGAGCGGCGGGCCTATGACACCGCTGCAGGCTTCCTGCTCAACCTGTTCGAGCGTGTTCCCGCGACCGGCGACGTCGTCGAGGACGGCGGCTGGCGCTACGAGATCGTCGACATGGACGGTCGGCGCATCGACAAGATCCTTGCAAGCCGCATCCCGGAGTGACCCGGTCGCGCGTCACCACCAGCCAAACAAGCGGCCTGCCTGAAACACGGCGATCAGCACGATCAGCGTGCCGACGAGGCGCAGCAGCAATGTCTGGCCGATATTCTTGACAAAAATCGCAGCCAGAGGCGCTGCAAACAAACCACCGACGATCAGCCCGGCCACCGGCACCAGCATGTCATGCAGGCCTTCCGCCTCTTCCCAATGCCCGGTGAGAATTGCGATCAGGAAAGTGAGCGACACCGAGGTCGTGATCAGGAATTCCGAAATGCTGACCGTGCCGATCACGTAGCGCGGCGCGCCGCCAGCTCCGAGCAGGCCGGTCGTGACAATGGGCCCCCAACCTCCTCCGCCGGCCGCATCGAGGAACCCGCCGGTCAGGCCCAATGGCGCGACGAGCTTTGCCGGCACCGGCTTTGCCGGAATGGGCCGGATGGACCGCAGGAGAAGATAGATGCCGATCACCCCGAGATAGACCGTCACGATGGGGCGCGCGGCCGATGCGTCAATTGAGGTCAGCACATAGGCGCCAAGGCAGCCGCCGATGACGCCGAACGGGGCAAGCCGCCAGAACAGCCGCCAATCCACATTGCGGTGATACAGGTGCGAGGATCCGGCCGCCGCTGTCGTGAACATCTCCGCGGCGTGGATGGCCGCGGAGGCCTGTGCGGGTGGAACGCCGGTGGCAATCAGCACGGTCGAAGAAATCACGCCATAGGCCATGCCAAGCGCGCCGTCGACGGCCTGGGCGAAGAACCCGATCACCAGGAAAAGGAGGAACTCGGTCATGCTGTGCCTCCTTTCCGCCTCGGGCCTTTGGCGGCAGTTTAGCCGCCTGAAATCGAACATGGCAGGATTGCTGTCCTGTCGAACGGCCTTTCCAGAAAATGCCGATCTTTACAACCATGTCCATCGGGCAGAAATTGGCGTCGCGGCTTCCATCAGGCGGCAGAGAGACACGCAGGCAGGACGGTGTGGCGGTGATCAGGCGGTGTGGGATGGTATGGCGCGTGGCGGTGGCGGCCGTCTGGTTTTGGCAGATGTCCGTCGCATCCGCTTCGGAAAGCCGTGAGGACGAGATTTTCCAGTTTGTGTCCAACACGCTCATCCACATCATGCATCATGAGGCCGGACACGCCTTGATCGGCCAGTTCGAGTTGCCGGTGCTCGGCCAGGAGGAGGATGCCGTGGATGGTTTCGCCACCCTCACGGTTCTGGAAACCTATGAGGAACCCCTTCCGATTTTGGTCGATGCGGCGGCGGCATGGTTTGCCATGCATGACCTGATGGTCGAGACCGGCGACGAACCGGTCTATTTCGGCGAGCATGACCTCGATATCCAGCGCGCATACCGCATCATCTGCCATGCCTATGGCTATGATGGCGAATCGTTTGAAGAGGTGGCGCGCGAGGTGGAACTGCCCGACGACCGGCTGGAAACCTGCGAGGCTGACTCCACGCAGGTTCTGGACGGATGGAGCAGTTTGCTGGATGGCGCGAAACGCGAAGACGAGGCCGAGCCGCAGGGCATGGTCGCGCTCAGGATCGATTTGAAAGGCGCGTCGGAAACCGCGCGCGCATGGATCGCGGACGCGGGCGTGCTGGAGGAAATCACCGATTGGCTGGACCGGACCTATGATTGGCCCGTCGAGCTGGAAATCGTGGCGCAGGCGTGCGGCGAAGCCAACGCCTTCTACGATCCTGAAGGCCCGCGCCTCATCCTGTGCCACGAAATGATCGACTATGCAGCCGAACTTGCTGAAACCGTGGTTGAGTGAGGGGCAAGCGCGGGCCGAGCGTGCAGCGACCAGCTGGAAGCCAGTCAGTCGGAGACAGCATGCGCCAAGATGGCGGTTTCGGTCGTCTCTGTGTTTCGATGATTCCGTCAAAACACAAAGATGAACCGGTGCTATTTCACGGTCAGCACCGGGCAGGGCGCAAGCTGGTTGACCTTGGTCGAGGTGGAGCCGATCAGCAGCCCGGTCAGCCGCCCAAGTCCGCGGCGGCCGAGCACGATGAGATCGGCACCCTGAGCAATCCCTTCCTCGACGATGGCATGCGCCGGATCACCGAACAGCACTTTCTGGGCCGCAGTGTCGCGCTGGGCCTCCGGCAATGCGTCGGCGGCCTTCGTCAGGAGTTCAGCCCCCTGCTTTTCAAGCTCTTCGCGGCTGAGAGGGATGGGCACCGTCGTGTAGCCGACAAGCACCGGGTCCACCGCCGGCTGCGGCACGGTGACAAGCGTCAATTTCGCGCCCGACATCGTTGCGATGCCCGACGCGATCGCCACGGCCTGTGCTGCATGGTCGGACCCGTCGGTCGCGACAAGGATGGATGTGAACATGCGTCGATCCTCCGTGCCTGTCGCATGGGCAGCCCCATGCGTCTTTGAATTGGCGGAATGGATCGAGCTTAGCGCCAGACTGTGATGGCGCATTGATCTG